>JAICVS010000024.1 GCA_025935195.1 Ktedonobacterales bacterium
ATCTACTCGCTCACCCCCGACTACTTCCAGTGGGCCGTCACGCACCTGGCCGACCTCGCCATCCGCCTCGCCAAGAGCCCCCGCCCGCAGGCGCGCGAGCTGCGCTGGGACGGCCTTTTCACGCAGGGCCGCCACACCGCCGGTGACAGCCTCACCGGCCCTGGTCCCATGCCCAGTGAATCCATCCCCGAGGCCGCCGCACCCTCGTGATGGCCGGACCCACGACCCCTGCGGGCATGCGAGCCGGCGGTTTACTCGACGTCTGAGGGCCTACGGCCACGAAGTCCGCCTACGCGGACTTGGATGCGGCGATGGGCACGCAACCGATCTCGTCTCAGCCGCTTCGGGAGGTATGTCATGGAGCTTCGCGAGGCGATTGACAGCTATCACGGGCTGCTCACGCCTGATGTCGCGCGCGAGACGCAGGCCCAGCTCGACGACCAGCTACGCCGCCGCGGTCTCTTCTTCGGCGCGCGGCCGCTCACCACCGTCTTGCGCCCGCGCTTCCTCACGCCCGCGCACTATCGCCATCTGCAAGCCGCGCTGCGCCCCGTGCTTGCCGCCTTCGACAAGGCGTATCGCGCCGCGTTGGCGGACGCTGGCATCCGCGCGCAGTTCGGCCTGACGGAGCGGGAGGAGGAGCTGATCCAGGCCGATCCCGGCTTCGCCGCCCCCAGCCCCACCGGCCGGCTCGACACCTTCTATCTGCCGGAGACCGGCGAGCTGAAGCTGGTCGAGTACAACGCCGAGACGCCAGCCGCCCCCGCCTACAACGACGCACTCAGCGAGGTCTTTCTCGCGCTGCCCGTCATGCGTCGCTTCCTGCGCCGCTATCAGGTCCGCCCGCTCCCCGCGCGCCACTTCGTGCTGCACGAGCTGCTAGATGCCTACGAACGCTGGGGCCGCGACTCCGGCCCGCCGCGCATCGCCGTGCTGGACTGGCGCGAGGTGCCGACCTACAGCGAGCATCTGCTGTTCGTGGACTACTTCCGCGCGCAGGGCGTCGAGGCCCTCACCGCCGACCCGCGCGCCGTCGAGTACCGCGACGGCAAGCTTTACGCAGACGATCTGCCCGTCAACCTGATCTACAAGCGCGTGCTGATCAACGAGCTGGTGGACCGCGGCGGCCTGGATCACCCCGTCGTGCGCGCCGTGCGCGAGGGCGCCGTCTGCATGGTCAACCCGTTTCGCTGCAAGCTGCTCCACAAGAAAGCCAGCCTGGCCGTCCTCTCCGACGAGCGCAACGCCGCCCTCTTCAGCGGCGAGGAGCGCGTCGCCATCGCCGCGCACATCCCGTGGACGCGCCGCGTCGCCGAGCGCCACACCGAGTACGAGGGCCGTGAGGTGGATCTCGTGCCCTTTATCCTGGAGCGGCGCGAGCGGCTGGTGCTCAAGTCCAATGACGAGTACGGCGGCAAGGGCATCGTGCTGGGCTGGCAGACCGCGCCGGAGGACTGGGAGCGCGCGGTGCGGATCGCGCTGGCCGAGCCGTTCGTCGCGCAGGAGCGCGTCGCCGTACCCAGCGAGCCGTATCCTAGCCTGATTGACGGCGCGCTCACCATCTTCGACCGCATCCAGGACACCGCGCCTTTCGTCCACGACGGCGCCTATGTGGACGGCTGCCTCACGCGCCTCTCCACCGAGGCGCTGGTCAACGTCACCGCCGGCGGCGGCTCCACGGTTCCCACGCTGCTGGTCGAGGAGCGGTGAGCGCCGCGCGGATGTTTATTAGGCTGATCGGCTATTCGACGTTGGTTGATAGTGGAACAAGAGGAGTGCCGGCATGCAGCCCCCATCCCTGACCATCGGCGTCGAGGAAGAGTACCAGATCATTGACCCCGAGACGCGCGAGCTCAAGTCCTTCATCACCGAGATTCTGGACGAGGGCCGGCTGATCCTGCGCGAGCAGATGAAGCCGGAGCTGCACCAGTCCATCGTCGAGATCGGCACCGAGGTCTGCCACACCCCCGCCGAGGTACGCGCCGAGCTGACGCGCCTGCGCCGCGCCATCATCGAGCTGGCCGGCGGCAAGGGCATGCGTATCGCCGCCGCCGGCACGCATCCCTTCTCATCCTGGCTCACCCAGGAGATCACGCCGCTGGAACGCTACCTGGGCGTCCACAAAGACATGCAAGACCTCGCCAAGCAACTGCTGATCTTCGGCACCCACGTTCACATCGGCATCGAGGACCGTGAGTTCCTGATTGACGCTATGAACGTCATGCGCTACCTGCTGCCGCACCTACTCAGTCTCTCCACCAGCTCGCCGTTCTGGATGGGCCGCAACACCGGCCTCAAGTCCTACCGCAGCGTCGTCTTCCGCAACTTCCCGCGCACCGGCATCCCGCGCACCTTTCGCTCCTGGGCCGACTTCACCTATCTGCTCGAAACGCTCACGCGCACCCACTCCATCCCCGACGGCTCCAAGATCTGGTGGGACGTGCGCCCCAACCACAGCTACCCGACGGTGGAGGTGCGCATCTGCGACGTCTGCACGCGCGTGGATGAAGCGGTCTGCATCGCCGCCATCCTCCAGGCCATCGTCGCCAAGGTCTGGAAGCTGCGGCGCGATAACATGACCTTCCGCGTCTACCCGATGGACCTGATCGAGGAGAACAAGTGGCGCGCGGTGCGCTACGGCCTGGACGGCAGCCTGATTGACTTCGGCAAGCAGGAGGAGTTCCCCGCGCGCGACCTCATCCGCGAGATGATCACCTGGTTCATAGACGACGTGGTGGACGAACTGGGCAGCCGGAAGGAGGTCGAGTACGCCTTCCGTATCCTGGAGGAGGGCAGCAGCGCCGACCGTCAGCTTGCCACCTTCGCGCGCACCGGCGACCTCAAGGATGTGGTGGATCAGCTCATCCGCGAGACGGCTGAGGACGTGATCGAGATCGCGCCCTCGGCGGCATCAGCCGCGGAAGCGGCTCAGACGCCCAGCTCGTAGAGCTGCTCGAACTGGAGGTCGAGGTCGTTGGTCGCCTGCCACATGGCCGCCAGCGCGCGGCGCACGTTGCGCGCGGCGCAGGGCGCCAGGTCGGCACGGGTGGCGAGGTCTTTGAGCGCGTTGTAGGCGGCCAACAGGTCTTGTTCGTCTTTGTTGAGCGGCCGGCCCAGTATGTCGGTTTGGGTCATATGCGTCACCTCCTCACGAGTAGACGGCGGTGGGGCGGGCGTCCTCCAGCCGTTTGGCCTTCAGCTCGAAGCGCGGCAGCGTGCCGGGTTCCATGCGCTCGATCAGGAAGCGCAGCCCCTCATGCGCGTCGGCCAGCTCGCGCGCCAGCCCCGCCTCCAGCGCCGGCCATTCGGCCTCGCGTCCCGGCTTCAGCTCCAGCTTGATGGTGATCTCGTCGCGGATGTCGTCGCGGCGCCAGATGTAGATCTGGAACTCGTCAATGGCGTCGTGCTCGCGCACGATGGCCTCCACCGCGCGCGGGTAGACGTTGGTGCCGCGGATCAGCTTCATGTCGTCCCAGCGCCCGCGGATGCCGCCATCGTAGAGGTCGCCGGTGCGCCCGCAATCGCAATTCGTGTGCGGCACCTTCACGACCATATCTTTGGTGCGGTAGCGCAGCACGGGGATGAAGCCGCGGCCGAAGCTCGTCACCACGCGCTCGCCGAGCGTGCCGTAGGGGACCGGCTCGCCGGTGGCGGGGTCCACCACCTCCTCGATGTAGTGGTCTTCGATGATGTGGGTGCCGCCGGGCTGGCGCGCACACTCGAAGATCATGATCGTGCCCAGCTCGGTCATGCCGGCGGTGTCGCCGGCCTTCGCGCCCCAGGCCTCTTCGAGCTGGCGCTTGACGGCGGGGATCGAGCCGGCCGGCTCGCCGGAGAGGATCAGCTTGTCCACCTTGCTCTCGGTGGCGAGGTTGATGCCCATCTCCGTCGCCTGCTGCCAGAGCCGCAGTGCGTAGGTCGGCGTGGAGGCAACCGTCGTCACGCCCAGCTCGACGATCTGCTTGACGCGCGCCTCGGTGGTCTGCGCGCCGCCGGGGATGACCAGCGCGCCCATCTTCTCGCAGGCGTAGTGCGCGCCCCAGAAGCCGATGAACGAGCCGTAGCCGAAGGCGAAGTAGACGCTATCCTGCGGGCGGATGCCGAAGCCCCACAGGCCGTAGCACCACATCTCGGCGATCCAGTCCCAATCCTTGGTGCTGTCCAGCACGCGGATGGGGGTACGGCCGCTGGTGCCGGAGGTCAGGTGGTAGCGGATGGCATTGGCAGGCGCGGTGGCGGGCAGGTCGCCGAAAAGGGGCTGATCGGCGATGGAGGCCATCCACTCCTCGCGCGTCATGAAGGGGATGCGCCGCAGGTCGTCCAGCGTCTGGATGTACTCCGGCGTGAGGCCGGCGGCGTCGAAGTGGGCGCGATGAAATGGGCTGTTGGCGTAGGCCCATGCGACCATGCGCCGCAGCTTGTACAGTTGGAGCGCGTGCAGGTCGTCGCGGGCCATCGTCTCGTTCTTCGGGTTCCAGTATGGGGAATACGCCATTGTTCGCCTCCGGGGGATGGGGTACGGGATTGAACCGCGGAGTTCGCAGAGGACGCGGAGTGCGGAAGGGAAAAGGGGCGTGTGGTCCGCCCAACCGCACGCCGGTTTCGTCCTCCCTACTCCTCTTTGCCCAGCAGGTCGCGGGCGATGATCACGCGCTGGATGTAGCTGGTGCCCTCGTAGATCTGCATGCCCTTGATGTCGCGGTAGAAGCGCTCGACCGGGTACTCGTTCGAGTAGCCGCGATTGCCGAACAGCAGCACCGCCTCGGATGCGGCGCGGGCGGCGGCCTCAGTGGCAAAGAGCTTGGCGAGCGAGGTTTCGCGCGTGGCGGGCCGGCCCTGGTCTTTCAGCCAGGCGGCACGGTAGGTCAGCAGCCGCGCCGCGTCCACATCGGCCGCCATATCCGCCAGCCGCTCCTGCACCATCTGGAAGTCGCCGATGCGCTGGCCGAACTGGCGGCGCGCGCGCGCGAACTCGACGCAGGCATCCAGGCATGCCTGGCCGATGCCCACGGCGCCCGCCGCCACGCCCAGCCGGCCGCGATCCAGCGCCGACATCGCCACCTTGAAGCCCTCACCCGGCTCTCCCAGGAGCGCTGACTTCGGCACGTGGCAGTCCGCGAAGGTGATGCGTGCGTGGTCGGAGGCGCGGTGCCCCAGCGCCTCGCCAGGCATGCGCTCGCGCTGGAAGCCGGGCGTCTCGGTCGGGATGAGGAAGGCGCAGATGCCCTTGTGGCGCGCGGCGGGGTCGCGCGTGGCGAAGACGATGGCGAGGTCGGCGATGGTGCCGTTGGTGATCCAGATCTTCTCACCGTTCAGCACGTAGTCGTCGCCGTCCGCCGTCGCGGTGGTCTGGATGCTGGCGGCGTCGGAGCCGGCCTCCGGCTCGGTCAGGCAGTAGCAGCCGATGGATTGTCCGCTCGCCAGTCGCGGCAGCCAGCGCGCCCGCTGCTCGTCCGTCCCCCACGCGCGGATGCACATTGTCACCAGCCCGGCGTGGACGGTCAGGAAGCCGCGCAGCGACGAGTCCGCCCAGCCCAGTTCCTCACAGACGAGCGCGAAGCTGAGTGAGTCCATGGCGGCGCCGCCGTATGCGGTGTCGAGCGGGCCGGCGAGCAAGCCCAGCTCGGCCAGCCGCGCGATCAACTGGCGCGGCAGGCTGCCGGTCGCGTCGGCTTCGCGCGCCAGCGGCGCCACCTCTTCGCGGGCGAACTGGCGGGCGCGGTCGCGGATGCGCTGCTGTTCGGACGTGAGGGCGAAGTCCATGGCGTGCGCCTCCCCTAGCTCGCCGGGGTCATCTGATGGTCAATGACCTCGAACACCGAGAGCGTCGGCTCCGCGCCCACCGAGCGGAAGAAGAGGATGCCCGCCGGGGTCTCTACCGAGCGCCGGTACTCGTCCAGCGCCTCGCGGCTGCGCCAGATGGAGACGGCGCGCCAGATCGTGCGGTCGGCCGCGTCCCGCACCAGGAACGCTTGCAACATCTGTGGCGGGAGCTGCCCACCGCGGTAGGCTTGCTCGAACGCCGCCCACTGCTCCGGCGCGATCCGCGCCTCGAGGACTGTCATCACTGGGTGTGCCATCTTTTCCCCTCTCGAACTATTGGTCTCACAGATGTGTCGTTCGGGCTGCTGGAATGCCGCTGCTCAGCGCTCCATCTGCTCGTCATCTCCCCGTGGTTTCGGCAGCGTCGAATCCACCTGCGCCTGGTTTCCGCCGCTCCACAGGCTGTGGCTCGATTGGGTGGTGAGCGTGCGACCTTGGGAGATGGTATCGACTGGATGATACATAGCATCCTTTCCGTGCCAATGGCGTTCCGCGGGGTAGCGCCTGGTTGACCGCTCATCCTGCCTGCTCACGTTGCTGCATAAATGTGCCAAACGCAGCCCAGGTCGCAACGCCGCTGGCTGCTGCCGCCAGGAACACCGGGAAGTTGCGGCTGGGCTTGACCACCCCATACCCGATGGCCTCACGCAGCGTACGGATGAACGATGTTTGGACGTTGGGATCGGCGCTCTGGAGGTCGTACAAAGAGAAGAGGAGTCGGTGGAGGCGGTCTTCCGCGATGGGTGGAAGCGTCAGCCGGTTCTGCGCGCTGGCGGCGCTATTATAGGCCGGCTGTTCCGTGTCCAGATAGCGTTGCTCGATAGCTTCCAACTGGTCGGTGTCGGGGAGAGCTTCCAGCACCACGAACACAAAGGCATCTTCGCCATAGGTATCCCAGGCCGCTTGCAAGCGGCGCGCATGATGCTTGCCTCGGCGCAACAGCGCCTTGTGTTGGGTGAAGCGGCTCGGCATATCATGGCTGCTGCCGATATAGCGGTCCCGGGTGAGGGTGTTGACAATGGCATAGATCCCACTATCACAAGTATTGGGTGATGAGGTGAGGGGCCGATGCGGCGTGGTGCGGCTATACAGGGCGGGCAAGGCGTGCAGTAGGGTGGCTAGGGTCGGGAAGTCGGCGCAGTCGGTTTCGCGGAGCTTCCCATCGGCTGCGGGCAATTTCAGTTGACGATAGGCGGTGCGCACCTCGCGGAAACCCTCATCATAGATGCGGCGCTTCATGTCGCGCCAGTATTGAGACGGGCTGGCGCTCCCGGTCAAAAGACTGATCACATCTACTACCGAGAAGAACCATCGATCCTCATGCCACACACGGCGCACCGACGTCTCAGCCGTCTCGTCGTCGAACAAGGCGATGGCCGCCGATTGGTGAGCCTGCTCGCGCTCATCGCTCATGCCATGTCTCACTTTCTCTCTCGATCCACCCGCTCCACGCTGAACGCATTATCCCATCATCCTGACCTGCCCTGAGGCGTTGGCGTATTGACCACCCGCATCATGCCAGGGCTCATCCTGGCGGCAATGTTGACTGGAGCGGTGAACATTGCCGTTTTTGCCGCTTTTTCACGTTTGTTTCGACCTCCGACCCGCCTCGACCGCCGAATTCAAGCCTACTCGCGGCGGGCGCCAACTTGACGTTTTGTGTTATGGATAGCAAAAGCGGCAAGATCCGGCAACAAAATGGCAAGGTGGGCGGCAAAAACGGCACGGTTTGACGGGATGTGATCGTGTCCAGGTCGCTCTGCTCGCGGCTGCCATCGTGCGAGGCCGGGATGTTTTGGGAGCTACGAGGTTGTTCAAGGTGCTGGCGCGGATGGGTGGCCGCGCGATGATAGAACTAATTTACCATTAAAGAAGCGGGATGTCAAGGAGCGGGGGTGAGGATTGCCGGATGATCCCGCTGCGCGCTGACGTGGTGTCATGCGTTGGCGCTCCGGCATGCCGGTATCAGTCAGCGCCGATCACCGCCATGCCTTCCAGCTCGATCAGCGCCTCCTCCTGAAAGAAGCCCGTCACTTCAAAGAGCGCGAGCGCGGGATAGTAGCCGCCGAGGTGCCGGCGGAAGACCTCGCCCAGCGGTTTCAGTTTCGCCACATAGTCGTCGCGGTCGCGCACGAAGATGGTGAGCTTGACGATATCGCTCATCGTGCCGCCGGCCTCTGTGACGACAGCGCCCAGGTTGCGCAACACCTGATCGAGCTGGGCCACGAGATCGCCCGGCGCGACGATCTGGCCGTCCGCGCCGCTCGCGTCCTGCCCGCCCAGGAAGAGCAGCGCGCCGCCGGTGGTGAGGATGCCGTGGCTGAAGCCGCGCGGCCGCGGCAGTCCAGACGGCGTGAGAATACGCTTCGCCATCGCCCATTACCTCCCGATCCATTCCGGCTTTGCTTTGTTGGTAAACGCCTCGTAGAAGCGGCGGTGATCCGCGCCCATCAGCAGCAGGGCCTGCGCCTGCGCCTCGGCCTCGACCGCCGCGTTGAGGTCCAGCGCCAGCTCGTTGTTGATCATGCGCTTGGTCATGGCGACGGCGAGCGCCGGGCCGGATGCCAGCCGCCGCGCCCACTCGCGCGCCGCGCCCAGCAGCTCGTCGTGCGGCACGACGCGGTTGACCAGGCCGAAACGCTCGGCGGTGGCGGCGTCGATCGTGTCGCCGAGCAGCAGCAGCTCGAAGGCGCGGCCCAGCCCGACGATGCGCGGCAGCAGGTAGCCCGCGCCCATGTCCGCGCCGGTGAGGCCGACCTTGGTGAAGAGGAAGGCGAAGCGCGCGCGCTCCGAGGCGATGCGCAGGTCCGAGGCGAGGGCGAGCACCGCACCAGCGCCGGCCGTCATGCCGTTGAGCGCGGCGATGATCGGCTTGTCGAGCTGGCGCATATTCTGGACGACGGCGCCGGTCATGCGTGTGAACGCGAGGTGGTCGCGCATGTCGCGCTTGAGCAGCTCGCCGATGATGGCATGCACGTCGCCGCCGGAGCAGAAGGCATCGCCCGCGCCGGTCAGCACGACGGCGCGCACTGTGTCGTCGGCGCGCAGCCGCTCGAAGAGATCGCGCAGCTGGGCGTAGACCTCGAAGGTGAGCGCGTTCAGCACCTCGGGCCGGTTGAGCGTGAGCGTGGCGACGCCGTCGGCCACCTCATAGAGAAAGTCGTAGTCCATGGTCGGCCTCTCTGATTGAACACAGTATATAGGCGTTTCATCCGTTCAGGGCGTTCAGGACGGCGTGCGCGCGACGGCGAGCAGGTGCGCGCTGGCGCCGAGCAGCGACGGCTCGGCCTCGATCGTGCGCAGCGCCGCCAGCACGCGCTCGCGCGATGTGGGATCGTCCCAGGCGTCCAGCACCCACTGCGCCAGCCAGGCCGGGCCCTCGACCGCCAGCGTCGCCATGTGGATGAGGCCGGCCTCCGCCACCTCGGCGCGTAGCTCGTCGGGATGATGCAGGTAGGCGGTGGTGAAGTAGCCGGGGTGGTTGGTCGGATTGCGATGCTGGCCCTCGCGCACATCACGCTCGGCGATGGCGACGAAGGCCGGATCAGCGAGGAAGCCCTGTCGCATGCCGTCGAGCATAGGGGCGAAGCGCGAGATGGCGGCGGCGAAGACCAGCCCGCCCGGCCGCAGCACGCGCCGCGCCTCAGACAGCGCCGCGACGCGGTCCGTGCGCTCGGTCAGGTGATAGAGCGGGCCGAGCAGCAGCGCGAGGTCGCCGCTGGCGTCCGCGAACGGCAGGTGTCGTGCGTCGCCGACGCTCATGCTGGCGAGCGGCGTGCCCGGCCGCTCCTCTGAGGCGCGTCGCGCCTGCTCGACGTGCAGCGGCAGCGCGTCCACCAGATGGACCGTATAGCCGCGTCCGGCCAGCCAGCGCGCGTAGACGCCCGGCCCGCCGCCGATGTCGTAGATCATGGCGGGCGGCGGCGGCGCGTGGCGCAACACGATCTCCTGGGTGCGCGCCAGCTCGATGCGGCTGCCGCCGCTCATCAGCCGCTCGGCCTCGTAGCCGCTGGCGTAGTGCGCCGCCGCCGCATCCGGCAGGAATCCCCGTTGATCCGCATATCGATCCGTCATCGTCATCTCTTCGCTTTCAGGACATGACGCTGCCGCCATCCACGTTGATCGCCTGGCCGGTGATGCTGGCGCTGGCGGGGTCCGTCAGGAAGACGGCGATGCGCGCCACCTCCTCCGGTTGGACGAGCCGGCCCTGTGGACTCATCTTCTCCAGCGCCTCACGCGCCTGTTGCTCGCCCATGCCAGTCTTGGCGGCGACGTTGGCGATGCTGCGGTCGGTCATGGGTGTATCCACGTAGCCGGGGCAGACGCAGTTGACGGTGATGTTGGATGGGTTCAGCTCGACGGCCAGCGCGCGCATCAGGCCGAGCACGCCGTGCTTGGACGCGGCGTAGGCGGCGATGTACGTCGCGCCGGTGCGCGCGGCGATGGAGGCGATGGTGATGATGCGCCCCGACCGCTGCGCGACCATCGCCGGCACGAACGCCTTGGTGACGTAGTAGACGCTGGTTAGGTTGATGTCGAGCATGCGGTGCCACAGCTCATCGTCGTGGCCGAGGAACTTCGCGCTGCCCGACGCGCCCGCGTTGTTCACCAAAATGTCAATGCCGCGCCAGGCTCCCAGCACACGACTGGCCAGATCGGTTTGCACCTGTCGCTGGTTCGTCACGTCGCACGCGATAGCGATAGCCTGTCGTCCCATGCGCGCGATCTCGTCCGCCAGCTCATCAAGCTCAGCTTTCGTGCGCGCGGTCACGGCGACATCCGCGCCGGCGTTGGCAAGCGCGAGGGCGATGCTACGCCCGATGCCGCGGCTGGCGCCGGTGACGACGGCGCGCTTGCCGGCGAGCGGCAGCGATTGCGGAGTGGTCATGTGGCGCTCATCCTCTCGTCTGTGGAACGTCACGCGCCCTCACCCGTCTTCACCCGCACGGGCGCGTAGACCGGCGTGAGCACGCAGAGGTCGGCGCGGCCGCCGGCCAGGATGGTGTTGATCTCGTTGGTGGTGGTGAGGTAGCCGTCCACCAGCGTCGGGATGCCGGCCTCGTTGCGTACGCGGTCGCTGAGCGGCGTGAGGAAGCCGCGTTTGTAGGGCATTTCGGTAGCTGGCACGGTGTAGCCAGCCATGACCTGGATCAGAGCGCAGCCGTGGTCTTTGAGCGCCCGCGCGATGGCGATGCCCTCGGCGATGGCGAAGCCGCCGCGCGCCGCGTCGGTGACGTTGAGCGCGACGGCGAGCGGCTTTTCACGCGGCCAGACGGCGCGCACGGCATCGAAGACCGCCAGCGGGTAGCGCAGCCGGTTCGCCAGCGTGCCGCCGTGCTCATCCGCGCGGACGTTGGCGAGCGGCGAGAGAAAGCTGGAGAGCAGGTAGCCATGCCCCATGTGCAGCATCAGCAGGTCGAAGCCCGCCGCATCCGCCGCTTGCGCCGCGTTCACAAAGTCGTCGCGCACGCGCGCCATGTCGTCGCCGTCCATCTCCTTCGGCATCTGGTTGCGCGGCGTGTAGGGGAGCGGCGACGGGGCGAGCAGCGGCCACGCGCCCGCGCGCAGTGGGCGATCCAGCCCGCGCGCCTGCTGGCTGGGGCGCACCGCGCCGCGCCGCCCGGCATGGTTGAGAACGATGCCGAGCTTTGCGCCTGATGAGCGATGGACTGAGGCGATCACGCTTGCCCAAGCATGCCGCTGCTCGCCGGTGTAGATGCCGGCGCACGCGGGCGAGATCCGCCCATCCGCCGAGGCCGCTACAGGCGCGGTCAGCGCGAGTCCGGCGCCGCCAGCCATGCGGGCGGTGAGATCGCCATACTGGGCCTCATCGCGCACACCATTGTCAGACGTCAATCCGGCCGGCAGTGCCATTACGATCCGGTTCTCCAGTTGTGCGGACCTGATGTGAAATGGGACAAACGCGGGCGGAGGCGCGGCGAACTCGGTGGCTCGCGCCTCCCCGGCCGCCTGGTCGCGCGCGGCGAAGTCGCGATCCACCGCCATGCCGAAGCGCGGATCGCGCAGGCGCAGATCGTCATACGAGACGCGACCGCTGCGCGTGAGCAAATTGAAGGTGAACCGCATCGGCGGCAGGCTCGCGTAGCGTTTGACGCTCTCGAAATACGCCTGGCTCTCGGCCGCCGCCGCCTGGAACAGCTCCACGACCGGCTTGCGCTCCATCTCGTACTCGGCGAGCGCGCGCTCCAGGTCAGGATGCTGCTCGATGGCGTTGGCGAGCGCGATAGCGTCCTCCATCGCCAGCTTGGTGCCGGAGCCGATGGAGAAGTGGGCGGTGTGCGCCGAGTCACCCAGCAGCACGACGTTGCCGGCGTGCCACGACACGCAGGTGAGCGTGGGGAAGCTGATCCACTTCGAGTTGTTGGGCAGCAGCCGCCGCCCGGCCAGCTCCGGCGCGAAGAGCCGCTCACAGTAGGCGACGCTCGCCGCCTCGCTCGCCTCCTCCAATCCGGCGCGCTGCCATACGTCCTCCGCGCACTCGACGATGAACGTGCTGGTCGTGCCGTCGAAGGGATAGCTATGGACCTGGAACAGCCCGGCCTCGTTCTCACGGAAGATGAAGGTGAAGGCGTCCAGCACGTTATCCGTTCCGAGCCAGATGTAGCGCGCCTTCCCATACATGATGCTCGGCGTGAGCGTCTCGGCGTGGACGCGGCGCGCGAGGCTGTTCACACCGTCGGCGGCGATGATCAGGTCCGGCTCGCCTAGCTCCGCCAGCTCGCGCACCTCGACGTGGAATTTGAGGCTCACGCCCAACTCAATGCAGCGCGCTTGCAGAATGGCGAGGAGCTGCTTGCGCGCCAGGCCGGCGAAGGCGTGACCGCCGCAGCGCACCAGCTCGCCATGATAGTACGTGTCAATCGCGTCCCAGAGCACGAAGTGATCGCTGATGGCGCGGTAGGTCTTGTGGTCGGCCTCCTGGAAGGCCGCCAGCGTGCGGTCGGAGAAGACTACGCCCCAGCCGTAGGTGGCGTCGGGCGCGTTGCGCTCGTAGACGGTGATCGCGTGGGCGGGATCGGCCTTCTTGAGCAGCAGCGCACAGTACAGCCCGGCCGGCCCCGCGCCAAGGACGGCGATTCTCATGGGAGCGCCTCCAGGCGCCGTGCGCCGGGAAGCTCGACGCTGGTGAGGCCGCTCACCACCTGCGCCAGACGATCCAGCTCGGTGAGGTCCGCCACGGCGGGGAAGAGCACCAGCTCGCCGCAGCCGGCGTCGGCGTAGCCGCGCACGAACCGCGCGACGGCCTGTGGCGTGGTCAGCAGCTCGTCCACGATGCGCTCGACGAAGTGGCCGGTGAAGGCGTAGTAGTCGCGCAGATAGCGCCGGCCGGCCGCGACGGCATCCGCGCCACCGAGCGCGAAGTAGCCCTGGCCCCAGAGCGCGGGCGCGCCGAACCGGCCGGCATCCGCCCAGGCAGCGCGCGCCTTGTCGGCAGCGCGGGCGAAGGCGCGCGGCGGCCCGCCGCCATGCGCGTAGCCGTCGCAGGAGCGCGCGACGCGGGCGTAGGTGAGATCGTTCAGCCCGCCGACCAGAATCTCCGGCCCGGCGAGGCCCTCCGGCCGTGGGCAGATCGCGCCTTCCTCCCAGGCGTCGCGCAATGACGCGAGCTGTTCCACCAGCCGCCGGCCGCGCGTGCGGTAGTCCACCCCAGCGGCGCGATAGTCATCCGCGCGGGCGCCGATGGCGAGGCCGAGCGTGAGCCGGCCACCGGAGAGCGCGTGGAGCGTGGCGGCGGACTTGGCGAGCAGGGCGGTGGCGCGCAGCGGGCCGATCACAATCGTGGTGGCGAGGCGCACGCGCGTGGTGACGCCGGCGGCGGCGGCCAGCGCGACGAAGGGATCGAAGCTGTCGTAGACGACGCGATCCAGCACGCCGACGCTGCCAAACGGCCCAGCGTCGGCGCGACGCGCCCATTCCAGCAGCAGCGCGCCGTCTGCGCCCGGCAGTGTGTTCGGCAGCCCGACTCCGATCCGCATGGCGATCCGCCCCTTCGCCGCGCGCCGCGCCAGCCGGGCGCATCATCGTCGCGTACACGGCTGCTTGCGTCGGCGCGGTCCATCTATGGTGCCACATGCGGGGGACAGGCTGCCAGGGGCGACGAGTGCTCATCGCGTGTTCCCACCATATCGCCTCATCCGTCGCCTTATGATGGATACGGCCGCGTTTCCCCGTTCGGCGTCGTTGTCTACCCAACCGGCCGCGAGCGATGCGCGCGCACGAGCGCGATGATCAGGGCAAAGGGGGCAAAGCCGCCAATCACCATCAGCATGCGGCAGCTTGTACGTTTGCATGTATTCTCAATCAGCCTTTGGTGCTTAATTTGAAATACATCCTTGATATTTAGAGGGAAATGAATTATCATTGACATGTTGCAGAGCGAACACTCCTCCAATATTCACGCAGGTGCATGTAGGTGTGGAGGGAGGACGGAGAGCATGTTCGCATCAAGGCAGGTTGTCGTTAAGGACATTGCCTCTCAACTCGTTCGGTAGTATCTCAAGATCCATCTTGGATACTCCCACGCACTCTGCCGTCTCTCGCAGTTACCATCCCCATATGGAGGTGAGCCTGTGCAGGACTTAGCAGTGGTTCTACGAATCGTTCTGATAGCGGTGTTTTTCACGTCGGCCATTGCCAAGATAAGGCCGTCTACTGGCTTCGAAGGGGCTATCCAGCAGTTCAGTCAAGGGCTTGTTGGGCCACAGCTTTCGCGTATCTTCGCTCGAGCTTTGCCTGTTTTTGAGTTTGTACTGGCCCTGCTGCTCGCGAGCGGATGGTGGTTGAAGGCTGTTGCGGTTGTAGCAAGTGTCACGTTGCTCCTGTTTACTGCGGCGATGGCAGTCAGCCTCGCACAGGGTAACCGTGTTCGCTGCAACTGCTTTGGCGCGGCAAGCTCGGCTATTGGAATCGGATCGCTGAGCCGGAACATCATCTTGATTGCTGCCAGCCTCACATTATTGACTATATCCTCCTGGACCGCATCTGCGATTGAGCCGCTCCATGCGGACCTGCAAACATTGTCAAACCCCAATGCCGTTGCCCTCTTCATGGCTGGGTTTGGCGTGTATGCCATGGTATTAGTCGTTAGCGAAATCGATAGTTTGTTCCACAGCACGACAGCTCGGTAGTTGAGGATACATTAGCGGAAAGGAGCGCGTACGATGTCAGGCCCATGGGCGATCGCGTTCGCTGTTCAATGGCTGCTTGTGCTGATGCTGCTCCTGTTGGTTGCGGGCATTTTGCGCCAGCTTTCCTTGCTGCAACAGGGGGGTGAATGCCGCCGTTCCTGTCGTCTCCACATACAGGAATGGTCAGCGGATCGATGACTTTGAATTGCCAGACGCGAATGGGACGCAATGGCGAATAAGCGATCTGGTGAGCCAGCGTGAAGGAGCAGTGCTGTTATTCGTGTCCTCTTCTTGCCCGGCATGTCTCATCCTCTTGGGCCAGATTCGTGAGCTGGTGAGCCGTGAAGTCCTGACATTGAAGAAGACACTGATCGTGATGGGCGTAGGTTCCACTAGCACAGCGGTACAGCTATTGGAAGCGGAGCCAGCCCTCCGCAGCAGCAAGGTGGTGATTCTCTCGGACGCAGGGGCTACCATTCTGCGTCAGTTTGGAATCACCTCCGTGCCGACAGGTCTCACAGTGGATCAGCACACCCGAGTTGTTGATCAGAATCTCAACCCCCATGTTGCGAACTGGCTCTACGGTGCGGCAGATGCCACCCCGCCGACAGAAGATGCAACAGTCGCGAGGTGGGTGCCGATCGTACACTAAATCGCCTTTCCAGAGCCAGAGAGGAGGTTCCTGCATCGGTCCTGTAGTCGTCATGGGGGTAGAAGGAGGTTCCTCATATGGCAGCGGATCCGGAACGCGATAACGTTGTTGACAGACTCACGGCCTTAGCGATGCAGCAGGCGTCCAGACGTAACTTTCTGGGCGGAATCGGTGTCGCTGGGCTGGCAGCTTTCGGGATGATCCCTGGGCTCCGGTGGCTCGCGCAGGCGGGTTCGCAACCTTCCCCAAATGGGATAGTCTGTAGCACTGCCGCAACCGAGTGCGAGAGCGCCAGCGATTGCGGACTGCCTTGCAACGGTATCTGCTCTTGCAGCGCAACGTCTTGTATCACCGGGGGTAGACAGTGCGCCTTTATATGCACGCCTACGGCCTGTGGTTGTAGCCCGGAGTTTATCCAGGCACATGGCTCGTGGCAGTGTACCTGCGGATTCTGCTTCTTCTCCTGCGTTGCAAATGCCTGTTGAAAGGACTTACTGTTGGGCGATGCAGCAAGATGAGCAGTGCTCATTGAAGGGAGGAAGCAGCAAGCTAAAGCGGTGACAACCCTACAAAGACGGATGTTGCGGCGGTATCTCATTTCCAGGAAATGAGGCTTACGGGACACCCTCACGAGAGGAGCAACAGGCTATGTCAGGTCCGTCAAGCACATGGAACATGGAGGCTCCCGCAGTTGATGATCCTCTTAAGGGATATCACAAGAAGCCCGTTATCAGTAGTGGGGGGCCGAACGCAACCTACGTAGGTCGCGTCATCATCGAGCTTTGGGACGGTACTACCGCACGAGACGATGCCGATAGGATTGCGATGGTGGTGGGTGCTGTGGACGGACACCACGCAGAGCTTCTCGAACGCATCGCGACCGCGCTTACGCAGCGTCTGCGTCGGGGGAATCCCTTCAAGGTTCCGCCAGCCCCACAATAGAATGAGATTCTCCCAAACGTCGACTCTGTCGCGCCTGCGCGTATTCTACCCATAGCGGCAAGTGTGGATGGACACTATCCCGCAGCGACCGGCAGCGCGACGGTGAAGCGGGCGCCGCCGCCGGGGCGGTCGTCCACCGTAATCGTGCCGCCATGGGCGGATACCAGCGAGCGCACAATGGCGAGGCCGAGGCCGCTGCCGCCGGTGGCGGCCGTGCGCGAGGCGTCCAGGCGGTAGAAACGGTCGAAGATGCGCTCGCGCTCCGCGGGGGCGATGCCGGGGCCGGTGTCGGCGATGGCGAGGCGGACCATCTGCCCAGCGCGCGCCGCCGTGACCTCGATGACGCCGCCGGCCGGCGTGTGGCGTAGCGCGTTATCCAGCAGGTTCAGCAGAATCTCGGTGAGGCGGTCCGCGTCAGCGGAGATGGGCGGCAGATCGCCGGGCAGCGCGCTCGTCAGCCGGATGTCGCGGCGCTCGAACTCCGGGCCGAGCACCGCCAGCGTCTCATCCACCAGCTCCGGCAGCGCGACGGGACCGCGCGCCAGCGTCTCCGCGCCCGTGTCGTAGAGCGCGACCTGGCGCAGTTGGCCCACCAGCCGGCGCAGCCGTCCCGCCTCGCGCGCGATCAGCCGCGTGGACTCGGTGCGCTCCTCTGGGTCATGCACCACGCCGTCGAGCAGCGCCTCGGTAAAGCCCTGGATGGCCGTGAGCGGCGTCGCCAGTTCGTGCGCGACGTTGGCGACCAGCTCGCGCCGCAGGTGTTCCTGGCGGCGCAGCGCCGTCACATCGGCTTCCAGCGCGGCGGCCATCTCGTTGAACGCGGCGGCCAGCCGGTGCAGCTCCTCTGGCGCGGCCACCTGAACGCGCGTGGCATACTCGCCCGCCGCCATCGCCGCCGCCGCCGTCGTCAGGTGCGCCACCGGGCGCGTGAGCCGGCGCGAGAAGAGATAGGCGAGCAGTCCCGCCAGCAGCGCGGCCAGCAGCGCCCCCGCCAGCAGCGCGCCGTTCACCTGATAGGCGAACGTCAGCGCGCGGTCGGTGCGCGAGAGCGCGGAGAGCGCGACCGCGCCGATGATCGGGCCGTCCACCGCGTCGCCGCTCCCGTCGCGCACGGCCCGCACCGGCGCTGCCGCGTAATAGCGGGTGGAGACCCAGGGCAGGACCGAGCCGGGCAGGCTATCTTCCGTTGATGCGCCGTGGATGGCACGATGCAGCGCATCCGTCACCACCGCCTCGTCGCGCTGGAACTGCGCATCGCCGTCGGGCGCATCACTCCGCGGCGTGATGATCAGCCGGCCGGATGCGTCCATCACCCACATATTGGCGGCGCCGAAGCGCTGGCGCACCAGCGGGCTTAGCCCCAGGCGCGGCCGGCCGTTGGGCGCGGCCGTCGCGTCACCACCGCCGAGCTGCTGACGGCCCAGCACCAGCGCCAGTTGGCTCACCTCGGCCGTGAGCTGGTTACGGCGATAATCGTTGAACGAGGTCGTGATCGAGAACAGCGCGATCAGCGTCACCAGCAGAATGGCGCCCAGCGCGATCAGCGCCGAGCCGAGCGACAACTGCACGCGCAGGCTCTTCAGCCGCGCGGGATGCGCCAGCCGCGCGAGGACGCGCGCGACGCCGCCGGAGAGGCTCGCCGCACCTGACGCGCTTTGTCCCGCTGCCGCGTTCGTCCCGCTTGTCTCGCGCTCGCCGTTCCGCTCACGGTTCCGCTCGCGGCTCTTTGCTCCCACCGGCATGCCCACTCTCACGCACCGGCCTCCCGTGCATCCTCGGCGCCGGCCCCTGCCGTGCCGGTCGGATCGAAGCGGTAGCCGACGCGCCAGACGGTCTTGATGAAGCGCGGGTTGGCCGGATCGCGCTCCACCTTCTTGCGCAACGTCGCGACATGCACATCCACCGTACGACTGTCGCCGAGATAGTTATATCCCCAGACCGTGTTGAGCAGCTCCTCGCGCGTGAACACGTGATCGGGCGTGCCGGCGAACGCCGCCAGCAGATCGAATTCTTTGGCGGTCAGCTCGATCCGCCGGCCATCCGCCTCCACACGGCGCGCGTCCGTGTTCACCAATAGCCCAGGAAAGGCGAGCACGCGCACAGCGGCCGGCCCGGCGGGCGCCTCAGGCGGGACGGCGCGGCGCAGGATCGCGCGCACGCGGCTGACTAGCTCGCGCGGGCTGAAGGGCTTGATCACGTAGTCGTCCGCGCCGAGATCGAGGCCGCTGATGCGGTCTTCCTCTGTCTGGCGTGCGGTGAGCATCAGGATCGGCGTGTGTGCGGTCGCGCGGATGCGCCGGCAGACCTCCCAGCCATCCATACCGGGCAGCATCAGATCGAGGATGACGAGCTCGGGACGCTCGCGCTCGTACAGGGCGAGGCCGTCAAGACCATCGCCGGCCGCCAGCACGCGGAAGCCGGCCTCCTCTAGATAGAGGCGCACGAGCCGCGCGATGTTCTCTTCGTCCTCGACCACGAGGACGACGGCGGCCGGCGCATCCTGCTCAGGCATATGTTCACCGACCTTTCCCGACGCTAGGTAGCCACCTTCACCTCAGAGACGGCCCTCGGCCAGCCGCATCGTCCATCCAGTATGATGAACGTTCATAGAGGATATAGACAGATCTGGACAGCTGGTGCCATCTCTTCCCATCCGCTCGCCCCTTGACAGCAGCTCCCCTTCTACGTATACTGCTTGCTGTGAGTCCAAGCCGTCTCTTCTGAGACGAAGCATCATCAGGACTCCACCACTACCACGTAGTCCCCGACGCCTTTGGCAAGGGGATAGAGGCCGTTGTAGTTCGGCCCGTACGGTTGACGCTCGCTCGGTCAGTCCAACCGTGTGCGTTGGCGGCAGCGTGAATCATACCAACCAATCAATAGGTACCTATTGATTGGGAACTATACGCCCACTCACTTTACCGCGCTGGCTGGATGAGAATGGTGCGCGCGGAAAGCCCGGCGCTGGCTGTCGTGCCGGTGGCGAGCACCGTCTGCCCGACCTTCAGGTCACTGGCATGAGCGGCGGCCATCTCGTCAATCACCGTGGACGGCAAGATAGCGACGCTGTACGTCTGGCCCTGGGTGTCGTCGAAGACGAGCTTGGTGCTGGTCGCGGAGTCCACCGTGCCGCGCAACCCCTGGAACACGCCGCGCTGGCCGGAACCCTGGCCCTGCTGCCCCTGCCCTTGCTGGCCCTGGCCGTTTTGCCCCCGGCCCTGGCCTCGCTGGCGGAAGCAGGCCGCGTTCACGCCGGCCGGCGGTGTCGCGCCCGCCGCGCCGCGCCCGCCAAAGCCGCCGGCCTGCCCTGCCTGGCCCGTCTGGATGCGAATGCTGGTCGCCTTGGTGGCATTCGTATCCGTCACGACCAGCACCGGCGTGCCGGCGGTGAGCGCCGAGGGCTGCACCGCCACCGTTTTCGTCAGGCGCGTGGACGAGGTGATCAAGACCTGGGTCGCCTTGCCGGCGCTGGTCGTCACGGTGATGGCGCCGGTCTTGATGGCGGTGACGCGGCCCGTGACCACCGCGACCGCCGGAGTCGCCGGGCAGGTCGGCGTGGGTGCGGCCGAAGCGGCGCTGGCCGAGGACGAGGCGCAGCCCGCCAGCGCCAGCACGAACAGGCAGGCGGCGGCGATCCCGCCGCCCGCGCGCAGATAGCGTAGCGACATACTTTTCAGAATCTCCTCTTTGGGGGATCACACACCCTGGCGTCATACAGCATTCGGATTGGTCGTTGGCGCTCATGGGGCTTTCGCCCCGGCGGATCGTGCGCCGGCACTTCAGTGCCGCGAGCCTGCCAACCATGCGCACGCGCTACTCCGTGCGTAGCGCGACGATGGGATCGAGCTGAGAGGCGCGCACGGCCGGATAGAAGCCGAAGACGATGCCCACGAGCATGCTCACGCCCACGGCCAGCGCGATGGCGACCACGCTCAGCACGAACGGCAGTTGGAAGGCATGCGTCAACGCCAGCCCGCCGCCCAGGCCGATCAGAATGCCGGCGGCCCCGCCGCCCGCGCTGAGGGTGAGCGCCTCGATCAAAAACTGGTTGCGGATGTCGCCGCGCCGCGCGCCGATCGCCATGCGGATGCCGATCTCGCGCGTGCGCTCCGTCACTGAGACAAGCATGATGTTCATGATGCCGATGCCGCCTACGATCAGCGAGATCGCCGCGATGCCGATCAGCAGAATGGCAAGCGTCTGCGCCGACTGCTGCGCCGTCTGCACGAACTGTGTCGGGCTGCGCACGGTGAAGTCGTCGCTGCCGCCGGCCGCGATCTGGTGGCGCTGCTCCAAGAGCGCCGTCACCGCCTGCTGCGTCGCGTCCACGTTATCGGTCGCGTCCACCTGCACCTGGATCTGACTGACGAAGGTCGCATTGGTCAGCCGCGCCCGCGCCGTCGCGAACGGGATGTACGCCACGTCGTCCTGGTTGCCGAAGCCGGTCGCGCCCTTGGATTGCAGCACGCCCACCACCTGATAGGTCTGGCCGTTCATCAGGATGCTTTGCCCCAGCGGATCGGTTCCCGTCGGCGTGAAGAGGTTATCCACCACCGTCTGCCCCAGTACGGCGACGGGCTGCGCGTTGTCCTCATCCGCCTGGCTGAACCACGTGCCCTCGGCCATCTGCCAGTTGCCAATGGCCTGGAAGCCGGGATACACCCCCTGCGCGCGCGTGTTCCAGTTCTGCGCGCCCGCCAGAATCTGCGTGTTCGCGCTCAGCAATGGGCTGACGTTGGCGACGTGCGGCACGGCCGTGAGCGCGTCGGCGTCGGCCTGCGTGAGCGATTGCCGTGTCCCCGCGCCGCCACGCGCACCGCCGGTGGTCGTCGCGCCCGGCGTGATCGTCAGCACGTTGGTGCCCAGCCCCGCCACACGCGCGTTGAGGACGGCGCTCGTCCCCTGCGTCAGCGTCACGACGGCGATCACCGCCGCCACGCCGACGATCACGCCGAGGATGGTGAGCAGCGAGCGCAGCCGGTTGGCCCACAGCGCCTCCAGCGCGCTCTGCACGCTCGGCCCCAGCATCAGGCCGCGGCGCGAGGCGAATGCTCCAGCTCCCGCGCCGCGCGCGGCACGCCTCGCGGGCGCTGCCGTGGCACGGGTTGTAGGAATCCGCGAGGTCGTCATGCCTGTTCCTCCCGAATCCGCACCGGCTCGCCGCCCGCCCCATCGGCGGACCGCCGCGCCAGCAGCTCCTGTAGCTCGTCGGTGGCGGAGCGTTGCTGTGTCACAGCCTGATCGCTCACCACCAGCCCATCACGGAAGCTGATCTGGCGCTGGGCGTAGGCCGCGATGTCCGCCTCGTGCGTCACCAGCACAATCGTCAGCCCAAAGCCGTTGAGCCGCTGCAAGATCGCCATGATGTCCATGCCGGTGCGCGTATCGAGGTTGCCGGTCGGCTCGTCCGCCAAGAGCAGCGAAGGCGAGTTGACCAGCGCGCGGGCGATGGCGACGCGCTGCTGCTGGCCGCCGGAGAGCTGCTGCGGGTGATGCTCGAGGCGGTTGCCTAGCCCCACGATACGCAGGGCGCGGCGTGCGCGTCGCTCGCGCTCCTCACGCGGCATGCCGGCGTAGAGCAGCGGCAGCGCCACGTTGGCGAGCGCGGTGGCGCGCGCCAGCAGATTGAACCCCTGAAAGACGAAGCCGATGTGGCGATTGCGCAGGTCCGCGATGGCGTCCGCCGAGAGCCGGCTCACCTCGCGGCCGTTCAGCCAGTATTCGCCGCTCGTGGGCCGATCCAGGCAGCCGAGCAGGTTCATGAAGGTGGACTTGCCCGACCCCGACGGCCCCATGATCGCCACGAACTCGCCGCGCGCCACCTCCACATTCACGCCGCGCAGCGCCGGAATGCTCGTCTGCCCCATCCGATAGACCTTCGCGAGCCGCCGCACCGAGATGACCGCGTGCGCGCCCTCACTCTCGTGATCGCTCAGGCGCTCGCGCGCGTCCGGCACATCCCGCTGGCTCGATACCGCATCACGCGCATCGGGGTCCGATGCCCGCTCGGCCGCCCCCGCCGGCGCATCATCAGTTCTCATGCGTCGTCACCTCCATCCACCACGCGCGGCATGAAGCGCGGTCGCGGTCCGATACTTCGCCTAATTCCCATTGCCGGCGCCGCCGTTGCCACCAGCGCCGCCGTTGCCACCAGCGCCGCCGTTGCCACCAGCGCCGCCGCGCCCGCCCGCGCCGCCGCCACCACCGCCGAACCCGCCGAAGAGGCCGCCACCGGCGCCGCCGCGACCGACGCCCGTCGTCGTCCCGGCGCTGGTGGTGATCGTGCCGTTCCGCTCACCGATCACCACCGTCTCACCGGCGTCGAGGCCCGCCAGCACCTCGTAGACGGAGCCGTTGGTGATGCCGAGCACGACTGGCTTCATCACCCACTGATTGTTGCTGCGCTCCATCACCCAGGCCGGCGTCGGCGAGTCCGCGGCGATCTGCGCGTTCTGCTGCCGCAGCGTCGTCACCATCTGCTGCGCCTTGGTCAGCGAATCCGTGATCTGCGCGCGTGTGAGGAAGCCGCCCGCCGCCGGATTGGCCGCCGCCCGCGCGAAGGTGATCGCGCTCGCCGGCAGCAACACCACGTTCACCCGCCGCGCCGTCGTGATCGTCACCGTCGCCGTCATGCCCGTCAGCAGGTGCGCACCGCCCAGCCGCGTGGTATCCACCGTGATCGTGACGGGGAACGTCACCACATTCGAGGTCGTCTGGCCGACCGGCGAGATCGCGCTGACCGCGCCGCGGAACACCTGATTGCGATACGCGCTCACCGTGAACGTGACCGGCTGATCCGCGGCGACGCCGCCGATGTCCACCTCGTTGACGCTCGCCGCCACTGTCAGGGCATTGGGATCGGCGATCTGGATGAAGCCGCCGGACGTGCTCGACGCGCCGCCGCCACCACTGGCGCCAGAGCCGGGCGTCCCGCCGACGCTGCCGTTGATCGCCGTCACCACGCCCGCATGCGAGGCGGTGAGCGTCGCGTTGTTCAGGTTGTCCTGCGCGGTGTGCAGTTGCGCGAGCGACGCCGCGTACTGGTTCTCGGCCTGCTGCACGCAGAACGGCGGCGGACTCTTCTCCGTATTGCAGTTATTGATGGCGTTCTGTTCCTGGTCGAACGCCTCATCCGCCTGGATCTGCGCCGAATTCAGCGCGTCTTGCAACTGCGTCGTGTCCAGCTTGGCGAGCACCTGGCCCACCGTCACCGTCTGCCCGACCTTGACATCAATCTCGGCGATGCGCCCGCTGGATGTGAAGTTGAGATTGTACGTCGCCGCCTGCACCGGACCCGTCCCCGTGACGGTAAGCGCCAGATTACCCTGGGCCACCGTCTGTGTCTGATAGGTGACGGGCTTGGCGGCGGCGTGCGCGTTCATCACCACCACGACGGTCGCGGCCACGAGCGCCACCAGCACCGCGCCCGACACCAGCCGCAGCCAGCGGCGGCGCCACCATGGCCGGCGCGCCACGATCTCGTCCTCAGGCGCCGTCGGATCATCGTCAAACAGCGGCAGATCGAGCGCGCCGGTATCCACGCGCTGTCGCGGCTCCAGCATGGTCAGTCATCCTCCCCCACAGTCCAGCACACATAACAAATCTTGCTATGATGTAGTATGTGCCTGTCGCCCCGCTTTGTCTGCCGGTTGCCGGTAAAGTTTCCGCAAAATCCCGCCGTCGCGCCCATACACATCGGCCGCATGCGGCAGCAGGCGCCACGCGCCGCCGGCCCGCGGGGCGTAGAAGACAGCGTTGAGGATGGCACGCACACTGTGCTGGCGGGGGCGTCCGCGTGCCGTGGGTGGCGGGAAGAGGGGCGGGGCGGCACCAACGCCCATTCGGCGTCCGAGAGGTCCGAGAGATCGCCGCGGGTGGTGTGTGTACTCATGCCCCGCGGCATATCTAAGACGGCCGCGTACCCGATTTTTCAGACGGTCTCTCAGCCGCGATGCGTCTGGCTGCTCGCGTAGCGGGTGGCGGCTCTGGAGTAGGCTTCGGCCAGCAAGGGCTTGACGGCTTCGAAGGTTGCCGGACTCGGGTTGAGCACGCACACAAACGATTGCGGCGCGTACACGGGATGCGGCATCAGCCGGTCCAGGGCGGCGAAGTCATAATCGCTGCTTGTCGTGGTGTCCTCGCCGGGAGCATAGCCGAAGAGCGCGCGAAAGGTGTCTCGGCTCACACCGATGTTGAGGCGGAACACATCCGGGCGATTTAGCTGTGAGGCGTTGTCGAAGTCGCCGTAGTCTTTGGTGACGATCGTGGCGAAAGGCAACTGGCGCGT
Organism: Ktedonobacterales bacterium; assembly: GCA_025935195.1. GTDB lineage: Bacteria > Chloroflexota > Ktedonobacteria > Ktedonobacterales > JADMIN01 > JAICVS01. Next base: position 24,854 of record JAICVS010000024.1, read on the forward strand.
CGGATCGAGGTCATGCTGGGGATCGTAGTAGATGAAGGTGTCGCCGGCACCCGGGCCGTCGGTTGGCCTGAGAACCTCGATCCCCGTGAAGGTGTCCGTGACGTAGTGGATGATAGCGTCCTGGTCCATAAGCCCTCCCGAAGTTCTGGCACGGCGTCGCCATGGAAGCCCTAACGCGCAAGCTCGGACCGCTGAGTGTACCACGCCCCCTGACCACGTGCAACGGCTCTGCGATTCCGCTCGCTGGCTCATGTTGAGGCGAATCCCCCACTGAGACCAGCTCTAGTTCGCCGGCTGCCGGCCGTTGCGCACACGCGCCGGCGCGGGCATGACGGCGCGCACAGCGCGGATCACCTCGCCCGTCGCTGTGATTTCCGTCAGGATGAGGATTGTGCCGAAGGCGTCGCCGCCCTGGCCGCTGCGCACCACCTTGATCGCCGCGTCCGCCGGATCGGGCGCGTCCGACGGCAGCAGCAGGCGCGCGATCCCCTCGCGGCGCGGGGCGACGAGGCGGGCAACGGCCGTGGTCCCGCCGGGCGCGGCGTAGCTCAACGTGCCGCCCTCGATCTCGGCGCGCAGCCCCAGTTGGAGCAAGCCGTCGTGCAGCTCGCGCAAGGTGTCGTGGCGTGTCAGCCATTCGGGCAGGTCTTGCGCACCGGCGCCGCGCGCCGCGCTCGCCTGCGGCCAGGCGGCCGGGATGGGCACGGGAGGTAGCTCTTGCCCCTGCTCCAGGTGGCGCGTTAGCTCGTGCAGCAGCCGCACCGCCTCACCGTACAGCACCGCCGCCGGCTCTTTGCGCGACTGGAAGGCGAGGCGCACGATCAGCGCGGTGGCCGTTGCCAGCCAGAGCCGCGCCCGCCAGGTATGGTCCTCGGTTTCGGCGGCGAACGGCTCGATCTCGGCCAGCAGGTGTTGCTGGAAGGCCGTGGCGGCCGGCCGCGCGAGGGCGGGATAGCGCACGGCGTTCTCCGCCGTGCCCGACTCGGTGCGTGTCACGAAGGCGATCTCCTCGGCCGCCAGGCCGAAGTCACGCTCCGGCGCGGCCACGCGGCGGTAGACGCAGACGTCGGCCAGCAGGTTGCCCAGGTCGGCCAGGTAGTCGCCGCTCCACGAGAGCTTATCCAGGTCGATCAGCTTGAGCTGCATGCAGGCGCGGTCCAGCATGATGTTGCGCGCATGCAGATCGCCGTGAACCAGCCCCAGATGGCGCGGGTGCAGGGCGGCGGCGTGTTTGGCGATCAGGCTCAGGTAGGAATCCAGCGCGCGATAACGCTGCTCGCTGACGACGTAGCCGGCCAGCGGATTCTTCAGCCAGGGCACGCGCGCGAGCGCCCGCGTCAGCTTCCCCTCGATCCGCGCCAGGTACAGGCGGGCGATCTGCGTGCCGGGGAAGGCGGCGGCCGCACTGTGCGTCTCGCGGAAGAGCGCGAAGACGGCGTCGCAGGTCAGGGCAGTGGCCGCGCGTAGGGTGCGCAGGTGCAGCTCGGACATCGCCCGCTGATCGGACTCGTTGATGAGCGCCTCGAAGGTGTGCAGGCTCGCCAGGTCTTCCATCGTCAGGTAATAGGCGGACGAGCTGCCAGACTTGTGAACCTGGGATTCTAGGGGCTGGCGCACGAAGAGCCGGCGCAGCGCGGGCGGGAGCTGGCGATAGTTCTCGGTGGCGGTGTAGAAGGCGTCGCTGGTGCTGCGCTTGATAATCAGCGATGCCTCGTGGCCGCCATTGGGGCGTGTGTGGCGCTCGCCGTCGCGCCCCGGCGTGGCGTGCCAGTAGGTGAAGGGCACGCGAAACACGCGGTCGTCGGTGAAGCCGCCGGAGATCTCGACGACCTCGCCCAGATCGATCTCGACGCGCTCGCGGATGACGGCTTTCAGCTCCGCCTCCAGCGTGCTTTCGACGGCGGCGCTCTGGCGCTCGGCGCGGCGCAGGAAGTGGGCCGCGATGCCCTGGGCCAGCGCGGTCTCGCCGTAATAGGTCAGCAGCAGCCGCAGCACCAGTGTGTGGTACATCAGGTCCCAGCGGCGCGGCGTCTCCGCTGTGGCGTAGAGCGTGCGCAGCTCGCTCAGCATGCCGTGCAGCGCCGCCTGCACGGCGTCGTCACCGCGGCAATGCTCGGCCAGCTGCAGCGCGGCGTAGAGCGCATGCACGATGTCGCCGCCGCGCGCGCGGTTGCGCTCCTCCAGCGCCTGGGTGAGCGCGGTCGTCACGGCGAGCGCCTGGCGCGGGCCGACGTTCTTGCGGTCAATGCTGAGCAGCAGGCCGAAAACATAGCTCAGGTCGCGCGCCGAGTCGATCTCGGATGCGGCGACACGCCGCGGGCGGATTGTTGTAGCGCCCTCAGTCGTCGCGGCGGCCGCGGCAGCCGGGCGGGGACGCGCCTTCACCTGCGCCTCCGGCGGCTTCCACAGCTTGAGCTGCTGGCGCAGCGCGGCGATGATGCGCTCGAAGCGCGCGTCGGAGCAGACCTGGGCGCGGATGCCGCGCCGCTCCAGTGTGATCAGCGTATCCAGCGCGATGCTGGTGGTGAGTACGTCGGACTCGGTGACGCCGCGTACCATGCCGCCGACCTCTTTGTCCAGCAGGTCGCTGAAGTCGCGCCGCAGCACGTCGTCGTCGAAACGGCCGAGATAGGCCAGTGTCTTGAACCGGCTGGGGTAGAGCGCGCAGCGCACGCGCTCCGAGGGCGGCAGCGTGTCCCAGATCGGCAGGTTGATCAGCCAGTTGCCGGCCTCACGCACCATGCCGGCGGTGTGCGCGTCCAGGTTCAGCCGGTGCAGCACCTCCACGGCGTGGCAGGTGCGCCGCAGTGTGTCGTGCTCGTCGCGCCCGCGCCAGCAGCCGGCATGCTCGTCGAACGTGCCGCGCAGGTACAGTTGGATCAGCGCCGCCAGCTCCGCGTCAACCTCGCGCTCGCTCCCGCTCTCCAGGTCCAGCGGCGCCCGTGAAAAGACATCCTCACCCGCCACGCCTACCACCCCTCCACTGTCCACCGCAACCACCGCATATGTGGCTCAACCGCGGCCCATTGGCGGCGGCCCATCCCATCCATCTTAGCACCGCATGCCAGAAGTGGCTAGAGCGCGCTAAAATCGTGTCACTGACCAGAAAGCGGCACGCTCGTATGGCATGGTCGTACCAGAAAGGACACGTTCTTCATGCTCCCCCTGGCTGTGGTTGTCCTGCTTGGCGTTCTCGGCGGCGTGGCCGTCGGGCTACAATCGCCCATCGCGGGCGCGATGAGCCAGAAGGTCGGCGGCGTGGCCAGCAGCTTCATCGTACACGTCGGCGGAGCGATCATCTCGGGCATTCTGCTCGTGGTGCGCCGGGGCGAGCAGATTGGGCAATGGCGCGACCTCTCCTGGTATATGCTGGGCGCGGGCGTCTTCGGTGTCGTGCTCTATCTCACCCTCAGCCAGACGTTTCCGCGACTGGGGGCGACGGCGGCGCTGACGCTCATCATCGTGGGTCAGCTCCTCACCGGCATCGTCATTGACCAGTTTGGCCTCTTTGGTGGCGGGGTGCGTCCAATAGGCGCCAGCCGCGCGCTCGGCGCGCTCGTGCTGCTTGGTGGCGCGTATCTGGTGCTGCGGTAAGCGGTCGTTGCCACAGACGCCATCAGGTCACGCTGGCGACGGAGATGATCTGTGCCAGGCAGGTGATCGCCAGTGCGCCGGCAGTTTCGTCTTTTTCTTAACTCTCGCGCGACAGCCAGGTGCGTAGGGCGCTGGCGACGGCGTCGGGCGCCTCGACGGCGACGAAGTGGCCGGCGTCCGGCACCGTCACCATCATGGCGTCGGGTAGGTGGTCGCGCAGATGGGCAGCGTATTTGGGGGGTGTCATGCGATCCTGCTCGCCGACGACGATCAGCGCCGGCTGGGTGATGCGGCCCAGCTCGCCCATCACGTCGAAGGCGTCACAGGCGGAAAGATCGCGGTAGAGCATGCCTGGCGCGGTGGGCGCTTGCGCCTCGCCGTAGGCGGCGGCCAGCGCCTCGTGGCCCGGCGTGAAGCCCATCGCCGCGATGCTCTCATGCGCGGGCGCGGACTCCGCGCGCGCCGCGTCGAGCAGCGCCGGCAGCACACGCAGCCGCGCGCCGCCGCCCACGACCACCAGCCGCGCGACCAGCGACGGATGATCGAGCGCGAGCCGCAGGGCGATGGCGCTGCCGAGCGAATGCCCGGCGAGGCAGACGCGCCCCAGGCCGCGCGCCGCCAGCTCGGCCCGCACAGCTTCCGCATAGTCACTGATGCTCATGCGCTCCGGTCCCGGCTGATCGATCTGTGCGCCGTGGCCGGGGAGATCTAGCGCGACACAGGTGAAGTCGGGCAGGAGGGCGATCACATCCTGCCAGTGGCGGGCGCTGTCGCCGCTGCCATGCACGAAGACGATGGGAAGGCTTGGCACGGTCGCGGCATCAGGTGTCGTTGGCGTGGTCATCGTTGGTTCTCCTCATCGCTCTCGCACTTGGCGCTCACGTTGCCTCGCCCGGACGCATCGCTGTCCCGATGATACAACGCGGGCAGTCTCCTCGCACTGATATGGCGCACCGGCGCTGCGAATGACATTGCCGTTTTTGCCGCTTTTCGCGTTCGTAGTGATCCCCAATATGGGTAAGAAGGCTGAATTGAAGGGGATTTGTGGGGATGGGCAACTTGACATTGCGCTTTATGGGCGGCAAAAACGGCACGATCCGGCAAGAAGTGGCAACGGGGGATTGCCGCCTTCGGTGTGAACGCGACGTACTCGGCAATGGCGGCGAGCGCCGCGGGTGGGAGTGCATGTGCGTGCGGACGCATGGCGGACACCTCTTGAAGGGGAACGCCTCCGATAGTGGTGGGCGGAAGGGGAAAGGTGTGAGGGATGGTGAGCGGGAGACAGGTGTATTATAGAACCGATTTTCTGGCCGATCAAGAGGCTTCATCTTATGTGGCCCCTTCGGTTTCGTTCTCAGGGAAGGGGCAGCGGGCAGGAGGACGTGCCGGTGGTACACTGCCGCCGGGCGGTGAAGCGGTCAAGGCATTCCCGTTTTCTGACTTTCATCCCCTATCGCGCGTAGACATCAGTGGAGTGGGCGGAGATCGTCAGAGGAGCAGAGATGGGCGACGACGCGGCGCGCAAGCGCCTGGGCGCGAGCGGCGAGCGGCTGGCCGCCGGCTGGCTGGAAGCGCGCGGCTACCGCATTCTGGCGCGCAACTGGCGCTGCGCCTACGGCGAGATTGACCTGATCGCGGAGCGCGAGCGCGACGGCGCGCTGGCGTTCGTCGAGGTGAAGACGCGACGCGGCGAGCGGCTCGGCGCACCGGAGGAAGCGATCACGCCGGCCAAGCGGCGGCGCTTGATCGCGTCCGCGCAGTCATATCTGGCGGAACAGGGCGCCGAGGGCAGGATGTATGGCATTGATGTGATCGCGGTCGCGCTGGAGCCATCCGGGCGGCTGCGCGCGATTCGGCACTACCCGAACAGCGTCGAAGGGGAGGAATGAGACCAGCATGCAGGATATCTTCGAGAACGCCAAGCGCGTTGCCAATAACGCCGTCGAGCGCGCCGCCTGGGAGGCCGACAAGCTGCGCCGCGCCACCGCGCGCCAGCGCGAGATTGACCTTGCCCAGCGCGAGCGCGCCGCCCTGCTGGAACAGATCGCCTCGACGCTGCTCGATCTGGACAAGCGCGGCCAACTCGCCCAGGAGCCGCTGAAGGCGTTGGCGCAACGCCTACGCACGCTGCAAGACGAGGTGGGCCGCGGCCAGTCCGAGATTCAGGCCATTCGCGCCGAGACGTACACACCGGGCAGCATCTCCATCAGCGTCACCCGCGCCGGTGGCGGCGCGACCACCCCCTGCCCGACCTGCGGCAAGCCCGTGCGCGGGAACGCGGCATACTGCTCGGCCTGCGGCGCCCGCCTGCGTTGAGGTGTGTGCCCGCGCCGTGCCTATGCGATAGCGCGGCGCTATAATCAAGGCATATTCGTAGGTCCGGCGGCGCTGCCCGCCGCGTTTTCACATAGGTGAGCCAGTGTCCAGCGCGCGCGGCGACAATGCCCGATCCAGTGCCAGCGCCGAGAGTATCCATCTCGACGTGCCGAGCGAGAGCGTCGAGCGGACGCGCCGCCTGGGCGCGCTTCTCGGTGGGCTGCTCGCGCGCGGCGATGTCGTGCTGCTGCATGGCGAGCTTGGCGCCGGCAAGACGGCGTTCACGCAGGGTGTCGGGCGCGGCCTGGGTGTGACCGCGACGGTCAACAGCCCGACGTTCACCATTCTGAAGGAGTACGCCGGGCGCTTGCCGCTCTACCATTTTGACCTGTACCGTATCGAAGACCCCGGCGAACTGGAAACACTCGGTTTCGCGGACTATTTCGCGGGCGACGGCGTCTCGGTGATCGAGTGGGCCGAGTGCGGCGAGGTGGATGGCGAAGAAGCGCCCTGGGGGCCGGATGCTCTGCGCGTGCGCTTCGAGCGAGGCGCGGACACGGGGCGGCTGCTCCACTTCTCGGCTATAGGCTCCGGCGGGCGCCGGCTGCTCGGCGGGCTGGCGGATGCTGTTGCCAGGGAGGTCGGCTGATCCATGCTGCTCGCGCTCGACACCTCGACCAGCTTCGCCAGCGTCGCCCTCGTCCATGATGGGCGCACGCTGATCGAGCTGGACTGGGAGGTGGGGCGTAACCATAGCGCCGAGCTGCTGGCGCGGCTGGACTGGCTGCTGGCGCAGCGCGGCATCACGCCCGCGCGGCTCGATGGAATCGCCGTCGCGAGCGGCCCCGGCTCGTTCAACGGCGTGCGCGTGGCGGTGGCTGCCGCCAAGTCGCTGGCGTTCGCGCTGGGCGTGCCGCTCTCCGGCCATCCCACACTCGACGTGATCGCCTGGGGCGTTTCACACGTGCGGGGCCCCATCTGCGCGCTGTTGGAGGCCGGACGCGGCCAGGTGTATGCGGCGACCTATGCCGGCCCGGCGCCGTCGGCCGCGGGCTGGGCGCCCACGGGCGCGTACGCCATCCGCACGCCCGCCGAGCTGGCAGCTCTGCTGAGAACCGCGATTTGCGAGCCGGTTGTATTCTGTGGAGAGTGGCGTCCGGAGACGGGCGCGGCGCTGGCGGAGGCGCTCGGCGAGACCGCGCGCTTCTCGCCGGTGGGCGGCGGCCGGCGGGCGAGCTGGCTGGCGGACCTGGCGCTGGCGCGACTGGCGCGCGGCGAGCGCGACGCGCCGGAGGCGCTGGAGCCGCTCTACCTGCGCCGCCCGCACATTACGAGCAGCGCGAAGGCGGCGCCACGGCTGGCGGAGCGCGATGGCGCGCGGGAGGGCGTGGCGCGGCCCACGCCGGAGGCGCCTGGTGGAGAGGGAGCAGCGCGTGCGATACCGAGTTGACCGCATGAGCATGGCGGATTTGCCGCGCGTCGTGGAGATCGAGCGGCTGGCCTACTCCGCGCCGTGGCCGCCGAGCGCGTATCGCAAGGAGCTGCAAGAGAATCAGTACGCGCATTACATCGTGGTGCGCGACACGTGGGCTCCGGACGCCCGCCCAACCGCCACGCCAGCCGAGCAGCAGTCGCGCCGCCACTTCGCGCTGCCGTTCCTCGCGCCGCGCGCCGGGCCGCCGCTCAATCCTTCGCTCGCCTCTATCGTCGGTTTCGCCGGTCTCTGGCTGATGGTGGACGAGGCGCACATCACCACCATCGCCATGCACCCCGTCTTTCGCGGCCAGGGCCTCGGCGAGCTGCTGCTTTGCTCCCTCGTCGGCATCGCCTACGAGATTCATGCGCATAACGTGACGCTGGAGGTGCGCGTCTCCAACGAGACCGCCAAGAGCCTCTATCGCAAATACGGTTTCGCTGAGGTGGGCATCCGCCGCCGCTATTACAGCGACAACCACGAGGACGCCGCCATCATGACCACCGACGACATCTCCTCGCCGGGCTATCGCGACCACTATGCGCGCCTGCGTGACGCGCTGCTGCGGCGCCTGGCGGCCCAGGAGGCGCCCTCACCGGCCGGTGGGCAGCCGGGCGCGCCGGCATAATCCGTCTCTACCCTTCACTTCCAGCAGGTTCCACCATGCGCATTCTTGGTATCGAAAGCTCGTGCGACGAGACCGGAGCGGCCATCGTGGCGGACGGGCGCGTGATTCTGTCGGACGTCGTCGCCTCGCAGGCCAGCATTCACGAGCGGTACGGCGGTGTCGTGCCTGAGGTGGCCTCACGCCAACAGCTCAGCGCCGTCATCCCCGTTGTCGAGACGGCGTTGGAACAGGCGGGCCTGGGCTGGGGCGACCTGGACGGCGTGGCGGCGACGTATGGGCCGGGGCTGGCGGGATCGCTGCTGGTGGGCCTGACGGTTGGCAAGACGCTGGCGCTGGCGCGCGGGCTGCCCTTCATCGGCATCAATCATCTCGAAGCGCACATCTACGCCAACTGGCTGCGCCCGGTGGGTGCGGGTGTGTCCGGGCCGGAGGAGGCCGCGACGGGCGCTGCCGGCTGGCCCGGCGATCCGGCCTTCCCGCTGCTGGCGCTCGTCATCTCCGGCGCGCACAGCGAGCTCGTCCACATTCCGCGGCACGGCCGCTACGAGCTGCTGGGCCAGACACGCGACGACGCCGCCGGTGAGGCCTTCGACAAGGTGGCGCGGGTGCTCGCGCTCGGCTATCCCGGCGGCCCCGCCATCCAGCGCGCCGCCGCGACGCGCGATCCGGCGCGCAAGAACCCCCTCCACCTGCCGCGCGCCTGGCTCCCCGGCACGTACGACTTCAGCTTCAGCGGCCTCAAGACGGCCGTCTCGCAGATTGTCGAGGGAGCGGAAGGCGTGGAGCGTGCGGGGGATGGCGGCGAAATCGCGCCCGGCACGAGCCGCTACGAGCGGGAGGGCGCGGCGGCGGCGCGGGCCGGTGGCGTGACCGCCGCCGATCTGGCCGCGGCTTTTCAAGACTCGGTGGTGGATGTGCTGGCCACGAAGACGGTGCGCGCGGCGAAGGAGCTGGGCGTGCGCCAGGTGGTGCTGGCGGGAGGGGTCGCGGCCAATACGGCGTTGCGCGCGCGGCTGGATGCCGACCTGGACCCGCTCGGCGTCGCGCTGCGCTATCCCCCGATCGCCTATTGCACGGATAACGCCGCGATGATCGCCGCCGCCGCTTATTTCCACTTGCGGCTGGGCGAGCGCCACGGCTACGACCTGGATGTGCGCCCCGGCCTCCAGCTCCCGTTCGCGTCCAGGGCGACGGCAACGTAGCGCGCGGTGAGTCCTCACCCCGGCCCCTCTCCCCGCGGGAGAGGGGAGATGCCATGCTCATTCGAGGGACGGCCACTCACCGAGGTTGAGCGCTCCGTTCGCCGCGTTGGAGCCGTTCGGCGTGCTGCCGGTGCCCCAGCCCACAGACCACGCGCCATCAGATGGGCGCCGCTCTACATCCATTGGCGCGGGCGCGAAGGGTGGAATCTGGCTGCCGTCGTGCTGCGTGGCTGGGAAGACCTGGCGCATGGCGGCGAACTCGATCAGCGCTTCGTCGAGCGCGGTGCCGGTGTAGTTTGGCACGGTGTAGGCGTGGCCGCTGCGCGCCTGGCGCATCGCCAGCGCCAGCTCGTGCGCCGTCACCTCGATCTGCGCGCGCTGCCCCTGCTCGCGCGTGAGGCGCGTCAGCCGGTCCAGCAGCAGGTTGAGGCTCATCGCCATCGGCAGCAGCTCGCCTTGATCCAGCCGCACGCGCGCATCCCAGTTGCCGCGCGCGATGGCCGCGTGGACCGCCTGAATCTGCGCCATGCCATCTTGCAGGCGCAGCCGGTGCGCCTCGATCTCGCGCGCCTGCGCCTGAATCTGCGCGTTCGCCTGCGCCAGCTCGTCCGCGCGCAAAGCATGCACCAGCGCGCGGCGGATGCTATCGCCGCCCAGCCAGCCGATCACGCCGGCTACCCACTGGAACAGCATCGCCAGCGCCACCACATCGTAGGCTGATCCTAGTGAGTACGGATAGCTCGCGTTCCAATAGGCGTCGAGCGTGGGTGTGCGCGGCAGCACGAGCAGCGAGACCAGCGAGAAGACTGAGACACAGCCGGCGATCACCAGCGGCCCGCGCCGGCCGAGCAACACGGCCGAGAGCAGCACCGGCAGCACCATCAGGTCGTAGTAGCGCAGGTCGAGGGCGTCCACGCCGTGCTGCAGCAGCACTTTGGAGACGATCTGCCAGGCCAGCGCCAGGGCGACGCCCATGATCAGGGACGTGCCGGCCGCGACCGTCAGGTGCAGGCGGTTGAGCGCGAGTGCGGCGGCGGTGCCGGTTCCCACGATGATCAGCGCCACCAGGCTGCCCAGGATGAACCTGGGGAAGAGCGAGCTGGGGATCAGCAGCAGCACCGGCACGAGGATGCCCAGCGCCAGAATGCGCACGAGCCGCTGGCGCCGCTCCAGGTCGTGCCGCCTGATCTCCGCCCACACGCCGCCGCGCCGGGGCGGTCCCCACGCCGCCCCTCCGGTCAACCGCACGCGCCCGCCATCACCCCGCCCGCTGGATGCCCTGTCGGATGCCATCGGCCGCATATGAACCTCCACGTCTCTCCCAGGGGTCCGCGCGCCATTCGCCGGAAGCGATGGACGCCGCGTGCTCGATCCGGGAGCATCACACCTCTTCCACCTCAGCCTCATCCCTCTTGCTGGCAATGACATCCTTGCGGGCAGTCTAGCATATGGGCGCCGAACGGCAAAGGGGCATCGCGGTGCGTAAAAGTCGTGTAAATTCTCATTCGCGGAGGCGCGGGCTGGCGCGTGACATCGCGCTGGGATGGCGTTTGGCCGCGCTGCGCGGCTGGCTATGGACTGGGATGTGCGCAGCTCGCCTACCGGCACGTAAAGGCGCTTAGCTGCCGGTCGTCTTGGTGATTGCGGTCGGTGTGTCGTGGCGCAACCTTGCCGCTATGCGTTATGGTCCGATGTAACGTCAGGCCGTCGTATCCTGTGGTTCTGTCTGGACCTCCGCGAAGCGTTGAGAACCTTCGTGGGATCGTCCCGTCCGGCTCATCCCTTCGCGCCGGCCGCAATTGGTGAAAGGTTTCCGCTCCATGCGCAAGCTCGGTCTCGTCGTCGTGCTCTTCTTCGCCCTTGCCCTCGCGGCCTGCGGCGGCGACAGTTCCACCACCGGCGGGGGCTCGCCCGCGCCGACCGATACGACCGTTCCGACCACCGCCCCGACCACCGCCGCCACTTCGGCCCCCGCTGGTCCTTCCGCCGCGACGATCGCGATGGGCGGGCTGGCGTTCTCCGGCAACACGGATGTTTCCATCAAGGCCGGCCAATCGGTCAAGTTCGACGATTCGACCGGCGGCGGCTCGCACAATCTGGTCACGGGGACGCGCGGAACGTTTACCGCGGCGGCCGGGGCGCCGACCGAGTTTAGCGCGAACGGCGGCCTTGCCTTCAATCCCGGCGACGTGAAGATCGTCAAGTTCGCTACCGCCGGCACCTACCACATCACCTGCACCTTCCACCCGAGCATGCAGGCCACGGTCGTCGTCGCGCCGTAGCGTGGGGAGTCCTCACCCCCGACCCCTCTCCCCGCGGGGAGAGGGGAGATGCCTGGGCGCGCGGCGGATGCTGATGCGTATGAAGAAGCCCGGCTAGCGGCTGTCGGCGCTCTCGCTCGCGGTGGCGCTCTCATGGCTGAGCGCGGCGGCGGCGTGGTCTACGGCGTCGAGCAGGGTATCCAGGTCGAAGGGCTTGGCGATGCCCTCCAGCACAAACGACGAGCGCAGGGCTTGCACGACGGGGAGCGAGGTGGCGTTGGCGGTGACGACGACGTAGGCATGACGCCGCGCCAGCGCGCTCTCGCCCGCGATGGATTGGAGCAGCTCGAAGCCGCTCACGCCGGGCATCATCAGATCCACCAGCGCCACCAGTGGGCGTTCCGCCGCGCGCAGCGCCCGCAATGCCTCCGCGCCATCGCGCGCTTCGAGCACGCTATGCCCGGCATCCTCCAGCGCGCTGCGCTCGACCGCGCGGATGGAGTTGTCGTCGTCAATGATCAGGACGGTCGCCATAGGTCGCCTCCCGCCGCGCCGCGCTCCTTGCGGCCGCTCTCCGTTGCGCTCTCTGGCTTACTACGCTGAGCATTTCCGGGGCCACGGCGCGTGGCGGGAGTCCTCACCCCCCGGCCCCGTCTGCTTGTGAGGCGAGGGGGAGCCACGTCGCACGAGGCAGACAGTGGCTCCATGAGAAGGCGGGCTAGGCGAACTGGGTGATGACCGCGTCGGCAAAGTAGTGCAGCGGCTGCTGGTCGTAGGCCAGATGCGGCATGTTGACGATGATGTAGTCGGCGCCCGCTTCGATGGCGGCGCGGATGCGGCCGGCGATCTGATCCGGTGTGCCGATGATCGCCGCGCGCTGCGCCTCTTCGTAGCTCATGCCCAGCGCCGTGCGGAATCGCTCGGTGGCCTTCTCGCCGTCCTCGCCGGGGCGCAGCGGGAAGACGTTGAAGTTGGTGGACTTGATGATGGCGTCGTAGTCGCGGCCGAGGTCCGCGCAGTGCTGGCGCAGGATGCCCAGTTTGTGGCGGATGGTGTCCGGGTCGCCGCCGCCGACGTTGCAGGCGTCCGCGTAGCGCGCGACCAGCTTCAGCGTGACCTGCTCGCCGCCGCCGCCAATCCAGAGCGAGGGGTGCGGCTGGCGCGCGCCCTTCGGCTCGTCTAACGGATAGCACTTCAAATGTGTTGGAGCGGGTGTATGCCTAGTACTTCTGGTATGTACACACGGGCATCGGTTGCGCGTCCGCGCGTCAGCAAGAAACGTGCCCATGTGGTATAATACCTAGCAGGAGGGCATCAAAAACGATGGGCAAAAAGACGCGGCGCGGCAGGCGTCATCGGGACTTTCCAGAGCTTCCGGCAGATGCCAAGCTGCATGAGTTCTACCATCGGCTATCGCCGGACCACGTGACGAACGACGTGCGCGCAGCGATTGCGGCACGTCAGGCCGGCGTCCCCTCTCGGCCTATTGTGAAGTTGGGCAACGCCCGGATTGTGCCGGTGCCGTCGTGGCCCAACGAGTCAAACACGCCGCCCAACACGTAGACAACATACGCGGTTGATGCGAGAAATCGCCGCCCTGGACGGGGAGGCGCTGCTCTGCTCCCGCTGAATGGACGCCTCAGTATGAGGCGCTGTTCAGCGTTGCGAACGAGCGGCGGCCCGTCTGGAGGCGGTGATTTTCTCGTGGAAGCGAACGCGACCATCGATCCTCGGCGCCTGCGTGGCATCCTTGCGGAAGCGCAGGTAAGTCACAGTGCGTATGCGCGGGCATGCAGACTGTCCCGCGTGTACGTAAGCGGCATTCTGAGCGGCCGGGTACAGCCCGGTGAGCTGTCCCGCATCAAGATGGTGCGCGGCCTAACCGCGTTCGGCATCTCCCTGGCCGAAAAAGCGGATGAGGAGGTGCCGCATGCACGCTGATGTAGAGATTGTGCGGCACTACGCACCGGACCCGGTAGCGTGCGTACAGGCGCTTCTGGCACTCCTGTCCATGCCGAGCGCGCCGCCAGGAACGGGCCGCAGAAAAGACGAAGCGGCCCGCCTTTCCTCAGTCAACTGCCAAGTAAACCTGAGGAGAAGCGAGCCACAACAGCAGCAAACGCAGACTAAGCAGACAACTACACAGCGGCGGGTCCGAGCAAGACCCACGGCTAGTATGAAGGAGCAGAGCGCGACTTGTCAACGGGTAGCCGGCAAAGACGTTCCATCCATATTCTACCCCATCGCCGCGACTAGTGCCGCCCACGCGGAAAGCGAGGGCGCGCTATGAGCGTACAGGACGTACTTACGAGCCTTCGCCAGCAGAGGGCGAAGGTGCGGGCGTCGGGCAAGGTGCAATGGTACGCGCAATGCCCGGCGCATGACGACCACGAACCGTCCCTCAGCATCACACAGCGGCCGGATGGCGGTGTGCTGCTGAAATGCCATCGTGGATGCGAGACAGAGGATGTGGTAGCCGCGCTCGGCTTGCAGTGGGCTGATCTCTTCCCGCCGCGTGTCGAGCTGGGCCGCCCGCGCGTCACGCGCTACCCAGTGAACGGCGCGATCCATCCCTCATTCCGCAGTTTGGATTGACCGTCCTGGAGGATATTGGATAGGGTGAACGCCAGGGGGCACCAAGCGGCTCCGCCTGCTGTGAGAGGGAGGCTGCGGCCGTATGGGAACCCGCTTCGTTGTCGAGCACCTCAAT
>JAICVS010000069.1 GCA_025935195.1 Ktedonobacterales bacterium
ACCGGCTGTGGACGCTGAACGGTGAGCGCGGACCGGCTGTCGTCATCTACTACTCGCCGCCCTACTACCCGCACATCGCGGCGGCCCCCTGCGCGCTGCACGAGGCGGTGGCGGCCCTCGCCGCGGCGCACCCGGAGTTAGACCTATCGCTGGAAGAGTATTTCCCCTTCCTCTCGGATATGAGCTATCTGCGGCTGGAGCCAGGGGTGGACGTGGCCGCGCTGACCGCGAACATGCCCGTCTGGCATGATCAAGATACGGCGGATGCGCCCGCGCATCTGGGCGCGTATGGCCTACCACTGGACGACATCCGCGCGCTGGACCTGCCGGTGGTGAATCTCGGCGTCTACGGCAAGGGCGCGCACCAGCGCGGCGAGCGCGTGCTCATGTCCTATTCCTTCGGCACACTGCCGCGGCTGATCGTCGAGACGCTGGAGCGGCTGGCCGCACTGCGCGTCACAGAAGCGTGATGTGACACGGCGCGAGGTGCTGCAAGCGAGCGGGGCCGGAATTCATGGGCATTTGACGCGAACGAGATTCGCCGCGAGGGTTGACACGTGAGCGGCACTATGGTAGGATGAGGGTGTTCCCGCAAGGGATACAAGGCGAAGAATCGCAGGAACACAGGGAAAGGAGACGAACCTATGTTCCCGATGAAGAAGCCGATTCGCCTCCTCGGAGTGGTCTTCCAAATCGACCAGGCGTGCCCGTAAAGGCGGGCGTGCAGGGTCTGCCGGGACTTGAGCCAAAACTCCGCGTCCGCACCCAAGATGCTCTTTTGAGTCGTGCGGCATGACGAAAACAGTTCGGGAGTTGCCTCAGGTGACCTAGCAGACCCGTCGGATGTGGGGGGACGCGCTGCTACGCGTCCCTTGCCTCTATCTTCTAGATGGAGCATCCGCGTGTATGCACGGAAAGCATGCCGCTGCTTGGCATGAGCCACTACTATTGAGGACCGGTCGACGCGGGCCGGTCCTTTCTTTTTGCCCGCGAATACCTCCGTATCATTCCTCTTCCAGGCTGAGCATCGCCATAAAGGCTTCCTGGGGAATCTCGACGCTGCCAACGCGCTTGAGCCGCTTCTTGCCCTCCTTCTGCTTCTCCAGCAGCTTGCGCTTGCGCGTGATGTCGCCGCCATAACACTTCGCCAGCACGTTCTTGCGCATCGCGCGCACCGTCTCACGCGCGATGATGTGGCTGCCCACGGCGGCCTGGATCGGCACCTCGAAGAGCTGGCGCGGGATCAGCTCCTTCAGCCGCTCGGCCAGCAGCCGGCCCTGGCGCTGCGCCTTGTCGCGGTGCGTGATCAGCGAGAGCGCGTCCACGGACTGGCCGTTCACCAGCAGATCCAGCTTGACCAGATCGGCTTCCTCGTAGGCGTGAAAGCTATAGTCCAGCGAGGCGTAGCCCTGCGTGCGCGACTTGAGCTGGTCGTAGAAGTCCACGATCAGCTCGCCCAGCGGCATGCGATACGTCAGGTGGACGCGGTCCTCTTCGAGGTATTCCATGTCGCGGAACGCGCCGCGCCGCGCCGTCACCAGCTCCATGATCGTGCCGATGTAGCGCGCGGGCGTGAAGATCGAGATGTCCATGATCGGCTCCTCGATCTTTGCCATCTGCGTGACGGCGGGCAGCTCGGCGGGGTTGTGGATGAATAGCTCCTCGCCGTTGGTCTTGAGCACGCGGTATTCGACGCTGGGCGCCGTCATCAGAATATCCAGGTTGTATTCGCGCTCCAGCCGCTCCTGGATGATCTCCATGTGCAGCAGGCCGAGGAAGCCGCAGCGAAAGCCGAAGCCGAGCGCGACGGAGTTCTCCGGCTCGTACACGAGCGAGGCGTCGTTCAGCTTCAGGCGGTCCAGCGCATCGCGCAGCAGCGGATAGTCGTCGCCCTCGACGGGGAAGATGCCGGCGAAGACCATCGGCTTGGCGGGGCGATACCCCAGCAGCGCCTCAGGCGCGGGTGTGGCCGCCAGCGTCACCGTGTCGCCGACCTGGCAATCTTTGACGTTCTTGAAGCCGGTGGCGATGTAGCCGACCTCGCCGGCCGAGAGCGTGCCAGCGGCGACGAGGGTAGGGCTGAAATAGCCGACTTCCAGCACCTCGGTGCGGCTGTCGGTCTGCATCATCTCGATACGGTCGCCGCGGCTGATCGCGCCGTCCACGATGCGCACGTAGGCGATCACGCCCTTGTAGGCGTCGTATTTCGAGTCGAAGACGAGCGCGCGCAGCGGCATCTCGCCCGCGCCCTTCGGCGGCGGGACGTACTTTACCACCGCTTCGAGCACATCTTGCGTGCCGATGCCCTCTTTGGCCGAGGCCAGCACGATCTCGTCACGCGGCAGGCCGATATGATAAATCTCGGTGGCGACCTTCTCCGGGTCGGCGCTGGCGAGGTCAATCTTGTTGATGACGGGGATGATGGCGAGATCGGCCTCGACGGCGAGGTACAGGTTGGCGAGCGTCTGCGCCTCGACGCCCTGTGTCGCGTCCACGACCAAGATCGCCCCTTCGCAGGCGGCGAGGCTGCGCGAGACCTCATAGCTGAAGTCCACATGACCGGGCGTGTCAATCAGGTTCAGCTCGTACTCGCGGCCGTCCCTGGCGGTGTAGCGCATGCGCACCGCCTGGGCCTTGATGGTGATACCCTTCTCACGCTCCAGGTCCATCTGATCGAGGATCTGCTCGGCCATCTCGCGCTTGGAGATGGTGCCGGTGTACTCGAGCAGACGGTCCGCCAGCGTGGACTTGCCGTGGTCAATGTGGGCGATGATGCAGAAGTTGCGGATATGGCTCTGATCCATGGGTGCGGGCCGCGGCACACCCGCCTGGCGCGGGGCGAAGCGTGCGGGCGGTCTCGCCTTCCTTTCACAGGGGTTGAAGGATTGGGACGGAGATGGACTGGCCGGGTGCGGGTCCGCGCCTATTATAACGCCTGGGGCGCTGGACACAAAACGCCAGGCGGACCGATGCCCGCCTGGCAGATTGCCCGCATGCGCGCGATCCATCTCACCCGATTAGTCTATCAGGCAATCAGGCGATGTCGGTCGTGCCGTACATGATGGCGCGCTTGACCTCCTCGATGGCGTCGGTGACGGGGATGCCGCGCGGGCAGGCCTCGGAGCAGTTGAAGATCGTGCGGCAGCGCCAGACGCCGGTGCGGTCACTGAGGATTTGCAAACGCTCGGCGCCGCCGCGGTCGCGGCTGTCGAAGATGAAGCGGTGCGCATTGACGATCGAGGCTGGGCCGACCCACTCGGCGTTGGCCCAGACGGAAGGGCATGAGCCGGTGCAGGCGCCGCAGAGGATGCACTTGGTCGTCTCGTCGTAACGCTCGCGCTGCTCCGGTGACTGCTGCCGCTCGGTGCGCGGCTCCGGCTCGTCGTTGATCAGATAGGGCTTGATCTTCTCGTACTTGGCGAAGAAGGGGTCCATGTCCACGACGAGATCGCGGATGACCGGGAAGCCAAGCATCGGCTCGACGCTGATGCGCGCGCCCAGGTCGTTGACGAGCAGCTTGCAGGCGAGGCGATTGCGCCCGTTGACGCGCATCGCGTCCGAGCCGCAGACGCCGTGGGCGCACGAGCGCCGGTAGGTGAGCGTGCCGTCCTGCTCCCACTTGATCTTGTTCAGCACGTCCAGCAGGCGGTCGTTGCCCTCGGCCTCGACGCGGTACTCCTGCCAGAACGGCTTGGCGCTCTGGTCGGGCTGATACCGCTTCACCTTCACCTGCACGACGCGCGTGCTCGTCTCCGCTGGCATAAATCGCGATCCTCTCGTCCGCTGCCGGGGCCGATGCCCCGCGCTGGGTGGCTAATATTTGCGCTCTTTGGGCTCGAACTCGGTGATGACGACGGGCTTGTAGCGCAGCTCCGGCTCGCCGACATGCTCGGTGCGATAGGCCAGTGTGTGCTTGAGGAAGTTCACGTCGTCGCGCTTGGGGTAATCGGTGCGGTAGTGGGCGCCGCGGCTCTCTTTGCGTGCCAGCGCGCCGGCCACCGTCGCCTCGGCGCACTCGATCAGGTTGCCCAGCTCCACCACCTCCATCAGCTCGGTGTTGAAGGTGCGGCTGGTGTCCATCAGGCGCAGGTTCCGCCAACGCTGCTTCAGCTCGACCACGCGGGCCAGCTGGGCGGTGAGGCGCTGCTCGTCGCGCACGACGCCGACGTTCTCCATCATCGAGTCGCGTAGATCGGCGCGCAGCGCCTCCTGCGTCTCGCCCGTCCCTTTGCCATTCTGACTGTTCTTGCCATTCGCGCCATTTTTGCCACGCGCCAGCAGCGACTCGACCATCTCGGTAGCGAAGGCGTCGGGCGCGTTGGGCAGCGGCGCGAAGTCGGCCTCAGGCAGCCACTTGGCGGCGATGTGCTTGCCGGCGCGGCGGCCGAAGACGATCAGGTCCACCAGCGAGTTGGTGCCCAGGCGGTTCGCGCCATGCACCGAGACGCAGGCCACCTCGCCGGCCGCGTACAGCCCTGGCAGGACGGTATTGTGCTCGTCCACGACCACCCGGCCCTCGATGTCGGTGGGGATGCCGCCCATGGCATAGTGGGCCGTCGGCTGGATGGGTACCGGCTCGTAGTATGGCTCGACGCCCAGGTAGTTGCGCGCGAAGTCGGTGATGTCCGGCAGCTTGGCGTCAATCTTCTCTTTGCCCAGGTGCGCCACCGAGAGGTACACGTAGTCCTTGCCGTCAATGCCGCGCCCGGCGGCGATCTCGTCGTAGATGAAGCGCGAGACCATGTCGCGCGGGGCCAGCTCCTCCATCGTCGGCGCATAGCGCACGCAGAAGCGCTCGCCCTCGCTGTTGAGCAGGTACGCGCCCTCGCCGCGCGCCGCCTCGCTGAGCAAGATACCGACCTTGTACAGCCCGGTCGGATGGAACTGGTACATCTCCATGTCTTCGAGCGGGATGCCGCGGCGATAGGCCACCGCCATGCCGTCGCCGGTGCAGGCGAGCGCGTTGCTGGTGATGCGCCAGGCGCGGCCGTAGCCGCCGGTCGCCAGCACAATCGCCTTGGCGTGGAAGGTGTGGATGCTGCCGTCGCGCAGGCAGAGGGCGACGACGCCACAGGCCTGACCGTCGTTGATCAGCAGGTCGAGCATCATGTACTCGTTGAAGAAGCGCACCTGATTCTTGACGGACTGCTGATACATCGTCTGCAAGATCATGTGGCCGGTGCGGTCGGCGGCATAGCAGGAGCGGCGCACTGGCCCCTCGCCGAAGTTGCGCGAGTGGCCGCCGAAGCGGCGCTGATCGATCTTGCCGTCCTCGGTGCGGTTGAAGGGCAGGCCCCAATGCTCCAGCTCGTAGACGGCATCAATCGCCTCGCGCGTGAGAATGGCCGCGGCATCCTGATCCACCAGGTAGTCGCCACCCTTGACGGTGTCGAACATGTGCCACTTCCAATTATCCTCTTCCTGGTTGCCGAGCGCGGCGGCGACGCCGCCCTGGGCGGCGCCGGTATGCGAGCGGGTGGGATAGAGCTTGCTGATGACGGCGATGCTGGAGTTGTGCGCGAGCTGCATGGCGGACATCAGGCCCGCGCCGCCCGCGCCGACGATCACCACGTCGAATTTGTGGTAGTTCATGGGGATGGCTCCTCGTCCGGCGACGCCGCGCGCATCAACGACGACGCGCGCGGGCCGTACCGCCGGACTCAGTGATGCAGCAGGCCGAGAATGGACGCTGCCACGGTCTTGCCTGGCTGGAAGGTGATGATCGTCATCGTGCCCATCAGCCAGAAGAACACCGCCGTCAGGAACAGCACCGACTGGACGGCCAGCCGCGTGCCGCGTGTGCGGATATAGTCGTCACAGACGATGCGCAGGCCGTTCAAGCCGTGCAGCAGCGCCAGCGTCAGCAGCGTGAGGTCGTAGACGCGCCAGAACGGGTTGGCGTAGCGGTGGGCGACGAAGTCGTAGGTGGTGGAGGAGACGTCGTTCGTCACGTGCATGATGACGAGATGCAGGATGACGAGCAGGATGAGCGCGACCCCGGAGACGCGGAAGAAGTACCAGGAGAAGGTCTCCCATGCGCCGCTGCCGGCGCCGGGCTTGGGGGTGGTGCCGAACGGCGAGACCTTGGGATTGGTGGTGACTCTGGTTGCCATGACTCTCTGTATCCTTCGCTGGCGCATGCCTATCTACATCGGGATGGCGTTGCAATCGCCCTGGGGGCAGACGCCGAAGACCGGCGCGATGACGAAGAACGCCATCGGCACGAAGCTGAGGATGGTCAGCGCGAGCACGGCGTAAAACATCTGGCGCTGGTATTTGTAGCCGGCGGACCAGAAATCAATGATGATGACGCGCACGCCGTTGTAGGCGTGGTACAGGACCGAGGCGATCAGCGCCAGCGAGACCAGGCGCACGACCGGGTTGCCGAAGACCTGGAGGGACTCGTTATAGACCTGCGGCCCGAAGCCGATCAGCGTGATGTCCACGATGTGGACGAGCAGGAACAGCAAGACGCCCAGGCCGGTCACGCGGTGTAGCAGCCAGGACCACTGGCCCGACTGGCCCCTGTACATGACGCTTCTCCTCAACTAGCGAGCGTGCAATTTTTCGCGGGACGAGCGGCGCGGTTGGTAGCGAGCGAAGGGAAGGGGTGGAACCGGGGAGCCGGACGCCGTCGTCACGGGCGGCGCGCGCATGGCGCCGCATCTTCGATTATACGGCCCACGCCCGGCGCGTACAAGAACGACGCGGCGTACGAGGAGAGAATTGAACCGCAGAGGTCGCAGAGGGAGAAGGGGCAAAGATGGAGTGGCAATGTTGACTGGGGCGGTGAACATTGCCGTTTTTGCCGCTTTGTGATGGTGTGTTGGGTGCTATCTCCTCTCGGATGCCGAATTCAAGCCGTGTGGCGTGGATTGGCAACTTGACGTTTGGCGTTATGGGTGGCAAAAGTGGCAAGATCGCGGCAAGAAACGGCAAGGTGGGCGGCGAAAACGGCACGATTTGGTGGGGATGCGGGCGCGTTCAAGCCGCTATGCTCGCGTTTGCCAGTGGGTGCGAGTGGCATGTTTGGCTCCGCATGTGGTTATTCAAGGTGCTGGCGGCGCGGGGTGGCGTCGTGATGATAGAACTAATTTACCATAGATTAAGGCGAACGTCAAGGGTGGCGGCTGCGGATTGCCGGGTGTGGCGGATGTGCCCGGCGATGGTGGGAGCGGTGGCGGGGATGGGGCGGCGTACGGCCCGCGCGGCCGTGACCGGCCGGCGAACGGTGGAGGGGGCATGAATGCCACGGCATGGCGAGCGGGGATGGCCGGCGAGCGGGGATGGCCGGCGAGCGGGGATGGCCGGCGAGCGGGGATGGCCGGCGGTTAAAACCGCGCCTGAAGGCGTGCCGCCACAAAACCGACCTACGTCGGTTGGAGATACCAATCCAGGTGTCGTTTCGTTGCTCGATGCGTCGCTCATGCGCACGCTCGGCGGCAGAGCCGTATGGGGATGTCCTTGCGGGCGGTGATGTGCTACACTGGCTGTGCGACGCGTCTCATGAGTGAGCGATGGGATGTGCCTGGGCGGTGAGATGGGGGAGGGCAGCGGATGAGCGAGTATCGTCCAACTTTCCTCAGCCACGCCCACGCCGACAACGCGCTCTGCGACCGCTACGCCGCGGCGCTCCAGGCGCGCGGCATCCCGCTCTGGTACGACCGCGGCAACGCGCAGACGGGGCATTTCCTGGGCGACGAGATTCAGCGCGAGCTGGAACGGCGCTCGGCGTGCGTGGTGCTGCTGACACAGCATGCGTTGGATTCGTTCTGGGTGAAGCTGGAGACGCAGACGTATCTGGGCCTGATGGCGCAAGACCGCGCGCGCCTGTTGCTGCCGGTGCGCATTGGGCCGTGTGATGTGCCACCGCTGCTGAACGCCTTCCTGTGGGTTGATGGGCTGGCGCTGGGCTTTGAGGCGGCGATTGACGCGATTGCCGCCGCGCTGGTGATGCGTGATGCCTCGGCTACCTCGACTGGCCTCACACCGCAGCCGCACACGCCACCGCAACAACCGACGCCGCCCGCGCAACCCGGCCCCGCCTCCACACCAGCCGGCGCGACGCCCGCGCACCACCTGACACCGATGTCCCTCTACTCCCTCGGCTTCCGTGGCTGGAACGTGAAGGGCGTCGAATGCGTCCTGCCGCCGATCTGCCCAGTTCCTGGCGGTGTCTTCACGATGGGCAGCGGCAAGACGCGCGACAAAGCGGTGAACGATAACGAGGTACCGCAATATCCGGTGCTGGTTGGTGACTTCTCCATCGGCCGGCATCCTGTAACAGTAGCGGAATATGCCTGCGCCGTGCGCGCCAAAGCCGTGCGCGAGCCGCTGAATGGCGATAATCTGAAGATCAACTGGGATCAGCAGCTCCAGCGCCTCGACCACCCGGCGGTCTGCGTCTCCTGGCACGACGCCGTTGCCTACGCGGCCTGGCTGGTGAAGGTGACGGGCCAGCCGTGGCGGCTGCCAACCGAGGCCGAATGGGAGAAGATGGCGCGCTGGGACGCGCAAGCCGGCTACGCATATCGCTATCCCTGGGGCAACTACTTCAGGCCGGACAACCGCGACGGCTACGTCGGGTTCCGGCTGGCCCTGGCGGTCGCGGCGGGGGCTGGTTCATAGCCGATGGGCGGCCGGCCGGCGGTTGACACCGCGCCTGGATGGCGTCCCGCCGCGACGTCCGCCGGCGCGGACTCGGATGAGGAGCTGCTACAAGACGCTTGCGGCAGAGTGGTGCAGCCCACCCAGGTGGCACATGGTGTGCTGGCACATCAGCGTGTGGTGTGCAGCATGTCTCTCCACGCGCTCCAAGAGGAGGGGATGCGGCCACAGTGCTTGACGGATGAGGAACGGAGGAAGCAGACGAAGGAGCACGTGTGATGGGTACGATGACCACCAGAGACGGCGCTAGACGGCGCTGAGATCAGCTACGAGGTCTGGGGCGAAGG
Organism: Ktedonobacterales bacterium; assembly: GCA_025935195.1. Taxonomy (GTDB): domain Bacteria; phylum Chloroflexota; class Ktedonobacteria; order Ktedonobacterales; family JADMIN01; genus JAICVS01. The sequence continues at coordinate 8,955 of JAICVS010000069.1, forward strand.
TCCGGCCGTCACATTCTCACGGGCCGGTCGCTGAACGCCGAGGCATGGGATGGGCAGATGCTGTATCTGGTGCGTGTGTCCGTCGTCCGTATTGACGCGCCGCTGTCAGGTCGGCCCGCTTCCTGGGAAACGCATGCATGGGCAGATAAATGGGAAGAAAGGAGGGTCATCACTCACGACACCGCGAGCACGATTGGCTACGCTGCTTGCAGACGGATGCCGTCATGTACTGCTCGCCGTGCCCGCGACGCGACCATCGTTGCGTACTGAGTAAGCCTGGAAGTCCTGAAGAGAAGGAAGGAAGGATGGCGACGATGGCGACCTTGCCAAACATTGTGCTGGTCCATGGTGCGTGGGCCGACGGCTCAAGTTGGAGCGCTGTTGTGGAGCGATTGCAGGCCGACGGCTACACCGTGACCGCCCCACAGTTTCCTTTAAACTCGCTGGCCGATAACGTCGCCCGGCTGCGCGAAGTCCTCGCACGCCAGCACGGCCCGACCCTCGTCGCCGGCCACTCGTACGGGGGCCAGATCGTCACGGCGCTCGGCACCGACGCGCCGAACGTCGTCGGCCTGGTCTACATCGCGGGCTTCGGGCTCGACGAGGGGGAGTCGATTGGCGCGCTGCTGGCGCAGGGACCGCCGACTCCTGCCATCGCGCATCTCGACGTCGACAAACAGGGCTTCGCGTGGCTGCCCGAAGAGGACTACGTGGGCCACTTCGCGGCTGACGTTGATCCGGTGAAGGCCAGGGTCATGTTCGCCGTGCAGCAGCCGTTATCCTGGAGCGCCCTCGACGACGTGATGGGCATGCCTGCCTGGAAGGCGCTGCCGTCCTGGTTCCTGGTGGCTGATGGCGACCAGACGATCCCACCCGATGCCGAGCGGCTGTTTGCCAAGCGCATGGGGGCGACCACCGTCGAAGTCTCCTCGAACCATGTGGCGATGGTCTCCCACCCGAACGATGTGTTGAAGCTCATCAAGACGGCGATCCAGGCCGTGCAGGTCTCCGCCTAGCCTCACCGAGGGTCCGCGGTTCGACATCAGCCTTGTTGTGGACCTGAGCCTGATGCGCTTCGTAGCTCCTCAGTTCGCGCTCGAAGGCCACTTCGAGCGCTTTCTTGTTCCTGTCGGCGGCGCACACGGGCGCATTATCGTGTGCCGCGTCGAGTTCATCGAGTTGCCGCTCGGTCCGTGGGAGCGGGGACCAGCGACCGGGCGGGCGACGATGCGGTCACCACCATGAGCGGCGCGGGCTGGTTCATAGCCGATAGGCGGCCGGCCGGCGATTGCAATCGCGCCTGGATGGCGTCCCGCCGCGACGTCCGCCGGCGCGGACGCGGAAGCGCGCGGCCGCGAGCGGCGTCACAAGAAGAACGCCGTCTGCGGATTGAGGAATTGCTGCGCGCCGAGGATGTTGATGAGGATGCCCAGCACGCCCAGCGCCGCGAAACGCCAGTCCACACGGATGTCGTTCAGCGCCAGCAGCAGGAAGGCGTAGGGATAGCCGTCGAAGAGGTAGCGCGCGCCGAACTGGCGCCAGCCGGAGGCGTGGAAGAGCAGCACAGCGATCACGATCAGGCCGAGCGTTGCCCAGAGCGCGGCGCGCGTCAAGCTGCGCTTGCGGTTGCGCGCGAAGAGGAACAGGAAGAGCGGCGTGGTGACGAAGACGCTCACCGCGATGCCGTATTGCTGCACGTCGTTGCCGGAGGCATCCACGATGTTCTTGCCCGATGCGTCTTTGAGGTCCACGTGGTTGAGCATGTCAATCTGCGGCGCGCGGTCGAAGGGGCCGGTGAACGAGACGCGCGGGAAGGTGAAGAAGTTGGCGACGATGTTGGCTGGGACGTAGCAGATGCAGAACGGGCCGTTCGTCACCTGCGGATACTTCTGGTCAATCAGCTCGGCGTAGCCGCTATCGAGCGGCGAGCCGAAGATGATCGTGTTGCGCGCCATGAAGAGCAGCACAATAGCCGCCGTCACCGCCAGCGGCGGCGCCAGACGGCGCCAGGGGATCAGCGTCCACTCCGGCGCACGCGCGCGCACGGTGCGCGCGAACAGCTCCACATCCTGCCGCAAGCCGCCATCCTGCCAGGCGAGATAGAACAGAAACGGGAAGCCGAGCGCGACGGTGGCGCGGCTGAAGAAGGCGCAGCCCAGCGCCAGCGCGCTCCAGCCGAAGTGGCGGCGCAACGCCAGCAGCAGCGAGAGCAGCGTGAAGACCATCGCCGTGATGTGGGCGGTGAACCACATGGAGCCGTCGAGCGAGAGCACCAGCGCAATCGAGCCGAGGTAGAGCAGCAGCGTGATGCAGACGTTCTCCAGCCAGACACGGCTGGTGAGCCGGTTGGCGCGCGCCTGTTCGAGCACGAGGAACAACAGCGGCATGATCAACGCCGAAAGCACGGCCGTGAAGAGCACGTCGCTGGTGGCGGTGCCGAAGATGGCGACGAGCGGCATGAGCAGGATCGCCGGGAAGGGCGGGTAGACGATGTAGTGCCTGCCGCCGTTGAGCACGATCACGTCGGTTTCGCCGTGCGGCCCCGCCGGCAGATCGAGGTTCCAGCGGCCGTGCAGGAACGCCTCGGCCTGGGCAACGTAGTGCGGGGTGCCGATGCCGAAGGGATTGACGTGGAAGGCGATCTGGAAGCTCAACAGCGTCCACAGCGAGAACAGGAACAGCGCGCCGGCGACAAGCAGGTTGCGCCTGCCGAAGACCGGCGCGTCCGCGACGCGCTCGGTTCCCGCCCCTTCCGCGGCTCGATCCCGCATCAGCCCGCGCGCCACACTCACCATTCCCGCACCCTTCTTCCCAATAGACCATCCGCGTGATGTGATCCTGCCTGCCCGGCGTGATCGGCGTGATCGGCGCGACATCAGGCACCAGGCATCAGCGCGCGGCGCCGCGATACGTCCAGAAGCGGTGCAGCGCGAAGTTGACCGCCGTCACCACGCCGATCGGCAGCGCCTGGGCCGGCAGCGTCCGCCAATGGGCGGCGTCGTGCAGCAGCACGGAGAGCAGCAGGATCAGCGATTGGCCCGTCGCGCAGGTGAGATGGAAGCGCGCCAGCCGTAGCGGCAGGCCGCGCCGGTGGCCCGGCAGATCGCGGAACGTCATGCGGTCGTTGACGGAGAAGTTGACGAGGATGCCCAGCTCGGTGGCGAGCACGGCGGCGGCCACGAAGGGCCAGCGCGCCAGATCGGTGAACGCCGCCGTCACGGCGAGCGTGACCGCCGCCGAGAGGCCGCCAGCCAGCAGGAAGGCGCGAATGCGTCGCGCCTCACGATGATGCCACAGACGCGCCAACGCGCGCGGCCGGCCGGGCACGTCCGGCGCGGCGAGGCTGCTATCCCGCGGCGGCAGCTCCCGCTCGGCCAGGGCCGGACTCTCATCCGCGAAGATGCTCACGCCTGCTCCTTGCCATCACTCTGTCTACAAATGGTTCGCGCGTCGCGTGCGCCGCTACCCTCGCCGCGCGGTCGCCATACGCCGGGCGCGCGCATGCCGCCGCTTCAGCCGCGCCAGCTCCACCACCGTCAGCGCGATGTAGCGCAGCGAGCGCACAACGCTGATGGATGACGACTCCTCGGTGTAGCGCGTGGGGATCGGCACCTCCTCGACACGCGCGCCTGAGAGCACGGCGTCTATGATCATCTGGCTGTCGAACACGAAGTCGTCCGAGTACGCATGGTAATCGCTGCGGCGCAGGAAGTCGCTCGTATAGGCCTTTAGTCCGCTGTGTAGCTCGGCGAAATGTGTTCCCAGCAGCAGATTCTCGACGGCGGTGGTGAGCCGATTGCCCACATAGCGATAGAGCGGCATGCCGCCCGTGCGCGGATCGGCGCCGCGCGCGAAGCGCGAGCCGAACGTGAAATCGGCGCGGCCCGCCAGCAGCGGCTCGACCAGCGCGGAGAGCGTCTTCGGGTCGTATTGATAATCGGGGTGCAGCAGCACGACGATCGAGGCGCCCAGGCGCAGCGCCTCATCGTAGCACGTCTTCTGGTTGCCGCCGTAGCCGCGATTGGCCGGATGCACGAAGACCTTGAGGCCGAGTCGGCGCGCCACCGCGGCGGTGCCGTCGTTGCTGGCGTCATCCACCACCACCACATCGTCGGCCAGTCCATCTGGAATGTCGCGGTAGGTCTTCTCGAGGGTCTGCTCCGCGTGGTACGCGGGCATCGTCACCACGATGCGGCCTTGCTTCTCCACCGTTGCCTCCGAGCCTCCAACATGCCAGCCGACGACACGACGTATGCGCCGGCATTCAGCGACACTCGGCGCACCGACAGCATACACCTCAGCGTAGGAGTGTGCGCACCGAATCCGGGTGTCATCAGACGACGCTCGCGGCAAGATGGTTGCCACGCCTCGCGCGCTGCGGGAGGTTCCTCACCCCCGGCCCCTCTCCGTGTGAGGAGAGGGGAGCCAGCGCGCGGCGAGGGGGAGCCAGCGCGGCATTCGCGCGCCCAGATGGGCTAGAGGGGTTCAGGCAACACGCGCTCACTGGCGTATAATGGCGGCGATTGTCGGGCTGGCGGGATGCGTCGTGCATCGTTCCGCGCTGATCGGCGCTCCGCCGCGCGCAGTGTGAAGCGCATCTTGAGGAAAGAGGGAACCGCGGGATGGACACTGTCGCTGGGACAGCCACGGATCAGCAGCATCAGCGGCGAGCCGAGGCCCACATGGGCACAATCGCCGGCGTGGTGATGCACCCGCTGACACGGCATGCGGACGACCGCGGCTACTTCGAGGAGCTGATCCGCGTCACGGACCCCTGGTTCGCCGAGGGCTTCGGGCAGTTGAGCCATTCCAAGATGTACCCCGGCGTGGTCAAAGCCTGGCACATCCACCCGACGCAGATTGACTGGTGGTATGTGGCGGCTGGGCGCCTCTTGGTGGCGCTGCACGACCGGCGCGAGGACTCGCCGACCTATCGCGTGACGCAGGAGCTGCACCTGGGCGACGATCTGCCGCCGGCGCTGCTCAAGATTCCCGCGGGCGTCGCCCACGGCTGCCGCGCGCTGGGCGGCGAGCCGGCGCACCTGTTCTACGTCACCTCGCGCACCTACGATCCAGCCGAGGAGGGGCGCATCGCCCACGACGACGCGGATATTGGCTACGACTGGCTGCGCACGCCGCCGATCAAGTAGCGTCCGAGCGGGACAGGCACGCGATAGAGGCAGATAGAGGCATAGGCAGAGCGGGAAGGGCAACGAGGGCAGCGGCATGAAAGGACTGATCCTGAGCGGCGGCAAGGGCACGCGCCTGCGCCCGCTCACCTACACGCGCGCCAAGCAATTGCTGCCGCTGGCGAACAAGCCCGTGCTCTTCTACGCCGTCGAGGCGCTGCTGGAGGCCGGCATCCGTGAGGTCGGCATCGTCGTCGGCGACACGCACGAGGAGATCCGCGCGGCGGTGGGCGACGGCGCGCGCTGGCGCGAACGCTGGGGGCCGGAGGTGCGTGTCACCTACATCCAGCAGAGTGAGCCACTCGGCCTGGCGCACGCCGTGCTGACCGCGCGCGCGTTCCTGGGCGACGAGCGCTTCATCATGTTTTTAGGCGACAACCTGATCGGCGAGCCGCTGGCGCCCATCGTGCGCACCTTCGCCACGCCGGACTGCGCCGACCATTGCCGCATCCTGCTCACGCCCGTCGAGAATCCCCGTGAATTCGGCGTCGCCGAGCTGGAGCCGGTGAGCGCGGCAAAGGGCAAGCCAGCCGGCGAGCCGCGCGTGCGCCGCCTGATCGAGAAGCCGAAGCAGCCGCCCAGCGATCTCGCGCTGGTAGGCGTGTACTGCTTCGACCGCCATATCTTCGCCGCCGCCGAGGCCATCGCGCCGTCCGCGCGTGGCGAGCTGGAGATCACCGACGCCATCCAATGGCTGATCGACCACGGCTTCGACGTGCGCCCGCACCTGCTGGCCGGCTACTGGATTGATACCGGCAAGATGGAGGACATCCTCGCGGCCAACCGGCAGGTGTTGGCCGGGCTGGGCGGCGCCGTGGACCCAAGCGCCGTCGTCTCGCCCGACTCGGTGCTGCAAGGGGATGTGACGGTGCAGGCGGGCGCACGCATCGTGGGCAGCGTCGTGCGCGGGCCGGCGATCATCGGCGAGCGCACGCTGATCGAGAACGCCTATGTCGGGCCGTTCTCCTCGATCTACCACGACGTGACCATCGCCAACAGCGAGGTCGAGTACTGTATCGTGCTCGAACACAGCCGCATCGCGGACGTGCCAGGGCGCATCGAGGCCAGCCTGATCGGCCGCTACGCCGAGGTGACGGCCTCGGCGGCCAAGCCGCGCGCGCACCGGCTGATGCTCGGCGACTACAGCCGCGTCGGTGTGCCTGGCGTATGATATGGTGATCGCCGGCGGTTACGAGTCCACACAGGTGGACTTCGCGGCACGCCCCCCAGGCGCGGTTTCAACCGCCGGCCGGCGCCAGCGCGGCACAGCGTATGTTCAACCGACGATTGCGATACAGGGAGACTGGGACAGCATGGCACAACGGGATCAGGTGAAGCAAGGCGGCGGCCGGACGCTGCTGGTGACGGGCGGGGCCGGCTTCATCGGCGGCAACTTCGCGCAACACATCCGCCGCGCGCATCCCGAATGGCGCGTCGTCGTGCTCGACAAGCTGACCTACGCCGGCAACGAGGCCAACCTGGCCGCGCTGCGCGGCGACCCCGACCTCGCCTTCATCCGCGGCGACATCTGCGACCGCGCCGACGTGGAGCGAGCGCTGGACACACTGGGCGGCTGCGACGCGGTGCTCAACTTCGCCGCCGAGACGCATGTGGACCGCTCGATCCTCGATCCCGGCGCTTTCGTGCGCACCGATGTGGAGGGCACCTACACGCTGCTGGAAGCGGCGCGCGCGCGCGGCGTCGCCCGCTTCATCCAGATCAGCACCGACGAGGTCTACGGCAACGCCGCCGCGCCCGACGGCACCAGCCGCCCCTCGCGGGAGACCGACGCGCTGATGCCGCTCTCGCCCTACGCCGCCAGCAAAGCGGGCGCGGACCGGCTGGCCTTCTCGTACTGGGCCACCTACGGGCTGCCGGTGGTAGTCACACGCTGCGCCAACAACTACGGCCCCTACCAGTACCCGGAGAAGCAGCTACCGCTCTTCATCCTCAACGCCCTGCACGACCGGCCGCTGCCGGTCTATGGCGACGGCGCCAACACGCGCGACTGGATCCACGTCCGCGACCACTGCGCCGCGCTGGAGGCCATCCTGCTCGCGCCGGCGGAACAGGTGGACGGCGAGGTCTTCAATGTCGGCGCGGACGAGGAGCGCAGCGTGCTGGACAACGCGCGCCTGGTGCTGGAGCTGCTGGGCAAGCCCGACAGCCTCATCCAGTTCGTGCCGGATCGGCTGGGCCACGTGCGCCGGCACGCCGTGGACTCGAGCAGGCTGCGCGCGCGGTTGGGCTGGCATCCGGCGATGCGCTTCCGTGAAGGGCTGGCCGAGACGGTGGCGTGGTACCAGGCGCACGCGGAGTGGCTGGCGGACGTGCTGGCGCGTGAAGATAGCTTTCTGCACCAGGCGCGCGCGCTGGCCGAGACGGCCGGCGGCGCGCGCTAGAGACGGGAGAACGCGATGGGCGGGCTGGCAATCGTCGGCGCGGGCGGCGTGGTCGGCACCAAGCTGGTCGAGCAGGCGCTTGCCGCATTCAATGGCCCCATCCACGCCTTCACGCACGGGGCCATCCCGCCGCATGCGACCGCCGATCGGGTGTCCTGGCACTCGCTCGACCTGGGCGACGGCCCAGCCGTGCGGCGCGCGCTGGATGCGGCGCGGCCGGAGGTCGTCGTCAACACGGCGGCGATGACCAACGTGGATGCCTGCGAGACGCGGCGCGACGATGCCCTGGCGGCGAACGGCCACGGCCCGCGCCATCTCGCCGAGGCGTGCGTGCGGCTGGGCGCGCGGCTGCTGCACGTCTCGACCGACTACGTCTTCCCCGGCGACGCGGAGCAACCGGGGCCATACGCCGAGGATGCGGCGGCACGGCCCATCAATCACTATGGCTGGACCAAGCTGGAGGGCGAGCGCGCGATTGTGGACGTGTGCGACGGCCGTGTGCCCTGGCTGATCGCGCGCACGGCGCTGGTCTACGGCTATGTGCCGGGCGGGCGGGCCAACTTCGTCTCCTGGCTGGCGGGCGAGCTGCGCGCGGGCCGCCGGGTGCGCGTCGTCAGCGACCAGATCAACACGCCAACGCTCGCCGACGACCTGGCGACCGCGCTACTACACCTCATGCGGCGCGGCAGCGAGGGCGTGATCCACGTCGCCGGGCCGGATCTGCTCAGCCGGGACGCCTGGGCGCGCGCCATCGCCGCGTACTACAGCCTGGATGCCGGGCTGATTGACGTGACGACGACGGCGGCGCTGAAGCAGATCGCCCCGCGTCCCCTGCGGAGCGGCCTGCGTACACACCGCGCCGCCGACCTGGAAGGCATCCACCTGCGCGGCGTGCGTGAGGGCCTGGCCGCGTTGCCAGGGCTATGACGCTCGCCTTCGCCGCCCGTGGTAGGCCAGGATTACCCCCGGCATTCATGCCGGGGAGCGTGATGAGGCGATCATCCGCAATTGGCGACGCCGCCCGCCCAGGAAACATATCCCCGGCGGGCGACGTTGTTGTTGATCGGCCGCGGTCACGGCTGGATGACGGTTTAGGGGAAGATGCGCCCGCCGCCAGTCTGCGTGGCGACGCTGGTGTGGTCACAAGAACTGGTGTTGTTCTGCGCCTGAGTACACTTCGTCGGCTGCGCCGCGTCGAACTGGTCGTCGCTGTAGATGATGGACGCCAGGCCGGTGGTCGGGTTGGCCGCGACGCCGAAGTCGTCGAAGAGGTCGCGGTTGCCCGTGCAGGTGACGCCGCTCTCACAGGCGCCGCCGAAGTGGTTGACGGGCGAGGCCGTGACCTGCGTGAACTTGCTGCCTGCCTTGGCCGCCTTGAGGTTCTGCGCGAAGTAGACGTTCCAGGCGGCGGAGCTGGGGTAGTTGTCGGGCGTGTTGACGCCGTCAAAATACGACGTGCCGTAATAGACGATGTCCAGCTTGCCGGGGCCGCCGGCCACGCTCCACGGCATGATCGCCGTGTTGGCCGGCGCGGCGTTCACCTGCACCGGCGCGCTCCACGTCTGGCCGTGGTCCGTCGAGAAGCTGTACGAGACGTTGTGGTCGTCCGTGAAGACGGAGTAGACGTTGCCGGCGCTATCCACGCTGACGTTGACGAACTGGTGGCCGTAGCTGACCGCCACGTTCGGGTTATCGAAGACCGTGTGATCGGTGAACGTCTGGCCGCCGTCGGTCGAGACGGCCATATAGACGACGTGGTTGCCGACGGGGTTGGGGTTGGTCTGGTCTTGCAGGTCAATGCTGGAGTACGTCTGGTAGACGATGTGGGACGCCGGATCGATGGCGAGGTTGCCGATCTCGTTGGCGTTGGTGCTGAACAGGTGGTTGGTGTCGAAGGCCTGGCCGGTCTGTGTGAAGGTCGTGCCGGCATCCGTGGAGCAGTTGACGATGATGTTGAACGTGGCGGCGTCGTGGTAGCTGATGCAAACCTTGCTGGCGCCGTCGGCGGCGATCCACTCGCGGTCATCGCCGACGATGTTCGCGCCGATGGGGTTGAGTGACCAGGAATTGCCGCCGTCGGTCGAAGTGCTCACGTCCACGCTGGCGAGGTTGAGGCTGGCAACATAGACATTGTAGAGGCCGTTGGCGTTGGGCGCGGTCGCCACGGCGAGGTCAGTGTCGCCGCCGCCAGGGGCGACGGTCGGCTGCGAGGTCTGCGAGAGCGCGTTGGGCGAGGCGAGCGTGGTGTAGTGCAGCCCGCCGTCGGTGGAGCGCCACGCCTGCGTTCCGCCGCCAAGGCCGTTCTCGGAGCTGCCGTAGAAGCGCCCGGCGGCGTCGGCGCGAATGGCTGGCTCGGCGGCGAGGTTGGTGCAGGCGACGGTGGCATTGGGGCAGCTCTCGCCGATGAAGGCGGTGCCGAGCTGGTAGTTCGTGAAGGCGAAGCCGCTCGCCGCGCGCGCCTGGGGAACGCTTGCGGCGGCGTTGACCGCCAGCGTCGCCGCCACCAGAGCGACGAGGGTGCCTACGAGGACCAGGATCTTCGATCTGCGCATGACCCGTACACCTCCGAAGGATTCAGTTCCCCACTCCACAGTGAGCGGAGAATTCGCCAGCGCCGCCTGCATGAATCATGCCAAACACGGCACGCCTGATCGCCAGAGGAAGCGGCCTGACGCACGGGGTATGCTACAATGGCGCGACGCGAGGGCGCGCCGGACGGCAGCGCGCGGGAGGGACACATGAGCGACAGCGAACTGGCAAAGGCCGGGCGCGGGCCGGTGGTGCTGGTGCGCAGCCCGCACGCCGGCGGCGCGGGCCGCAACGACCCAGAGCGGCTGCTCGCGGATGCGGGCGTGCGGGTCGGGCTGTCGCTACAGGTGAGCGATCTGGATCACAACTTCCCCCAGGGCCGCGCGTGGCGCGCTGCCGGGTTCGCGGCGGCGGTGGCGGCGGGCGGCGACGGCACGCTGGGCGCGGTGGCCTCGCAGCTCGTGGGCACCGATCTGCCGCTCGGCATCCTGCCGCTGGGTACCTCCAATGACACCGCGCGCTCGCTGAATGTGCCGCTGGATCTGGCGGATGCGGCGCGCGCCATCGCCAACGGCGCGGTCGTCCCGGTGGATGGCGGGCAGGCGGTGCCGGCGACGACGGAGCCGCTGGCGCTCTCGCCCGAATCGGCCGCCGCGCGCGACGTGGCGGAGACGGAGCGCATCGCGGCGCGCGCCGGGCAGGGCGCCATCTTCCTGCACGCGCTGACGCTGGGGCTGAATGTGGAGTTCGCGCGACTGGCGACGGACATCGCGCGGCGGCAGCAGTGGGGCCGGCTGAACTACGCCGCCTCGGCGCTGGAGGCCGTGCGCCAGTTTCGCCCGCTGCCACTGACACTGCGCTTCCGCGAGGCGCGCGAGCTGGGGCCGGCGGCGCCAGGGACCGAGCGGCCGGATGCGCAAGAGAATATAACGGTCCGGCTCAACGTGGTGCAGATTGCGGTGGTGAACCTGCCCGTCTTCGGCGGCGCCATGAACCTACGTGTGCCCGGCGTCGCGCCGCACGACCGCCTGCTGGACTTCGTGGTGATCGAGGCGTTCGATCCGGCCGGCATCAGGGAGATCGTGGAGGGGTGGATCGGCGCGCTAGCACGGCTCGCGGAGCGCTTCGGCGCGGCGCACGCGCCAGGCGAGGCCAGCGAGGCGGTGGATCGCGGCACGGCGCGGGAGGCGCAACGGCAGGAGGCGGAGAACTTCGCCCTGCCCGGTGTGCGCCGCTTTCAGGCCCGCTCGGCGCTGATCGAATCCCCCCACGCGCTCGATGTGACACTGGACGGCGAGATCCGCGCGCGCACGCCCGTCGAGATTCGCGTCGCGCCGGAGCCGGTGCGCGTGCTGCTGCCGCCCGGCGCGCGCGTCTGACACGGGCCGGGAACAAGAACTACCACAGAGGACACAGAGGTTCACAGAGGAGAAGCGAGAGCGCATCATCCAACTCGCGCGCTCCATGACCACCGCGCTCCGGCCCGCCGCCTTGAAGCTCTTTTCCACTTCGCTACGGACACATCTCTGATCCCAGTCCGCGACGGCGGACGTCGCGGCGGCACGCGCGTCCACGGCGCGCATTCATTCGCCGGCCCGTGTGGGTGGCGTGCCCGTCCTCCATGGTAAAACTCCATCAATGTGACAACTCTATCAATCGCCGGCCCGCTCGCCCCGGCGCGAAAATGAAAAGGCCCCACGGGGTTGGGTGTGAGGTTGCCCGCCGCCCACCGCCTGTGCTACACTGGCGTGGCAGCCAGCCATACTCGCTCTACTCGCCATGCCACGCCACGCTACGCCAGGAGCCGGGCCGCCATGAACAAGATCTTTCTCTCCTACCGCCGCGAGGATAGCGCCGACACCTGCGGCCGCATCTACGAATGGCTTGTCAATCGCTTCGGCAAAGAGGCCGTCTTCAAAGATGTGGATTCCATCCCGCTCGGCGTCGCCTTCCCCGACTACATCGCCAGCGTCATCCAGCAATGTGCTGTCCAGCTCGTCGTCATCGGCCCGCGCTTCAGCGACGTGACGGATAGCGCCACCGGCCGCCCGCGCCTGGAGAACCCTGGCGACTTCGTGCGCATCGAAGTTGAATCGGGCTTGGCGCGCTGGCAGCGCCGCGAGACCATCGTCGTTCCCGTGCTGGTGCAGGGCGCTACCATGCCGGACTCGCGCCCGCTGCCCGCCAGTATTCGGCCACTCTTCGAGATCAACGGCACCGCTGTGCGCCGCGACCCCGACTTCGCCCCCGACATGCGCCATCTCATCACCCAGATCGAACGCTGGCTGGGCGCCGCCCCCGTTCCGCCTGCTCAGCACGATTCGCCACCGCCGCCCCAACCTACGCCTGCCCCTCCACCCGACCCGCGCGCTGCCCAGCTGCGCCGCCTGGTGGACGACGCTGGCGCCGCCCTCGCCGCCGGCCATTTCGGCGACGCCGTCCTCAAAGCCGAGCTCGCCCTCACCCTGCCCGGCGGCAACACCGCCGAGGTGCGCGCCCTGCTCGCCCGCGCCGCCGCCGGCGCCGGCCAGTGGCAGCCGGCGCGCGACGCCGCCACCCGCGCCCTGGCCGACGATCCCTTCGCCATCCCCCTCTGGCGCCTGCTCGCCGATGCCCACCACCACCTCAATGCCCCCGCCGAGGCCCTCGTCGCGCTCGACCGCGCCCAGGCGCTCACCCCGCTCGCCGACACCACTACCCGCCTCGCCATCCTCAGCGAGCGCCGCGCCATCCAGACCGAGCAACAGCAGTGGCCCGCCGCCCTCGTCACCCTCGAAGACGAGCTGCGCCTCGCCCCCGACGACCCCGCCCGCCTGGAAACGCTGGCCGATCTGCAAGCAAAGACCAACCATCCCCAGGACGCGCGCGACACCCTGCGCCGGCTCACCGCGCGCCCAGACGCCCGCGCGGCCGCCTGGTTGGCCCGCGCTCGCTTCGCCCTCGCTGCCCACGACGCCCGCGACGCGCAAACCGCGCTGGACGCCGCCAGCCGCCTCGCGCCGAACGCCGCCACCGACCCCGCCCTCGCCGCCCTGCGCGCCCAACTGGCCGACCTG
>JAICVS010000232.1 GCA_025935195.1 Ktedonobacterales bacterium
CTGCCCGACGCCAAGCTGCGCCGCTTCGAGGAGACCGACGGCCTCGCGGAGCGCGAGGCCGAGCAGCTCACCGCCGAGCGCCCGCTGGCCGACTATTACGAGGCGGTGGTCGCGGCGGCCGGCGTGGGGCGGGCGAAAACGGCGGCGAACTGGGTGCTGGGCGACCTGCGCCGCCTGCTCAACGCCGACGGGCTGGAGATCACCGCCAGCCGTGTCACACCGGCCGGGCTGGCGGAGCTGCTGGACGTGATCGAGCGCGGCACGATCAGTGGCAAGCAGGCGAAAGAGGTGCTCGACAAGGCGTTCGCCGGCGGCGAGTCGCCGGCGGCCGTGGTCGCGCGTGAGGGCATCGCCCAACTCAGCGACACGGCCGAGCTGGAGCGCATCGTCGAGGAGGTGATCGCGGCGAACCCGAAGGCCATCGCCGACTACCATGCCGGCAAGACGGCCTCGGTGCAATTCCTGGTCGGTCAGGTGATGAAGCGCACCAAAGGGCGCGCGAAGCCTGATATGGTCAATCCCTTGATCGCGGGCAAGCTTGGGCAGCCCTAGCATGCGCGTGTGCGGTTTTACGCACGCATTCTCCGGCCTTCCGAGTGGGATACGGCGAAGTATTCCGCCCTGGGCGCGGCGCGGTGTCGCGTCCGTAGTCGTCTCGGACACGTAGGAGGGTCTATCGTATGCACGACGCCGTGCAGGCCAATGGGCAACCGAATCCCTTCCAGATCGCGCTGGCACAGTTCGAGGCCGCCGCCGACCGTCTGCACCTGGACGAGGACATGCGTCAGGTGTTGCGCGCGCCCAAGCGCGAGCTGACGGTCCACTTCCCCGTGCGCATGGACAAGGGCGGCATCCGCATGTTCACGGGCTTTCGTGTCCAACACAACATCAACCGCGGCCCGGCTAAAGGCGGCATCCGCTACGACGCCAACGTCACCCTCGACGAGGTGAAGGCGCTGGCGATGTGGATGACGTGGAAGTGTGCCGTGGTGGATATCCCCTTCGGCGGCGCCAAAGGCGGCGTCGTCGTGGACCCCAAGCCGCTCTCGCTGGCCGAGCTGGAGCGCCTGACGCGCCGCTACGCCACCGAGATCTCCGTGCTGATCGGCCCCGCTAGCGACATCCCCGCGCCCGACGTCAACACCAACGCGCAGATCATGGCGTGGATCATGGACACCTATTCCATGCATCGGGGCTACTCCGTTCCCGCCGTGGTGACGGGCAAGCCGCTCGCCATAGGCGGCAGCGAGGGACGCAACGAGGCCACGGCGACGGGGGTGGTCGCCGTCACGAAGATGGCGGCCGAGGAGATGAAGCTGCCCATTCGCGGCGCGCGTGTGGCGATCCAGGGCTTCGGCAACGCCGGCGCTATCGCGGCGGAGCTGCTGCACGCCGAGGGCGCGCGCGTCGTGGCGGTGAGCGACCGGCAGGGCGCGGCCTATGACGAACGCGGGCTGGACATCTCCGCACTGCTGCGCTTCAAGAGCGAGCATGGGACGGTCGTCGGCTTCCCCGGCTCGCAGACGCTCGGCGTGAAGGACGTGCTGGAGGTGCCCTGCGACGTCCTCATCCCGGCGGCGACGGAGGGGCAACTGACCGCCGAGAATGCCGGCCGCGTGCAGGCGCGCATCATCGCCGAGGCGGCCAACGGCCCAACCACGCCTGAAGCGGACAAGATCTTCTTCGACCGTGGTGTCGTGGTCATCCCCGACATTCTGGCGAACGCCGCCGGTGTGACGGTGAGCTACTTCGAGTGGGTGCAGGACTTGCAGAGCTTCTTCTGGACGCCCGAAGAGATCAACATCAAGCTGCTGCACATCATGGATCGGGCGTACACAGACGTGGCGCGGCTGGCGCACGACCAGGGCTGTGACATGCGCACCGCCGCGAACATGGTGGCGATCAAGCGTGTGGCCGACGCGACGCACCTGCGCGGGATTTACCCATAGGGATTCCTCACCCCCGGCCCCTCCCTCGCCCGTGGAACAACGCGAACCAACACAGAGGAACGGAGGAAGCGGAGGTTCACGGAGGGGAGGAGGGGAAGGCGCGCTGACGCATTCGCTCGATGAGGCGGACTCGCGGCATGCGGGTCCGCCTTCTCGTCATGGTGGGTGATGGCTGCTATCGGATGAGAAACCGTCTGAGCAATCAGAATGTATCAGACGGTTTCTCACACTATCCCAACGCCATGTGGTATCAGCCAGCATCAATGCGGCAGTTGCGCGCCGCTCCAGATGGTGAGGGTGGCGACGGTGGCATCGTAGAGCGCCAACTGGGAGCCATCCGGCGACCAGCGCAGCAGATTGGTGAAACCTTGAAGCAAGCTACCTTGACGGTGGAGCGGCGGCGTGAGCGTCGCCACCGGCTGGCCCGTCGCGCAATCGAAGAGGACCACCGCGTGATCGGGCCGGTCGGCATCCACCGCGATCTGCTTGCCGTCCGGACGCCATGCCACCAGCACCCCGCGGAGGGGAAGGAAGCTATTCGTGCCAGCCACCGCGATTGCCTGTTGCAGCCCGACGTCGCGCACCGGCAGCCGCGGTGCCTGCGCCCACGACGGCGAGGCGGCGAGCGTCTTCGCATCCGGGGCGGGGGACTGGGGTGAGACGAGGACGCCCATCATCCCCACCCGCTGTGCCAGAAAGCGCCCGTCGGGCGACCATGCCGCCGTATCCATCGCGAAGGTGCTGACCCCAATGAGATTGTCTGGCCCCGGCCGCGACTGCGAGCCATTCGAGACCTCACCGGACTGCCAGGGCGTGAACGTGGCGCCGCCCTCTGGTGTGCCGACAGCAGCGAGCGGCAATGCGGAGGGAGCGGAGGCGGAGGGAACGGATGGGAAAGGCGACTGGGGGTGGAGCGCGCCATCGCTGGTCCAGGTGTAGCCCTGCGCGGGCGGCACCGAGGCGAAGATGGAGGGCGGCGCCAGGTCGGCGGGGACGGGCAGCGCCGTCCCGCTCCGCAGATCCCAGAGCGTCGCGGCGGGGCGCGCACGGTTGATCGGATGCACCAACACCTGGGGGTTAGCCCCCGCGACATCCGTGAGCAAGACACCGTCGAATGACTGGCCGGGGATGTTGGACGTATTCGGCAGGCCGGCGGTGACGAACACCTCGAACGTGAGCGCCAGGTGTTGGCCGTCGGGCGACCAGAGCAGGTGCGTGTAGTTGATGCCGTCCAGGAAATCCGGCTGAATGCCCGCCGTGGCGAGCGCGGCGAGCACATTGGCGGATGGCTGCGGGAGATGCGGGGTGATGAGGGCGCTGGGATGGAACTGGCCGAGCAAGGCACCGCGCTGGCTGTCGTAGAGGCTGACCAACCCCGGCGGTGCCTGCGTACTCGCGGTCGCTGAGCCCGCGCTACCGGTGGAGAAGAGCCCGCTGACCCGCGCGGGCGGGGGAACCATGTTGGAGTCAACTTGAGGGTGCGCGCCGGAACAGGGGTGTTCAAAACCCAGCAGAGCGAGGCGGTGGCTTTGCGGGGCGAAGGCCATGTCGTTGGCGCAGTACATCCCCCCATCCGCGTTCGGGAGCATCTGGACGGGCACGCTGGGCCGCGAGACGGTGCTGGTGGATGTGAACGGATGGAGTTTCCAGACGGCGGCAGCGGCCACCCCCAGCAGCACCACGACAGCCAGCATCACCCGCGCGCGCCGCCAGCGTGGCTGGCGCGTGGCCAGAACGGAACCAGGCATCGGCTGACCAGACGCTCCGCTGCTGGAGGCGGATGCTCCCGGCGCGGCTGCCAGCGCACTGAGCGCCGCGAGGCGGCGCGCACGCTGCTGTTGCGGGCTGTCCGCGCCTACCGGTTGATCCTCGCGCTCGCCATCATGCGAGGCTGGTTGCGGCGTCTCTGGCATCCCTGGCGTCTCCGGAGTCTCCATAGCGTCTCACCCTCACCTGGTCACTGGCTCCCTGCCCCGCGCCGGTTGCGATGGGGAGGAGCCTGCCGCCTTTCACACGTCTATGAGCGGGAGCGGAAGAGCTGACCAGCATATGGCTTGCCGCCAACCCTTCCACCCCACCCGCGTCACTTCGGAGCGACACTCTATCTGGCATCGCCGTGTCTAGCACCGCTCCTAAGCTGAACGGTATTGTACACCCTCACGCACGCGGTTCCAACCAGTTTGTCCGTGACAGACGGCTGGCCGCACGCGGCCGGCGTTGCTCGATCCACTTCGTCGAGCAACACGATCATGCGCCTACAACGGGCGGCATTGCGAGCCAGCCTGGATATTTGGCCAGGCTTGAAACCAACTGACCGATGTCATCTCGGTGCAATAGGCGGCGCTCCCAAGGTAGTCGCCGCCGACATAGTCCAGTGTCGCACCATCAGTGCAACTCCCAATCCCGAGCATCCCGACTGTCCCAAAGGGGTCGGGGCTCGAAATTTCTTGCGTGCTGCCGTTCTTATCGAATTCGAAGTGGAACGTTCCGTTGTTGCACCCCGCCTTCGACGAACTGAAGGTGATCAACGCCTCGCCCCGGTGCAGGCTCGTGTTGCAGGTGTCGTGTTCTACCAGGGCCTCGTAATTCCCGACCACTGTGCCGTTGAGAGTAATGTTGTTCGAATAACTCGCGTCCGCGGGCCAGAAACATGTGTTCGGAATCACGTGCTGTGGCGTGGATGCAGCATGCGCTGGCGCCGCTCCCACAGCCTGGACCGCCAGCAGCAGCAACGCCAGCACGACGGCTGGTATGACCCGGATCATCCTGCGCGCTTTGCCCATGTGTAGTCCTCCCTTGGGCGTTTCTCATCTCGTAGAACCACCATGTTCTCGTGCCGGATTGCTCCGGAGCCTGGCAGGAAGCCGTCACCACCTCATGTCAGGTTACAGGGCCGAGGCCGAAGCTGTTTTGCCACCCTCCTTTCATGCCGTCAGCCAGGCGGCTGACAAAACACACATTCACATCCCTTGCGAGGGGACGCGAGGGGACGCGAGGGGACGCGAGGGGACGCGAGGGGACGCGAGGGGACGCGAGGGGACGCGAGGGGACGCGAGGGGACGCGA
>JAICVS010000044.1 GCA_025935195.1 Ktedonobacterales bacterium
CACGACGGCAGCCCGGGGCTGCAACGCTACTTCGCGGGGCGGCCGTAGTGCGTCGTGATTGCCGTGAAGAGGCGGGGGCTGTATGGGTAAAAACTGGCGCGCCCGCTGCGCGGCGATCCCGCGTCGCGCGCGACGCCGCTCGTCATCCTATCCGCGCTCGCCCAGGAGCGCGATCGGCTCGCCGGCCTGCTCTCCGGCGGCGACGAATACCTCGTCAAGCCGGTCGGCCCGCTCGATCTGGTCCACACCGTCACGCGCGTGATCGAGCGCGGGGAGGAGGAGCGGCGTCGGCACTTGTTGACGCTGCTGGATGACGCGGCCACCGATCCAGGGGAGTGAGCTTCATGGACGCACCAGTGTCGTCTGCCGTCGCCGCCTCCGAACGCGCGGTCTACCGCGACTACGAGCGCAATCGCCGCTTGCAGCTCGCGCGCATCCTCCTGCCCGTGCTCGCGCTCGTCCAGTTTGCCGTGGTGGTGGTGAGCGTGCTCTTCCTTCCCGGAGCGCGCTTCAGCCCGATGGTGCAGCGCATCTTCATCTTCAACACCGCCCTCGTCGGCGTGGATGCCGCGCTGCACGCGCTCGGTATGCGCTTCGTGCGGCGCGGGCGGGTCACCCCCGCGACCCTCAGCGTGATCATCCCGGTGGGTGTTACCGTCGTCCTGCCTATCCTGATCTACGACCTCGCCGGCCAGGAGGCGTTCGGCGCCACCAGCCCCATCCTCTCGATCACGCTGGGCGAGATGACCGGCACCTTCGTGCTGATCGTGCTGGCGGGACTGCTGGCGACCGACCGGCGTGTCCTCGTGGGCACAACCCTCTTGATGAACGTCTTCGCGGTCTTCATCCTGACCAGCGCGCTCCAATCCCCTGGCGCGGGCAGCGCCTTGCGCGAGCAGGCAGTTCTGCTGGTGTCCTTCCCCGTCTTCGTGCAATGGGCTGTCGCCGGCCTCCTGTTCGCCGCCGCGGGCACCTCGCTGCGGACCTTGCGTGAGCTGGGGGATGTGCGCGTGGCCTACGAGCGCGCGCGGCAGCTCGATCAGCTCAAGGACCAGTTCATCTCACACGTCAACCATGAGCTGCGCAGCCCGGTGATGGCGCTGCAAGGGCATGTCGAGCTGCTGCTGCTGACGCAAGACGGCCTCACGCCCGATGAGCGCCGCGCCTACCTCGAACGCGCGAAGCGCGCCGGTGACGATCTGGTTGCTCTCGTCACGAGCATCCTGGCGGCGCGCACCATTGGGCAGGAGGCGGAGACGGTGGCGCCGGAGGCGGTCGCCGTCGCTGAGGCGCTCACGTCGGCGCTGCTGCTGGTGGACCCGCGCGACGGGCGGCAGGTGGAGCGCGAGCTGCGCGTGAGCATCCCAGCGGGCATGGAGGTCTGGGCGGAGCCGGTGCGCGTACGGCAGATTCTCACCAATCTGCTCTCCAACGCCGTTAAGTATTCACCGCCCGGCACACCCGTGGAGGTCAGCGCGCGCATTGTCGCCGCCGCGCCGGACGAGCCACGACGTCGGATGCTGGCGAAGCGCACCGCGCCCCAGCCGCGCCAGATGGCGGAGATCGCGGTGCGTGATTACGGCGCGGGCATTCCGCCCGACCAGGCGCCGCTGCTTTTCAACCGCTTCGTGCGCCTCCCGCGCGACCTCGCCTCGAATGTGCCGGGCAACGGCCTCGGCCTCTACCTCTGCCGCGCGCTGGCGGACACGCTGGGCGGCAGCATCACGGTCGAGAGTCAGGGCATCGTGGGCGAAGGCGCGACCTTCTACCTGCGCTTGCCGCTGCCGCCACAGACGGGCGGATGAGCGGGCGGATGGGCGGGCGGGCGCGAGCCGGTGATCGCGGACGTGATGCCGCGCCGCTCAGTGACACGGCATCAGTCCCGTGGTGAATCCAGCGGCAGGCTGAACCAGAACGTGGCTCCTTCGCCCGGCACGCTCTCGATGCCGACCGCGCCACCGTGCCGCTCGACGATGCTCCTGGTGATGTGCAGGCCCAGACCCAGGCCCACGCCGGAGCCGCTGAGCACTTCGACGCCGGGGACACGGTGGAACATCTCCCACACGTGATCCCGCTCATCCGCCGGAATGCCCGGCCCCTCGTCGCGCACGGAGACGCGCGCCACCTCCCCGCTCGTCTCATCCGCTTCTGGGTGAACCTCCACGCACACCGCCACCGGCCGCTCTTCCAGTGAATACTTGATGGCGTTCGTGAGGTAGTTCGTCACCACCTGCCCGATACGGTCCGGGTCCGCATGGACTGGGACGCTGGCGCCCGCCGGCGGCTCGAAGCTGATGAGCCGCTCAGGGTGCGCCTGGCGCTGCTGCTCGACTTCCTCACGGACTATGGCCACGAGGTCGCATAGCTCAGGGCGCATCTCCAGCTTGCCCTCACGGATGCGGGCGAGATCGATCATGTCGCCGATCAGCCGGGCGATGCGCTCCACCTGCCGGCGCGAGCGATCGAGCAACACCTGTTCGCGCGAACCGTCGTCACTGGCGCCGCGCGGGCGCGGCATATCGGGGCCGGCCGGCGTCTGCCGCGGCAGGCGGGAGAGAATTTGCAGGTTCGCCATCAGCGCCGTCAGCGGCGTGCGCAGCTCGTGGCTGGCAATGCCCAGGAACTCATCCATCCGCCGGTTCGCCTCACTGAGGGCGAGTGCCTCCGCCTCCGCCGCGGCGCGCGCGGCCAGCAAGCGCTCGCGGTCGAGCACGAGCGCGCCAAGCTGGGCCACTGCTCCGGCCAGCCCGATCTCTTCGTCTGAGAAGGCGTGTGGCGTGTGGCCGCCGTAGTCAAGCGAAAGCACGCCAACGATCTGCTCGCCCACGCGCATCGGCGCGACCAGGGTTGTCACCACGCCGTAAGCGTTCGACAGATCGCGATAGGGCGGCGCCGTCATGTCCAGAATGAACGCCTCGCCCGCGCGGAAGCGCGCCATATCCGCCGGGTCGGCGCCCTCGCCCAGGCGCGCCCCGCGCGCCTCCGTCGCGCGCTGCTCCGCCCACCAGCCCGGCTCCTCGTCCGGCGCCAGCCCCACCACGGCGACCGCGCGCAGGCGCTCTGTTCCCGGCTCGACGGCCATGATCCCCACTCGGCGGCAGCCCAGCACCCGGCACGTCAGCTCGGCCAGCCGGTGCGGCAGGCCGCGCCCCGGCGGCTCCTCTTGCCCGGCGGCGGCGGCAGCGGCGCCTGGTCCCGGTGTCTCCACGGCGGCGGCGGCGATGGCGAGCAACGCCGCCAGCGCCTCGCGCGTGCGCTGTTCGAGCTGCCGGCGCTCCGTCACATCACGCAGGTTGCACTGGATCACATCGTGGCCGTCCACCCGAAACCGGCTGGCCACGAGCTCGACAGAGCGCACCTGCCCATCCCCCATCTGGAGCGGCAACGCCTCAGATCGTAGCGGCCGCTCCTCGCGCGCCTCCCATAGCGCCTGTTGGGCGGTCTCGCGGTTCGGAAACAGGCCAATCTGCCAGAGCTTCGCGCCCAACAGCCATTCGCGCGTACCGTCGAACAGGTTCACCGCGGCGGGGTTCGCGTCGGTAATCGTGTGCGTGGCGGGATCGATCATCAGGATGCCGTCGGTGGAGGTCTCGAAGAGGCGGCGGTAGAATCGCTCGGAGACGCGCACCCGCTGTTCCGCCGCCTTGCGCTCCGCCGTCTCAGTATCGAGCGAGCGCGCCTTCTGCCGCAGCAGGGCGATGGAGCGCCGGCGCTCGTCTGGGTCGGCGGGCTCGCGGTAGCCCTCGTCGGGGTTCACTCGTGTATGCCGCGCGCAGATCTCGGCAAATGCCTGGCCGTGCGCCTCCCCGGCAAATCCCTCCATCGGGTAGGCGCAGCAGAGCGTGAACGCATGAGGCGTGGTCTCGCGCAGATCGTTCCACAGCTCCTCCAGGCGGATCGCGCCGGCCGCGTCCCGGTTCGCCCACAGCAGCGCGACCATCTCACCGAAGACACGCACATGCCGCCCGTCCCGCGCGGCGCGCGCGACGATTCCCTCGATCACCGCGGCGAAGCGTTCCGGATCCAGTGATCCATCGGCCATGAACCGCGCGAGCGTCTCGGCGGCGTCCCGTGCGATGTACGCGCCCCGCGCCCTGGCGGCATCCAGATCCAGCCCATCCGCTAGCAAGCGCGCCTCGATAGCCTGCCGGTGGGCGGGGGTGGCGATGATAATGCCGGCGGCGCCCGCGCCGAGGCCCGCGGCGATATACCCGCATACTGAGTCTACGAGGAAGGCATCGGTTTCATAGAATTGGACGACATGCCCGTCGGCGTGGTGGTCGGTGTGGCCGTCCGACTTCTCCGCGCCGGCGCTCGTATGGATCCGCTTCGAGATGGTTGACATGCGCTTTGGTCCCCGTTCTTCCACAGTTTATGCTGGCACCCGGACTATACCATCACGGCTCCGCTGAGGCAAACTCAGCGCGAGCGCCCGCAACGTGGTGGGCCGGGTGCGCGATGACATCAGAGGCTGAGGAGGTTGGGAGACGAGCCGTAGCGCGGCGGGTGTTCCCACAATCGCTCAGGTTTGGTAGCATGAAGTGTGCCGTGTTGGCGCCGTGTTGGCGCGACGAAAGCGAGGGCGGAGATGAGTGTCGCGACGGCGTTCGACGTTGCCCGCGTGACGGATCGGTTGCTGGTGGGCAGCGCCATCGCCGGCCGGGACCACGCGGCATGGCTCGCCGGCCAGGGCATCACAGACGTGATCTCAGCCGCCGTCGAGTTAAGCGACCGCGCGGCGTGCGTGCGGCATCGCCTCGGCTACCACCATGTGCTGTGGTATGACGACAAGCAGCTCAAGCCGCTCGTGGACTTCGCGCGCACGCTCGATTGGGTGCGCGAGCGCGAGGCGGCCTGTCGCGCCAGCGGCGGGGAGATGCGCCTGTACGTCCACTGCGCGATGGGCATCAATCGCGGACCGCTGCTGGCAGTATTCCTGCTTGCCGCGCTGGAGGGCATCGCGGCCGACGAGGCATGGACGCTGATCAAGCGTGTGCGCCCGCACGTGGAAGCGTTCAATGTGCCGGCCTACCGGCACTCGTGCCTGCTGGCGCTGGCGGGCTACACCGTGAATGCCGTCCCCGAATCGCTGCCGCCGCACGTGGCGGCGCTGTACCGGCGCGCGCCGTGAGGGCTGGCGCATGTACGAGACGTGGAGAGATTGCTGTGTTGGCTGAGCCCTTGCGTCATCCACTGGGCAGACGCTTCCCCTTGGGGAGATGCCGCGGCTCATCTCACCGCAATTGCTTGACTCGGCGGCTCATCTCCTCTCGAAATCGTCGCGCGCAGCCTGCCCGTTTGCTCAGAGGCATCCCGCATCGTCTCGGTGGAGTGCTGGCGGCCTCAGAAGGGCAACCGGAGTGAGCGGTTCAGGGCGCATTTGGTGTAGGTGGCATCAGGAGATAGGCTGAATTGCTCATGCTTTCCGCGTCACGGCCCCAAATGCTCCCACTCGCGCGCGGCAAGCGTCTGCTGGACGGTGGCGATGTACTGCGCGGCGCCGGCGTCGTGCCAGTCGCCGCTGAACCACTCGCCGATGCAGCCCCAGAGATCGCCCGGTCCGTACGCGGGGTTGTTGTCGTGCAGCCAGGTGATCTTGCCGTCATAGCAGGCGCGGCGCACCGCGAGCGCGTAGTCCACGTTCCAGGCGGTGCTTTCCCAGGCGTAGGGCCAGGTGTTGGGGTGTGTCGCGGAGATGTCCGCGCCCTTCACCTGCAACAGGCCGACGCTGGCGCAGCCGTTGGTCTGCGGCTGGGTATGCGCGCCACAGTCGCCGAGCGTGCTCTGGCGCCAGTAGGATTCGACGACGGCCTGGGCGCGCACGGTGTCCACGGCGAAGCCCCACTTGCACGCGGCCCACTGGATGATCTCGTCGGTGGTGCCGCTGAAGTTGCCGGTGACACGGAACAGGTAGGATTGCGCCGGATCGGTGTAGCTGGTGGCGGCGCGCACACCCGCGGCGTACAGGTTGCGCGCGTTGGCGGTGGCGTTGGCCGGGCGCGGCTCCCACGCGGAGCGGACGACGCTGGCCGCGCAATCGCCATCGGACGGCAGCGGGCTGCCCGGCGGCAGCGTGACGTTCTGGGGCGCGGGCGGGATGGTGGGCAGTGGCGGCGGCGCTGGTGGAGCGGACGTAGGTGATGGCGGCGGCGTATCAGCGGCGGTGGGCGTCGCGGCGGCTCTGGTCGGCGTGCGCGTGGCGTGTGATGCGCGCGCGGTCGCCGTGGCGGCGCCGATGCTCGCGGCAGCGCGGCCGGCGCCAGACGGTGGCGCGGATGTGGCGGTGTTCTGGCCGCAGGCGGCGAGCAGCACGAGCGCCAGCGGCAGCGGCGACAGACGCGACATCAGCAACGGCAATGGCGGCATCGTGCGGCGCATGGCGTTCCCTCCCCATCTCTCATACAGCCGGCGGCCGGCAGTCACGCATGACCCATGAGACGCACGCAGTATAGCTGGGCGCGCATACATCAGGTGATGGGGATAGTACTCATGCGATAGCGCCGATAGCACCCTGTAGAGACCCGCCGCCCATCCACGATGGGATATGAACTGACGATCA
Source organism: Ktedonobacterales bacterium (assembly GCA_025935195.1). Lineage (GTDB taxonomy): Bacteria > Chloroflexota > Ktedonobacteria > Ktedonobacterales > JADMIN01 > JAICVS01. The sequence continues at coordinate 6,560 of JAICVS010000044.1, forward strand.
GTCATCCCATAGCCCAGAGCGGGGGCCGGGGCGATGATGATTCTCCACGCGCCGCCCCATCTCCTTGACATTCCACTTATCTTATCGTATTTTAGTTCTATCCCACGTGGTGCCATTCGGCGCCGTACGCACCTGAACAACCGCATATCGCGCCAACCCAGCCGATCTCACCGCATTGCAGCCGTGGGCGCGGCGGCATGGAGTGGGCATGGAGTGGGCATGGATTGGGCATGGATGTGGCCGGCATCCGTCACAACGTTGCCGTTTTTGCCATCCACCGTGCCATCCGTTGCCACTTTGTTGCCGGATCTTGCCACTTTTGCCACCCATAACGCGAAACGTCACGTTGCCACGAGCCGCAAACCGGCTTGAATCCGGCATATGAGTGGAGGACACCCTCGACATGCGGCCAAAAAGCGGCAAAAACGGCAATGGTGACCATCCCAGTCAACATTGTTATCCGCGATTACCCCCGGCATGCATGCCGGGGCGTGCCAGTCAGGGATTATCCTCAGTATGCATGCCGGGAGGCGGCGAACACCCGCACCCCTACCCATAGCGGTATGATGGGGAGCGAGAGGGATGGGGAGCGAGAGGAAGGAGGACTGTATGCGCGAGCCGCGGATCGCGCTGGCGCGGATGCGCTGCGAGAAGGGCGACGCAGCGGCCAATCTGGACGCGATGGCCGGCTATCTGCGCGCGGCGTCGGCAGCCGAGGCGGAGATCGTGGCCTTCCCGGAGGCGAGCATCACCGGCTATGTGGACCCAGATCGCTACCCGGAGGCATTGGCGCGGCTGGACGGGCCGGAAGTGGCGCGCTTCGTGGCGCTCACACGCGAGACGCCGTCCATGACGGCCATCGCCGGCATCGTCGAGGCCAACCCGCACGGCCCGCCCTACCTGACGCAGATCGCCGTGCGCGACGGCGCCGTGCTCTGTTCCTACCGCAAGCGCACCATCCCAGAGGAGGAGGCGCACCTCTTCACGCCCGGCCCGCCCGTGCCCGCCGTCTTCACACACGCCGACCTCACCTGCGGACTGGCCGTCTGCGCCGACATTGACGATGCGGCGGTCTTCGCGGATTGCGCGCGGCTGGGTGCGCGCATCGTCTTCGAGTGCGCCGCACCAGGGCTATACGGCGAGCAGGCGACGCGCGACTGGCCTACTGGCTTCGAGTGGTGGCGGGGCGAGTGCTTCACCAAGCTGGGCCGCTACGCGCGCGAGCAGCGCATCTGGATCGCCGTGGCAACCCAGGCCGGCCGTACACGCGACGAGGACTTCCCCGGCGGCGGCTACCTGTTCGCGCCGGATGGAAGCTGCGCCCAACAAACGCCGGACTGGTCCGAGGGGATGCTGTACGCCACGGTGCCACGGGCGATGTAGACGGCGCATAGCTGGCTACGTCGCATCCCCGCCCGCCGGGTGCTACACTGGCTCTCGCGGCGGCCGTACCCTGCGCCGTTCGGCAGATTCAGCTTCCGCTCGGCTTTTATCCGGCTTTCATCCGGCTTCGCTCCGCCAGGCGAGGAGGTATCCCATGCAACAGGTGCGGCTTTCGGAGTTCGCCCGCTACTTCTTCATGGATCCCGCGCTGCTGGCGGACCCCTATCCCATGTATGACCGGCTGCGCGAGGCCGATTCGGTGCAATTCGACGAGACGCTCCAGGTCTGGATACTCACCAGCCATGCCGCGGTGACGGCGGCGTTGCGCGACTCGCGTATGCGCGCCGACCGTATGAGCGCGGGTCGCGAGATTCCCAGCGACTTCGCCTATCTGAAGCCGGTCTTCGACTTCATCGCCCATCAAATGCTCTTCAAAGACCCGCCAGACCACACGCGGCTGCGCACGCTGGCGAGCAAAGCGTTCACCCCCCGGCGCATCGAGCTGATGCGCGCGCAGATTCAGGCCATCGTGGACGAGCTGATTGACGCGGCGCTGCCCGCCGGGCGCATGGACGTGATCGCCGATCTGGCCGTGCCGCTGCCGACGACCGTGATCATCCGCATGCTGGGCGTGCCGGAGTCCGACCGCGAGCGCTTCAAGCGCTGGTCTGACGATTTCGCGGCTTTCCTGGGCACGCGCTGGCTCAGCTCCGGCGACGCGGCGCTACACAGCCTGGATGAGGTGCGGGCGTACCTGCGTGATCTGATCGCCGCGCGGCGCGGCAATCTGGGCACGGACCTGGTGAGCGCGATGATCGCGGCCGAGGAGCAGGGCGACGTGCTCAGCGACGAGGAACTGCACGCCAACATCCTGCTGCTGCTGGCGGCGGGCCACGAGACGACCACCAATCTGATCGGCAACGGCCTGCACGCCCTGCTGCGCCACCCGGACCAACTCCAACGCCTGCGCGAGCAGCCAGAGCTGGCGCCGTCCGCCGTCGAGGAGCTGTTGCGCTTCGACAGCCCCGTGCAGAACACAGGCCGGCTGGCGGGCGAAGACCTGGAGATCGGTGGCAAGCGCATCGCCAAAGGGCAGTTCGTCGTCTGCCAGCTCGCCGCTGCCAACCACGATCCGGCGCAGTTCGCGGAGCCGGGCCAGTTGGACATCGCGCGGCGCGACAACCGGCATCTGGCGTTCGGCTTCGGCAGTCACTTCTGCTTCGGCGCGCCGCTGGCGCGGCTGGAGGGGCAGGTGGCCTTCGAGACGCTGCTGCGCCGGCTGCCGGAGCTGCGGCTGGCCGACGACGCGGCGGTCGCCTATACGCCGAACATCACCTTCCGCGGGCTGCAATCGCTGCCGGTCGCGTTCTGAAGGGGGTGTTGATCGGTAGGCATCTCACCATTCCAGGGGATGATGGGCCACCATTTCACTGCTCATCTGTTGTGTAACATGGGTGCCCATTCGCGCGCCTGATCTGTGTGTACGGCTCGCGCGCTGTCGCATGCTGGCGCAATCAGACGCTGTCGTTTCCCGTGCATTACCCGTCCAAGATCCCTTTATTTCGGCCGCTTGGCTCGCAGGGGGATGATGCACTCGCGCAATTCGAAGCGATTTGCGCCGCGATCAGGACGCATAGCGGCCTTGTACCGCGCAACCTTTCGCGCGATCTGATCAACTGGTATGGGCATCCACGTTCGCGGCCAATGGTGCGTGCCGGATGGAAGCGGCGGACGGCCCGGCACTCGTGAGCGCGAGCGCTTCCGCCGATTCAGCCTGGCGCTACGCGATGAAGCGGCTGTGGGCGAAGAGCCAGCTCAGCGCGACGAATTGGCCGGCGGAGGCCGCCAGCATGACGTAGCGCGCGACGCGCGACGCCGCGCCCCACTGTGCCAGCCGCACGAAGCAGGGGAAGGCGACGAGCATGTAGCGAGCGATTGAGACCAGCGGGCTTTCGCCGGGCGTATGCACTGGCGCGGCCATCGCCAGCAGCAGCGCGCCCCAGGTGTAGGCGATGTAGGTCGCGGGCAGGCGCGGCGCACGCGGCAAGAGCATCGAACCGGCGAGGGCGAGCCAGAGCAGCGCGAAGAGCAGATCCATGCCGGCCGTGGATGGGAAGCTGGCCGCCACCAACTGCGCCGAGCGCACCAGCCCGACCCAGGGCCAGTCCAGCGAGCGGCCCCAAAACTGTGATTCGGCGCGGCTCGACGCGCCCGGCACGCCGTAGGCGAGGCTGAGGCCGATCTGCAACGCCGCGAAGGCGACGAGCGGCAGCAGCGCCGCCAGCGCCACCGGGGCGATTGCGCGTAGCCGTTCGCGCGCGCCCAGCCCACGCCAGCACGGGCGCAGCGCGGCATAGGCGGTAAGGGCGAGCGGCAGCAACAACACGAGGCCAGTCGCTCGTGTGAGGGTGGCGAGCGCGGCGAGCAGGCCCGCCAGCAGCCAGCGCTCACGTTGCAGCGCGACAAAGGCGGCGACCGCCAGCAGCAGGAAGAGCGCCTCGGTGTAGGCGGCGGCCAAGAACATGCTCGTGGGGAAGAGCGCCAGATAGACGAGTGTGAGGCGCGCGACGCGCACGCCGAGATCGCGCGCGACCAGCAGCCGCAGCAGCGCGAACACGCCCAGGCTCGCGGCGTTGGCGACGACGAGGCCGGCGATCTCGGCGTTGCCGCCGGTGAGCGAGGCGAGCGCGCGCTCCAGCAGCGGGAAGAGCGGGTAGAAGGCCGCCTGCCACAGCTCATGATAGCCGCCGCGGGCGATGTCGCCGTAGAGCCGGCCGTCCCAGACGACGCCGGTGCGATAGATCGAGCGGAGGGTGGGGGTGGAGGTGAGCGACTGCCAGAGCCAGATCAGGGCGATCAGGACGATCCGCTGGCCGAGCCAGGCGATCAGGGCGTCGTGCCAGACCGTGCCACGGACTGCGCCGCCGGTCGTTACCTCGACACGCGCCGCCCGCTCGGCCGTCGCGACGCGCATGATCCCTCCCGCACTGCACCCAGTCCGTTCCCGCGCGAGCGTGGCGCGAATCCTCACCTGAGCAGTATCTACAGCTCAGTGTAGCACGCATGGGGAAGCGGAGAGACGGCACTCTCACGAGCGCGGCGGCCCGAGGGGCGTGATTAGCGCCGGCGTCCGCGGGGAACTGGGGCATTTGCACGCCGCTCACGCGCCGCCACTGATTGTAGCGGCGCTGGAGCGGCCGGCGTGTCGGCAGCCGTCGCGTCGGGCGGACAGAACGTCGTGCGCAACAGCGCCAGAATTTCCAGTTGTTGCTGATTGATGCGGTAGAGCAGATCCACTTCCTCCGCCTCATGGTCATCGCGCAGGCGATCCTTCTGCGCCTGCCGGTTCTGGCTCATCATTATGATCGGCGCGGCGTCTGGTATTGCTCATCATGACAATTGGCGATACAATAGCTGGTAAGGATAATTGCCATGAAACGATGCGCTAGATGTCACCAATTCCTCAGCCTCAATTCATTCTATCGCCAGTCAGCGCAACCCGATGGACTCACGGCATACTGTAAGGAGTGCTGGAAAACTGACTGCGCGCAGCGCCATGCGCGAAAGCGTGAAGGAATGGTGGATAAGCGCCGCATACTCATGGAATCTGTCAGACATGACTACTTCTCACAAATTGAGCGCCCCATTCAGGCTTACGTGTTGGGTCTATTGGCGTCAGATGGCAATGTGTCTGACGCAAGACCACGCATTGCGCTCTCGGTGCATGAGAAGGATAAGTGGCTTGTAGAGGTGGCGCGAGACGAACTAGCGCCAATGCGTCCCATTACACTAGCGCGCCACCGTGATTATCACATGGCTAAGATTGCTCTTACCTCACCTCAAATGGTTAGCGACTTAGCACATTTTGAGATCGTTCCTCGGAAAAGCGCCACGCTTCGCTGGCCTGCCGCTCTTCCGCAGACGCTTGCCAATTCATACCTGCTCGGTGTTTACGATGGCGATGGCTGGATTACACGCGACCTGAGAAAACCTGTGCCATATTTCACTGCGGGAATTATCTCCGCATCTCAGGGATTTCTACAGGCGGCTTGCGCTGCGATTTACGAGGCGACGGGGTTAGAAGCGCCTTGTCTGAGTCCAGTGAATCAGCGAGCTTTCGGGATTCGGTATGGCGGACGCCGCGCCGAGACTTTGCTGGCTTGGCTGCATCAAGACTTGCCGGGACTTCAACGGAAGCGGTACCCGACTTTGCCAGCAGTTGGAGATACTCCAACTGCTGCTTGTTGATACGCATGAGGAAATCAACTTCCATTCTTCAATGTCATCACGCTTGCGGTCTCTTTGTGCCTGCCTATTTTGCGCCATAAGGAGGACTGGACTAGCGTATGCGGCCTGTGTGGAGAACAGCAAATTCAGGAGAATGAACGGATTCGAATCCCCAGTGCCCTAGAAAGGCAAGCAAGTTGATCAGCACCCAAATGCCGACGATGACGCTCTGGGCGATGATGAAGCGCCAGGAGCCCATGCCGGTGGCGACAGCATCCGCGATGCGCTCCCCCGATGTCTTCGGGATGTGTATGTAGTGTCGAGGCCGTCCTGGGGCGTGTCCGGAGGCATCTGTCGCACGGCCAGGATTCTGTTGTCTTGTCGCGGTGCGTGACATTGTCATTCTCCTCTTCTGACATCCCGCGCGGCATTCCCCGGCTCTATGCGATTTGGCGCATTGTACCGATGTCCTGTCGTGGGGGGCAAGTCTCACATGGTATGCGATTGGGCCACGTCGCGAAGGTCGTGGATAGGCTATTCGTCGTGAGATCGGTAGCTGATTGCCCCAGCATGGTACTCTGGTTGTGGGCCGTGACACGGTTTCTGGCTGGATCGTCAGGCTTCGGAAGGGCATTCATGTAGCAGGACAATGGGCGGGCGGGTACGGCCGCGTCAGCGCGGTGTGTGTGTTGAAGCGAGGGGGCAGGCATGGAGAGACAGCGCGGCGGCGGTTCCCAGCGCATGCGGCCCGATACGGCGACGTCTACATCGCGTACATCGCGCTACGCTGGCGGCGCCCGCGCGCCGCACCCATCCGAGCCGCTCGACATCGCGCCGACGCTGCGCCTGCCGTCGCTCTCCGCGCTGCCACGCTCGCCGCGCACCCCATCCCAATCCCAGTCGCGCCCGTCATCCACATCGCGCGCGCTGGTGCGCCGTCCCGCGCCCACGCCGGATAGCAGTGACGCGCCGCTGGTGGTGCCGCCCGCGCCCACGACGCGCCTGCCAGTGGCGACGCTGGCACGCCCGGCGGCCCAGCGTGGGCGTGCGCTTCCCTGGGCGCGTCCCGTGACATTCGCGCTGGTGGCCGTCACGCTGGTGGTGGCGCTCTTCTTCGGCGCCAATCAGGCGGAGTTTGGCAACGGCAACGCGCCGGCCCCATCCGGTCGCGCGCCGTGGTACGCCTTCACGGGCAGCGCCGCTATCGCTACGGTCGCCCCGCCGCCGCCGGTGACGCAGCAGGTGCGGCTCGCGCCTGTCGCGGGGCAGGCCAGCTCGCTGGAGCCCTGCCACGACAGCACGCGCTTCCTCGCCAGCATCTCGCAGTGGGCCGTTCCGCCGGGCTGCTACGGCCTGGTCTACACCCCTAACCCGGCCAATTACATCTCGCGTCCGGGCTTCGGCTTCTGCAACTGGTGGGTGCGCGTCACGCATCCCGATCATCCCGACATCACCGAGAACCTCTCGTACCCGCGCGGCACCGATCCGGTGGCGGGCGCGCCGATCTTCTTCGATGGCAACGAGCAGGGCGCGGAGAGCATCGGCCATTGGGCGGTCGCCGTCGCCGTCTCGCCCGATCACTACTGGGTGCTGATCAGCGAGATGAATTTCGCCTGGCGCGGCGCCGGCTTCGGCAAGATTGACTACCGCTACATCCACGTCTCGCCGCACGTCCACTTCGTCTACATCTTCTCCTGAGCGCCGGACGCGCCACGGCGGACCGCGCGGGGAGTGGACAATGCATGTTTTCGATGCGCGCTTCGCGACCTACCTCGCCGTCGCCGCGCTGCTGATCGTCACGCCGGGGCCGGATACCGCGCTTGTCACACGTAATGCGCTGCTGGCGGGGCGACGCGTCGCCTCGCTCACCGCGCTTGGCATCGGCGCGGGCAGTGTCGTCTGGGCGGTCGCGTCCGTGCTGGGGGTTGCTGTCCTGCTCGAACAATCGGCGGTCGCGTTCACCGTGTTCAAGCTTGCCGGCGCGGCGTACCTGTGCTTCCTCGGCTTGCGCGCCCTGCTCGCCCGACCGCACGCGCAGCCCCGCGCGTACGGCGCGACAACATCCGCTCCGGCAGACTCACGCCTCGGCGACCGAAGCGCGTTGTGGCAAGGGTTCGTGAGCAACCTCCTCAATCCCAAGGCCGGCGCGATCTTCGCCACGGTACTGCCCCAGTTCGTCAGCCCCGGCGATAGCGCGTTGCGCCTGCTGTTGATGCTGCTCGCCTACGAGGCCATCCTGCTCGCCTGGCTCAATCTGTACGGCTATGCCATCAGTCGGGCGGGCCGCGGCGCCGTTGGCGAGCGCGTGCGCGCTCTCGCGGCGCGGATCACGGGGGTGGTGCTGATCGCGCTCGGCCTCCGGCTGGCCGTCGAGCAACGCTGAGCGCTGGTCCCATATCAGCTACCCTTTCCCTTGCCCGCTTACCCTGCCGCGGATGGGCAGAGGACGCAGAGGGCAGACTGAGCGGTGAGAGGTGGCGAGAGCAGGGAATGCGGCTGCTATACTGTGGCAGTTGGGCCAGCGCATGATGGCCGAGAGCGACGCCAACCCATCGCCGGTCAGCCTGCGGAAAGCGTGCTAGGTTGAGCAATGCCAACTCCTGTCGCATGGTTCATGTTTGGACTCGTGTTGTGCCTGGGCGTAGCGATGCTCGTGATGGCACTTCGCACCCGATTTCGCCCAGGGTATGGGCGCGGGTTACGGCCGGGTATGTTCTTCATGGGTGGCTCTGGAGTGTGCGAAGCCATCTCCTCGCTGTTGTTAACTGGTGACTTCGGGCTGCCACATGCTCTTGCGCTCGGAATCGCGGTCGTTTCGGTATCGCTGGGTCTCGCGATGGCGCTGGTGGCTGCCCTCTCGACGCCGTTGGGCTTGGGTATCCCTCTTGATCTCCCGATTCCACTTCGATGGTACGCCTTGCTGCTGCCGACAGCGGCTCAAAGCACAAGGCATCGTGAACAGGGCCAAGACGAGCGATAGAGCAGGAGATAATCCCATGCCAACGTCGGCCTATCCGAATCGCATTCTCGCCGCAGAGCAGACCCTCGTTGGCGGGCGCTTCCAGCCTGACACGGCGGTCGTCGTCGAGGGCGGGCGCATCGCCCGCGTCTGCCCGGTGGCCGAGCTGGGCGCCGATGCCAAGATCGAGCGGCTGCCGCGGCGGCTGCTCGCCCCCGGCACGCTCAACGCCCACAACCACTCCTTCCAGTCCATGCTGCGCGGCATCGCCGACGACTGCGACTTCTTCAGCTGGCGCGACCGCGCGCTCTACGCCTACACGCCGCGCATGGATGAGGCCGCCGTCTACCACGGTGCGCGCTTCGCCTTCGCCGAGATGATCCGCAACGGCGTCACCACCGTCTGCGACTTCTTCTACATCCACCGCGACGGCAACGCCAACGACCGCGCCGTCATCCGCGCCGCGCGAGACCTCGGCATGCGCATCGTCCTCGCCCGCACGATGTACGACTGGGAGGGTGCGCCGAAGGAGTATCAGGAGTCCATCGCGGATGCCGTGGCGCGCACACGCGAGCTGTGGCAGGAGTATCGCGGCCACGACGACGTGCATGTCTGCCCGGCGCCGCACTCGCCGCACGCCGCCAGCCCCGCCATGATTCAAGCGGGATCGCGGCTGGCCGAGGAGCTGGACACGCGCTTTCACATCCACGTCGCTGAGGGGCGCTACGAGCGCGACACCATCCGCGAGCGGTATGGTAAGACGCCGATGCGCTGGCTGGAGTCGCTGGGCCTGGCGATGGAGCGCATGACCGCGATCCACTGTGTCTGGCTGGAGGATGACGACATCCGCCTGATGGGCGCGCGCGATGTGCGGCTGGTCTACAATCCCGCCAGCAACATGTTCCTGGGCGACGGTGTGACGCGCATCGTGGACATGCTGGGCGCGGGCGTGAAGATCGGCCTGGGCAGCGATGGCGGCTGCTCCAACAACCGCGTCTCGGTCTTCGATGAGATGCGCATGTGCGCGCTGTTGCAGAAGGTGACGCATCTGAGCTCCGAGGTCGTGCCGGCGGAGACCGCCTTCGCGATGGGCACGGCGGGCAGCGCGGATACGCTGGGCCTGCCGGCGGGGCGCATCGAGGCCGGGCAGTACGCCGATTTCGTCCTGCTCGACAGCGACGATCCCTCGCTCCAGCCGCCGTTCAGCTATGAGAAGAACATCGTCTACTCGATGACGCAGCGGGCCATTCGCGAGGTGATCGTTGGCGGCCGCACCGTGCTGCGCGACGACAGGCTCCAGCTCGTGAGCTGGGATGACGTGCTCGGCGGCCTGCGTGAGGTCATGAAGGATTGGCCGCGAGCATGAGACACATTCTGTCGCCTCACTCCGCCGCCTCGCCTCCGGCCGAGACGTGCATTGCTGCCGGGCGTGCCGCCACATGTGATCGCTCCAATTGCGCGCGCGCCGACTCGTAGCCAGCGGCGATCCACTCCGGCGCCTTCTCGAACTCAAGCGCGCCGCCGCCTGAGCTGTTGCCGATGCGCAGCACGTGTGTCTCGATGCCGCGTGGGATGCGCGCGATGGCGCGGTCGAAGTGGTAGCGGCTCATCACCTGCGAGGAACGCTCCAGCACCGCTGCCAGCGGATGCACGCCGCTGCGCGAGCCGCGCGAGGAGCGCGCCGGCTTGCCGTTGCTCTTGATCTCTTTGATCTCCTCTGGCTCCGGCAGCCAGAGCGCCGACCCCGCGCCGCCCTCGTCGTAGCCGACATCGAGGATGAAGAGCCGGCGCGCGCCCAGCGCCAGCGCCGTCTCGATGCTCGCGTTGTCGAGGATGCCGCCGTCTACGTAGACGGTGTCGCCGATGCGCACGGGCGGGAAGATGCCGGGGATGGCCGAGGACGCCAGGATGGCGGGCGCGATGGGGCCGGTGCTGAAGACGGCGCGGCGCCCGTGGGTGATGTCCGCCGCGATTACGCGCAGCGGCACCGCCAGCTCCTCGAACGTCAGCTCGCCGACGGCGGCCTGGGCGAAGTTGCGCAGCCCCACGTCGCCGTAGAGCGAGGGATGGCCCGCCGCCAGCCGTTGGGCGGCCGCGATGTAGGTGGCATAGCGCGAGCTGGCAATCGCCATCGCCGGTGAGTGGCCGTTCGGCTCCAGGCCCAGCAGCACGCGCGTGGGATGCGCCGTCAACCAGACCTCGGCTAGCCGCTCCACGCCCGCCGGTGTCGGATCACGCGCCAGCAGCGCGCCGTTCCACGCGCCGATGGAGGTGCCGACCACGACGTCCGGCCGCTCGCCCGCTTCCAGCAGCGCGCGCAGCGCCCCCACTTGCAGCGCACCACGCGCGCCGCCGCCCGAAAGCACGAAGGCGGTGTAGGTGCGCCAGCGCGGGCGGTGAGCGGCCCGCGCTCCGTTCGCTCCAGCCTGGGGCGGCTGTGGCGGGCCAGCGTGCCCGTTTTCCATATACGCGTCTGGCGGCGCGATCTCTTGCTCCAACGGCTCCAGCGATTCCAACGGTTCCGATGGCTTCATGGAGTCCGGCTCCTTTCACGGCACTGTGACGGCACCGGCTGAGGATTGATTGGCGAACGGCAAGATAGGCTTTCGCTCATCTATTCTCTCTCTATTCTACGGCGCGATGCCCACTGCGTTACGCATCAGGTCCAGCGGCGGCTCGCGTCCCGTCCAGAGGTGGAAGGCGTCCGCGCCCTGGTAGAGCAGCATCGGCAGGCCGCCGGATGCGCGCAGGTCTAGCGCGCGCGCGGCGCGCACCAGCGCCGTCTCGGGCGGGTTGTAGACCATGTCGAAGACGAACGCCTCCGCTGGCAGATGTCGCAGCAGCGCGACGGGGATGGGGCTGGCGTCGGGATCGCGCGTGCCGACCGGCGTGGCGTTGATGAGGACGGCGGTCGTCGCCAGCGCGGCGCTGAGTCGCTCCGCGTCGTCGAGCGCGATGGCGTGATCCGGCTCATCGCCCCTATCGGACAGGGCCAGCGCATCCGCTTGCGCCCGCCGCTGGAAGGCGTCGAGCGCCGCCCGCGCCGCCTCCAGTCGTCGCGCGGCTATCCACACCACCGCGCTTTCACGGGCCGCAACGCCGAGCGCCGCCTGAGCGGCGCCGCCCGCGCCGAGCACCAGCATGCGCCGCCCCGCCGTCCACGCGCCCCGTTCCGCCAGCGCCCGCCGCAGGCCTGTCACGTCGGTGTTGTACCCGACGAGCCGGACGCTCCCACTTTCCGCTGCCGCCTCGCGCGCGATGGTGTTGACGGCGGCGAGCCGCACCGCCAACGGATCGAGCGCGTCTAGCAGGGGGATGACGGCCGCTTTGTGCGGGATGGTGACGTTCGCGCCCAGATATCCTGGCTGGCGCAACGCCGCGATCCGCGCCGCGAGCGCCTCCGCCGGGGTGTCCCACAGCTCGTAGCGCGCGGCGATGCCGAGCGCGTCGAACGCGGCCTGTTGCAGCGCGGGCGAGCGCGAGTGCGCGACTGGATGGCCGATCAGCCCGGCAAGCAGCGTCTCCGTCATCTCCGCCCCTCCTCCCATGTGAATGCGCTTCCAGTGAACAATGGCATGACACACCACTCCGCCACGCCGCCAGTCAGCCGCTTCTCCATACTACATCGCCGCCCGCGCCGATCTCCGCCGCCCTATGGCCGTCAGGTACGGATTCTGCGGCAGTCGGTTCGTATGTCGTCCCGGCGCGCGGTGCGCCGGGACGCGCGAGGAGGAGGCAGGCATATGGAACCGATGCCGGGAACCGCGAATCCGCTGGATACGCGCGAACAGCAGGTGCGAGACGAGCTGCTGACGGGCGCGGGCCGCACCGATGCGGGTGCCGCGCCGGCGGCGGGGCAGCACACGCAGGGCGAGGGCAAGATGCCCACGCACACGCACGAGGGGCGCACACACACACATGACCACTACCATGTGACGCATCATCACCGCGGCGGGCCTGTGGGCGAGTGGGAGCATCGCACGCACTGGCACAGCCACGAGCACAACCACAACGCGCTGACGCATAGTCACGATTATGGGCGTGACGAGGAAGAGCAGCAGCACGGCAAAGAGGCGCACATTCACGATCACGCGAACCCGACGGAGTCGGCGTCGTAGCAGTGGCGCGGGAGCCGGCGGTTGAAACCGCGCCTGGGGGCCTGCGGCCACGAAACCGACCTGCGTCGGTTGGGGAAAGAGCGGCAGACGGCAAAAGTTGACTGGCGCGGTCAACATTGCCGTTTTTGCCGCTTTTTGATGGTGTGTTGGGAGCGTCCTCCTCGCGGATGCCGCATTCAAGCCGGTTTGCGGCCTGTGACCACTTGACGTTTCGCGTTATGGGCGGCAAAAGCGGCAAGGATGTGGCAAAAGCGGCAAGGATGTGGCAAGAAACGGCACGGTGGGCGGCAAGAAACGGCAAGGATGTGGGTGGATGGCGGTCGCATCCACGCCGTCAGATACGTGGCCGCGAGCGGGTCGGATTGGCAGATACGGCTCTGTATGCGGTTGTTAAGGTGCTGGCGGCGCGGGGGAGGGGGCGTCGTGTGAATAGAACTAATTTACCACGTGGTGGGGTGGGATGTCAAGCGGAGCACCTCACCCCCAACCCCGCAACCCTCGCGGGGAAGGGGCCGCGGGCCGGGGATGGTGGTGAAGGGCGGGATGGGCGAAGAGGGAGGCGCGGCGGATGGCCGGGCGACGATGACTGACGGTCAGTCAGTCATGCGAGGGGCGCGGGCGGGTCGGGGATCGGCGCGCCGAGCTCATGCAGCGCCGCGCGCACAACCTCGGCGTCGGGCGACCGCACCTGCGCGAAGCGGCGCAACGCCTCGCGGTAGTGGGCGATGATTTCTTCACGCTGGCCTTCGCGCACATCGGCGATGCGAGTTGCTGATGGCACCTGCCGATCTCGTACTCATCGCCAAGACGCTCGTAGGTCATCCAGCTTTGTTCGATGAGCCGGCGTCCCTCGGCCATCCGCCCGCGATCCAGACCGAGAAGCCGACCGATGTTGCGCAGTTCCAGCGCCTCACCAGATGGATCATCGAGGCGACGAGCCAAGGGTGCGTGTAGATAGGTAAAGGTGCATACTGTTCCTGTCAGGGGAGATCGTCGCGGCCGTCAATAGCGTGGCAGGCCGAGCAGGCCGCGGATGCGCGCGACGTATTGCGCGGTGACACGCCGCCACATCGCCAGCTCTGGATCGGAGGTGAATGGGTCCGGCGCCAGCCCCTCCTGAATCGCCAGCTCATCCCTGAAATGGAGTTCACACAGCGCCGGCTCGTGCGTCTCAAGAATATTGCCGTCCACGTCGCGCTCCACCAGCGTCTTCATGCGCGAGGCCACGCGGCCGCACTTGACGCATCGGATCATCCCGCTCATGTCGCACCCCCTGCCCGGTCAACCGCTTGGCATCCGCCCGACGATAGTGTAGAACGCATGCGATGCGGGCACAAGTGGCGGGGCGGTCCACCAATGCGCGCGCCCTTGCGGCCGGCGCCGCCTATGATGTGTACTGTTGGCACGGGTCCGCGAGAGGAGACCACGCCGTGAGCAAAGAGCGCGATCTGATCCTGCCGGGCATCAGCCAACCCGGCGGCATCTGGGCTGACATTGGCTCCGGCAGCGGCATCTTCACGCTGGTGCTGCGCCGCCTGCTCGGACCTGAGGTGCGCATCTACTCGGTTGACCGCGACGCGAAGGCGCTCGACAAGCAGCGCCGCGCCATGGACACTGAATTCCCCGGCAGCGCCATCACGTATCTCAACAGCGACTTCACGCGCCCGCTGGAGCTGCCCCCGCTCGACGGCATGCTGATGGCGAACGCGCTGCACTTCGTTCCTTTCGAGCGCCAGGGCGCCGTCTTTCGCCAGCTTCGTGGCCACCTCAGGCCTGATGGCGGCGTGTTTCTGATCGTCGAGTACGAGTCGCGCCGCGGCAACCCCTGGGTGCCCTACCCCGTTGATTACGAGTCGTTCCAGTTCCTCGCCGGTGAGGCCGGGCTGCATGACATCCGCCGTCTCGCGATCGCGCCCTCGACGTTCATGAGCGCCATGTATTCGGCCATCGGCGTGGCGCACGCATAGGCCATCACCCGTCACCCGCGCAGCGCGTTGCTCATCACGAACACGAGATTCGCCGGTCGCTCCGCCAGGCGCCGTGTCAGATAGGGATACCACTGCGTCCCGTACGGCACGTAGACGCGCACGTTGTACCCCGCGCGCGCCAGCTGCTCTTGCAGGTCGCGCCGGATGCCGTAGAGCATCTGAAACTCGAAGCGCGCTCGCTTGATGCCGTACACCTCGGCGTAGCGCTGCGCCTCCACGAGAATCTCCTCGTCGTGCGTGGCGATTGCCGGATACACGCCGCGCTCCAGCAGCGCGCGCATGACCTCGACGTACTGCCGATCCACGTCCGCTTTCTTCACGAACGCCAGCGACGGCGGCTCCAGGTACGCTCCCTTCACCAGCCGCACGCGCACGCCACTGGCGATCAGCGCCTCGGCGTCGTCCGGCGTGCGATAGAGCATGGATTGCAGGACCGTGCCGACGTTCGCGTACTCGCGGTGCAGGTCCAGCACCAGATCGAGCGTGCGCTGGGTGTAGGCCGAGCCTTCCATGTCCACACGCACGAAGATGCCCAGATCGCGCGCACGCGCCAGCACCAGCGCCAGGTTCTCGCGGCAGAGCGCCGCGCCGATGTCCAGCCCCAGCGCCGTGAGCTTGACGGAGATGTTGGCTTCCGCGTCCTCGCCGCCGATGCGTTCGAGGATGGTGATATAGTCGCGCGCGGCCGCGCTCGCTTCCGCCGCGTCCGCCACGTTCTCGCCCAGGTGATCCAGCGAGACGCTGATATGCTCGCGGTTGAGCGCCCGCGCGACGTCCAGCGCTTCGTCCAGCGCCTCGCCGGCGACGAAGCGCCGCGCCACGCGCCGCGCGGCGCGGTTGTGGCTCACGAACGCGCGGATTCCGTCTTGCTTCGCCAGGTAGAGCATCGTGTCTTTCAGCATCATCTCTCGTCTCCTCGTCGTCGAGTGAGCGCAGTGCCGGCCGCCGTTGGACGGCTGATCCCACACCTATTATAACGCCTCGCTCCCTCTACCTCCGTATCCGCGGGTGCTCGTTCTTCGTCTCTTCTCCATCGCTAGCGAAAACTCTCAGTTGAGGCCCCCTGCCGAAAGGCAGGGTGATGAAAGCCGGGTAGCCCGAAGGTCTACGGAGAGTGCCAATTGTTGACTCTGCGCTATCTAATATGTTCTACTGCCCGCATGAACAACGTGTGACGCCACTCGCGTCACCCCACCATCATCTCCCAGGAGCCGGGCGTGGACACAGCGACAGTGCGCACAACCTTCAAGTACCAGCTACGGCCGACGCCAGAGCAGGAACAGGCGCTGGATCTGGTGCTGTGGCGCTGCCGCACGCTCTACAACGTTGCCCTCGAACAACGCAAGACGTGGTGGGAGCGCGGACAATGGGTGAGCGCCACCTACTACCAGCAAAAGGCGGAGCTGCCAGACCTCAAAACCGCCTGCCCGGAATATGCTGAGGTCAACGCTCAGGTGTTGCAGGATGTGATCCTGCGCGTGGAGCGCGCTTTCCAAGCCTTCTTCCGTCGTGTCAAGAACGGTGAGACGCCCGGCTATCCGCGCTTTCAAGGGCGTGGCCGCTACCACTCCTTCACCTATCCCCAGTATGGCGGCGGTGCGGTGCTGGACGGCGGGGTACTCAGCCTGTCGAAGATTGGCCGTATTCCCCTTCGCTTGCACCGTCCGCTTCAGGGCACACTCAAGACCGTCACCATCAGCCGGGAAGCGGACGGCTGGTACGCCTCCATCTCGTGTGCGGAGGTGCCAAGAGAGCCGTTGCCCCTCACTGGGAGGGAGACGGGCATAGATGTCGGCCTCAAGGTCTTCCTGGTGACGGCGGGCGGGGAACACGTTGAGAACCCCCGGCATCATCGCAAAGCCGAGAAGGGGCTGAGGAAGGCCCAGCATCGCGTGTCCCGCCGCACGAAGGGCAGCAAGCGATGGTGGAAAGCGGTGGGGCACTGCGCGAAGAAGTATCAGAAGGTCAAGCGCCAGCGGAGCGACTTCCACCACAAGACGGCCCTTTCGCTCGTGCGCGACTATGACGTGATCTATCTCGAAGACCTCCAGATACGCAACCTCAGCCGCCGCCCCAATGCGAAGCCGGACGGCAACGGCGGCTATGCGCACAATGGGGCCGCACACAAAGCTGGCCTCAACAAATCGATCAACGACGCGGGATGGTATGCCTTCCGGCGTATCCTCACTTGCAAGGCAGCATGGGCCGGCAAGCGAGTGGAAGTCATCCCTCCCGCGTATACCAGCCAGGATTGCAGCGGGTGCGGGGAGCGCATCTACAAAAGTTTGAGTGTGCGCACGCATGTCTGTACGAACTGTGGCCTGGTCCTGGACCGTGATGAGAACGCGGCCCTGAACATTCTTGCGTCGGGCCGGGCAGGCCCGTCAGGCGCTAACGTGGCCGGGTGCGGCGAGCGTAGCCTGAGAAGCCCCGCCCGTTAGGGCTGAGGAGCATGTCACGACATTCCCCCTATGCGATTGACGACATAACGTGCGCAATGCCATGATGAGGCGGAACACAAGAAACGGGGGCAGGTGTGCCCGCTGTCATCGTGTGCAGCGGCAGGGGTGGGCTGTGGCTGGTCAGGTCTAGGGGTGAGGCAAGCAGAATATGAGCCAGATCGAACGAGACGCTGAATTCTCTGGCGAAGCGCGGGCGCGCGGCGTGATGACTGGCGCACCGCCCGCCATCGCCGCCATCGCGGCGCTGCCTCCCCGGCGCGGCGAGTATCCACGCCTGCGCCTGCACCAGCGCTTCCTGCCGCTGCTGATCGCGCTGGCAGCCGTCTGCACGCTGAGCATGGCGGGGCTGGCCTACGTAGGCGCGCGTGTCAACGCCATCGGCGATGCCGGCCAGCGTGAGCTGCGAAACGCCAGCGTCGCGCGCCAACTGATCGCCGACCAGGGGCCGAACCTCGTCATCGCTGACGGCCATCTCGTCGTCGGCGTGGATAGCGCCAGCCTCACCCTCAACAACGACACCGCCATCGTGGACCGCGCGCGCGGCCTCGACAACGCCTATACCACCATCTATCAGATCGAGGGCGCCAACCTCGTCGCCATCTCGACCAACCTGCCGACCAGCGACGGCCACGGCCATGCCGCCGGCGCCACGCGCGCGCTCGGCGACGCCCTCAGCGGCCCCGCCTACGACTCACTGCTTGGTCAGTGCGGCTCCTCCGACACGCAGGCCTGCCACCAGCCCTATAGCGGTGTCGTCCCCATCCGCGGGATTGATTACATCGCCGGTTTCCAGCCGATGTTCGACTCCAGCGGCGCCTTCGTCGGCGCGCTCGGCTCTGCCACTCCGCTGGAGACGGTGACGGCGCCGGCTGTGCAGCTCGCCGTGCTGCTGCTGCTCGTCGGCCTGCTCGCCGCGCTGCTCTGCATCATGGTTGGCGTCTGGTTCTTCAACGCCTTTACGCTGGGAACGCTGCATGCGCTCGATGCCCGCCTCGACGGCGTCGCCACCGCCGCCACGACGCTGGATGGGGTCGCCCGCGCGCAGATCGAGCGCGCCGGCCGCCAGAACGGCGCCGCGCGCCGGGTACACGAGCATATGCGCACGCTCGACGCGCTCTCCACCTCGCTGGATCAGGGGCACGCCGAGCTGCGCGAGACGGCGAGCGAGATCTGGGCCGGTATGTCGCAGCCGGGCATGGAGCATGCGCCGGAGCGTGCGCTGGAGCTGGCGCGCCAGTCCGCGGTTGTCTCGGCGCGCGTGGGCACCACCGCCGCCCACCTGCGCGATCTGTGCCGTCAGCTCGGCACGCTGATGGGTACTGTTGTGTCGGAAAGCAACGCCGTCACCGATAGCGGCCGCGAGCTGCAGCTCTGCGCGCACGAGCTGGGTGAGTCCATCAACGGTGTCGCCGCCACGCTCGGCGAGCCGGTCGGCCCGCGCTCTCCCAGCGGCGGCGGCATGGGCGAGCGGCGCTCCCGCTCTTCCGGCTCCCTCTGGGCGGCGTGGATCTCACGCTTCCGCCGCGCTTTCGGCGCTGGTGATGCGCGAAGCCAGCGCCCGTCGCGGCCGTCCAGCGGCATCTACCGCACTGGCGGGACTGGCCGATTCCCCATACAGCAGCCGGCGCGCACAGGCGACACCGGCTGGATGTCCGCCGTCTCTGGCATGCGCCCACGGAATACCGGCTCCTATCCCATCGCGCTCAGCGGCGCCGGTGGCGCCCAGCGCACGATGCCGCCGCGCGCCACCGGCGCACCACGCCTGACGGGGCAGACAGGGCATGGTTCCGCCAGCGCCAGTGGCGGCAATCCGCCGCGCACGACGAAGCGGCCGAGCCAGACTGGCGCGGCATGGCCCGCTGCGCAGGCTGGGCGCGGCAACACGGGGCAAATGCCTTTGATTCAGCGGGGCCAGAGGAGCCATCCGGGGCAGACAGGCCCTACAGGTCAGATGCCCGTGGCCGGCCGCGGGCAGACGGGGGAGTGGAAGGCTCAACGCCGGACCGGCAATCCCGCCTCAGCATCCTCATCCTCCGCGCGCTCGCGTCCACCGGCCGGGACGGATGACCTCGGCCTCTCTGGTCTGCCCGGCCTGCCGAGCGACGATGCTCCCTGGCTTCCCCGCGATCTAGACGATCCGCGCTGGTGAGCGTTCACCTTCTCGTAGCCTGAAGTACCCGTTGTGTTGTCCTGAAGCGGGCCGCGTGCTATACTCGCGCCAACGCGGCCGGGATTATTGCGCTGCCAGCCCGGCACGCGACTCACTCCGAGTGCGCCGCGCACCGGTACACGGAGAGCGCACTCACGGCCAACACGCCGCGGGTGCGCATACATCATCTTCTAGTTGAGACACGCGACTGACGATTCCACCTGGCGCCACCCGCCGGCACTCCGGCGCGCTATGTGGAGGGGGAGTGCCACCTGCCATCCGGCTTAACGCCGATCAGGTGCGCCAGCGGAGGTCGCGCGGAGGATCCACAATGGCAGATGGCGGCTGGGGGCACGGAAGCCCAGTCGGCACAGGCATCTATCAGGTCTTGCAGGCATATGTGACACAGGGCGGCCAGCTCTATGCCGCGCGGCGCTGGGCCGAGAACCCGCTCACACTGACGCACGTCCGCTGGCAGGGGCCGTCGGGCAACATCGCGGACGCCTTCCGCCAGCCGGGCGGCGACGCTGGCGCCAGCCCGGAGGAGCGCGAGGTGTGGGTGCAGCTCGCGCTGCACTTCCCGGCGGCGCACCCCGCTCCGTCCGGGCCGGATGCGCCCTGGCTTCCACTCCAGGTGGACCCGGCGAAAGTCGCGGGCTGGGTCAACCTGTTGCGCGTGCGTCTCGGCAGCCGCGGCTCCGAAGCGTTCAGCCCGCGCGACGGCATGCCCGCGGGGCCGGCGGGCGGCGGCATGCCACTCGGCAACCGGCCGTATGGCGGCTTCAGCGCGGAGTCGTCTGGCGTGACGCCCTACAATGCGCCGCGTGTGCCGCCAGTCTCCCTGCCGCGCACGCCGCCTGGTTCACGACCCGCCTTCGAACGTCAGGGGCCGCCCGTCATCTCACGGCCAACCGCTCCGCCGGCTCTGGGTGAGGCGCCGTCGTCGATCTATGACGAGTCGCGCCAGTTCTCGCGTGGCGGGCTGGGTGGGCCGCCGGAGGTGGTGGTGCTGCCGTCGGTGGAGGTGGAGCTACCGCCGGAGCCGTCCTCGCTGCCGGGCAGCGACTTCCGTAAGGAGTTCGCGCGCGATGTCGCGCTGCACTTCGGGCGGGCGGCGCGCGCAATTCCGCAGGTTCACGAGGCGCGGGGATGGATGCGTGGCGACCGGCTCATCCTCGCCGCGCGCTTCGTGCTGGGCATGGGCTCGCGGGCGCCCACTGGGCTGGAGATGGAGTCCAGCGCGCGCACGCTGGCGGAGGCGCTGGCGCAGCGCACGCTGCCCTATACGCGCATGACGTTCGCGGACCCAGGGGAGTGGATGCAAGGAGCGCCGCTGCCCGAATAGCCGCGGCGCGATCCTGTCTTGCCCTGTCTTGCCCTGTCTTGCCCTGTCGCGCTTATGGGCGGGATGATGGGCGAGACGTGCCGGCGGTGCTGGCCGAGGGCGCATCCGCGTCAGTCGCGGCGGGCGCGGCAGCGGACGCCATCTCGCGCGACGGCGCGGCATGCAGGGCGGGATCGCCAAACAGGCGCGTGCGCACGACCCACACGAAGCCTTCGATGAAGATCGAGCGCGACATCTTCGACTTGCCCACACGCCGGTCCACGAAGATGATCGGCACCTCGCGCACGCGGAAGCCGCGCTTCCAGAAGAGGTACGCCATCTCTACCTGGAAGGCGTACCCTTGGGTGTGGATGCGCGCCAGATCGAGCGTGCGCAGCGCCGCGGTGCGGTAGCAGCGGAAGCCGGCGGTGCAGTCGTGGATGGGGATGCCCAGCACGGCGCGGGCGAAGGTGTTGCCGCCGCCGCTGATGAATTTGCGCGGCGCGGACCAGTTCGGCGTGCCGCCGCCACGCACGTAGCGCGAGCCGATCACGAGGTCGGCGTTCGCGATGGCGGTGAAGAAGCTCGGCAGATAGCTCGGATCGTGCGAATAGTCGGCGTCCATCTCGAAGACCAGATCGTAGCCGCGCTCAATCGCGTAGCGGAAGCCGGCGATGTACGCGGTGCCCAGCCCCAGCTTGCCCGGCCGGTGCAGCACGTGGATGCGGAGCTCATCCGCGGCCAGCTCGCCGGCGATCCGGCCGGTGCCATCCGGCGAGTTATCGTCAATCACGAGCACATCGGCGTCCGGCGCGGCGCGCAGGATGTCGCCGAGGATGTCCGCGATGTTCTCGCGCTCGTTGTATGTTGGGATGACGATCAGTGCTTTCACGCGCTTCTCCACTTGGGGCCACTGGACGCTCTACCGCGCTGACGGTCGGATCAGAGTGAATACGCGCGGCCGCCCCATGCGCTTACATGCGCAGCGCGGGACCGCCGCGACGCGGCTCGCACAGCGTACCACGCCGAGCTGTCCCACGGCACACGAGAATGACCTGTCCCGATCCAGCCAGCCAGATAGGCCATTGCCGCGCTGCCGACGCGCCATGCTATAGTCTCGGAAGCAGTGTCACCGGCGGCGGGCGCATGCCGGGATGAGAGCTTGTCATAGGGCGGGAGTGAGCGATGACGACGGATGTGATGCGGGTGGAGGAGGCGCTGGCGCCGGAGCCGGGGCCGCGCGGCAATGACTGGCGCGTGCTGCTCGGCGTCTTCACGCTCGCGGGCATCGTCGAGTCGCAGGCGTTCGGCCACCTCGGCGCGTTCACACCGCTCTACCTGCAGCAGCTCGGCGTGGCGCGGGCGCAGATTCCGCAGTGGACCGGCATCTTGCAATCGCTGGCGTTCGTGATCGGCCTGCCGCTGCTGCCGTTCTGGGGCATCTGGGCCGAGCGCTATGGCCGCAAGATCATCATCATCCGCAGCGCCTACGTCGAAGGCATCCTCTTCACGGTCGCGGCGCTCGCGCCTAATGTCTGGGTGCTGGCGGTGGCACGCTTCCTGGCGGGCTTCGTCTTCGGCAACACCGGCGTGATGCTGGCGCTGCTGGCTGACCGCACGCCGCGCGGGCGGCTGGGCCTGGCCGTGGGCATCGCCAGCGCCGGCTTCCCGCTCGGCTCGGCGATCGGCCCGCTCTTCGGGGGGCTGCTCGCGCAAGGCCCGGGCATCCGCACGCTGCTGCTGCTCGACGCCGCGCTCTCGGCGGTGATGGGCGTGGTGCTGACGCTGGTGGTGCGCGACGAGCAGCGCCGCCGTGTGACGGACAAGAGCGCCGGCCAACTGATGCGCACGGCCCTGGACGACATCTTAGCCGCGCCGGTGGTGGCGCGGCTGTTCGCGCTGTACTTCGCGGCGATGTTCGGCATCTCGCTGACGACGCCATTCCTCCCCATCCTGCTGCAACGGCTTTACACGGGCCCGGAGGCGCAGGTGGCTGGGGTGATCGGCATCTCGCTGACGGTGGCGGGGCTGGCGATGGCGGCGACGACGCCGCTGTGGGGCCGGCTCGGCGATCTGGTCGGGCGCTGGCGCGTGCTGCCGATCTGTGTGGGCGCGGTGGCGCTGGGGGTGTTGGGCGAGGCGCTGGCCGGCTCGCTGCTGCCGATGCAGGGCACAATCGCCTGGATCGGCCTGTTTCAGGGCGGCATTGGCACGACGGTGCTGGCGCTGCTGGCGCTGCTGGCGTCTGAAGAGCGGCGCACAACGGTGCTGAACTTCGCGCTGGTGCCGTCGCAGCTCTCGTGGTTCGCCGGCCCGCTGCTGGGCGCGCTGCTGGCGACGGTGACGCTGCGGCTGCCGCTCTTCATCGGCGCGGCGGTGCTGGGCGTGGCGCTGGCGCTCGCAGTGGTGGTCGGGCGGCAGGCGGCGCGGCTGACCGGACAGGCTGATGCGGCGGGCAATGCGGCATGACGCGCTCGCCCACGCTGGAAGACGCGATCCAGATGGCGCGACAGGCGTACCCGCATCTGACGAACGATCAGGAGCGCACGCTACACGTCTACACCGCCGTCGTCCGCATCGCCTTCCTCGGTGAGCTGGTCCAGCGCTTCAACCGCGACGAGCCAGTGCGCGTGGACACGGCGTATCAGAGCCACCTGGAGGCCACGCTCGACGCGCTGCCAGCCCAGGATTGAGTACACACCATCTCTGGCTGTCACACCTCAGCCGGAATGGGCGCCTCCAGTGCGGTGGGCCGCTCCATACGCTTGAGGGCGGGGTTCACCAGTAGGCTGAGCGTCGCGGCGAGATAGCACACGCCGAAGGCGAGCAGCGTCGTCCGCGCGCCGATGCTCGCCGCGCAGAGGCCGGCCAGCAGCGCGCCCAGTGGGGTGCCGATCATGGCGCCGGCCGTGGTGGTGCCGAAGACCCGCGCCCGCAGCTCCAGGGGAACGCGCTCGTATTCGAGCGTATCAATCAGTGGGTTGATAGGGCCGATGAAGAAGCCGGCGACACCCTGGACCGCCAGCAGGACGGGCGCGGCGGGGATGAGCGCGAGCGCCAGGAAGCGTGTGCCGCCGGCCAGCGTGAAGGCGCCACCCAGCGTCAACCGGCGCGGCAGCCGGTGGCCGATGGCGCCGAAGACGACGGTGCCGAGGAAGGCGGTAAGGCCGAAGACGGCGAAGATACCGCCCAGCACGATGGCATTGCCGAACACCTGGCGGACGTAGAGGGGGGCGAGCACGCCGCCGAACCCGGCGTCGAGCAGATTGGTGAGCATCACCGTCGCGATGATGCTCAGCAGCACCGGGTCGCGCCAGAGGAAGCGCGCGCCCTGGCTCAGCTCGCTGAGGTAGCTCGCCGCGC
>JAICVS010000244.1 GCA_025935195.1 Ktedonobacterales bacterium
GCTGAGCGTCCCACACCAGGCGCACTGGCGCATCCCCCCAGCCGATGATGCGGAGGTCGCGCCCGCGCTGGCATCCGGTGTGGCCGTGGGCTGAAGGGGTGTGCCGCACAGCGAGCAGAAGTGTGCGCCGGTGGCCACAGGCGCGGCGCACGCGGGGCAGACGGCCGGCGGTGTGTCTTGCGTTGGTCTCGTCTCCATAGCGCCCTCCCTCATCCTCACAAGCCGACTTACCAGAGAGGATTGATCACCAGCCCGGTAATGAGCTTGGGATAGAAGTAGGTGGATTTCTGCGGCATGCGGCCGCCGGCGTGCGCCACGTCGCGGATGGCGGCGGGCGGCGTAGCGTTCACCAGCAGGGCGAGCGTGCCGCCGGTCGCATCGTCGTGGGCGGCGGCGAGCGCGACGGCGGCGTCGCGCGTGTAGCTGATATGCTCCCCCGCGCGCACCATAGCGCCGCTAATACCCAGTGCGTCGCGTAACACCAGCTCGTGCAGGACGGCGAGATCGAGGCGGCGCCAGGCGTCCGAGGCGTTGTCATTTTCGTCGCCCGCGCGATCCATCGCCGCGCGGCCCGCTGGGCGCAGCCGCAACAGCAGCGTTTCACGCAGGCCTGCCGCAATGAAGGCGGTCTCACCGGCGTGGTGTGCCTCTGCCAGCCGGGCGAGCGCGGCGGGAGCGTCCACCGGAGCAGCGAGCGGCTCGACGGTGAAGTGGCGGTCGAGCAGCGTGGGCAGGGCGGCGACGGCGGCGGGATCAAGCTCGCGCAGGATGCGATGCGTCGGCAGCACGAGCAGGCCGGAATCCTCGACGGCGGAGAGCGCCAGCAGCGTGAAGCGCGCGGCGTCGTCGCTGGGCAGGTCCGCCTTGCGCGACGCGGCCTGCTCGTCGCGGTAGGCGAGGGCGGTTTCATAGCGGTGGTGGCCGTCGGCCATGTAGAGCTGGCGCGGCGCGAAGAACGCCGCGATGGCGTGGGCGAGCGATTCATCGCGTAGCGCCCAGAGCCGGTGGCGCTCGCCAGTCTCGTCCGTGAAGTCCGCGGCGGCGGGCGCTTCCAGCGACGGCGCGAGCAGACGCGCCAGCTCGTGATCGGGGTCGTCGTAGAGCGCCAGCAGCGGGCTGAGGTTGGCGGCGCAGGCGCGCAGCAGCTTGAGCCGGTCGTCCTTGGGCTTGGCGAGGGTGTACTCGTGCGGCAGGATGATGCCGGCTTCCCAGGGTTCGAGGCGGACGCGGGCGAGCAGGCTCAGGCGGCGATACTCGCGCCCGTCCCAGGTGAAGCGCTGCTCGTAGAGGTAGAGCGCGGGGGCGTCCTGGCGCAGCACGCCGCGCAGGCGCCACTCGGCGAAGGTGGCGGCGGCGCGAGTGTAGCGGTTGTTCAACTCGTCGTCGCCCGGTTCGTCGCGACCCAATTCGAGGCGGATGATGTTGTCGGGATGGCGGGCGTAGTAGCTCGCCTGGGCATCGGGCGCGATCACGTCGTACGGGGGCGTCACCAGCGCGGCGAGCTGGTCCGCCGCCGCGTAGCGTATGCCGGGGAGTGGCCGCACGTCCGCCATGTTGCTTGCGCTCCTAGAGGCTGGTCGAAGCTGTCGCGCGCCACTCCGGCGCTCGTGTCGCTGCACAGTATAGCAGGACGGTGGGCAGTGTCGCTCAGGTACTAATCACGCAGCTCACGCAGCGCGCGGCGGCGCTTCAGTTGTGCGGGGCGAGAGCGGCTGGCGAGGGGGCGTCGTCGGGCAGCAGCAGGTACATGCCGTCGTAGAGCGGGTACACGTAGGGCGGGATGAGGCGCATGTCGGCCATCATGCCGCTCGCCAGCCCGGCGTACATCTCCCAGTCGTTGCGCTCCACCAGCATGCCGGCCCAATTTTGCTCGGGGATGCCGTGGATGTAGCCGTAGGCGAGGCCGGCGGTGCGCGCGTAGCGGGGATCGCGCTCCGCGGAGAGGCGAATGGTGGCCTGGATCATCTCCTCCTCGCGCCCGATGCGGCGGTCGTGCCACCAGGCGTGGGCCAGCTCGTGGATGGCGGCCTCGTACTGCGCCGTGAAGAGGAAGACCTTGCGCTGGTCGGGATACCAGTAACCGCCGCCGCGTGTGCTGGATAGATCCTGGACCTCGAAGCCGATCCGCGTGGTCAGCCAGCGCCGCGCCTCGTCGGTGTAGGGGAAGCGGGCCAGCACGTCGTCACGATAGGCGGCGACGGCGGGGTTCGCCACCGCCGAGATGCTGGCGAATTGCGCCATCGCCATACGCTCCCGCGCCTGGCGCCAGGCTGCGCCGAACTGTCGCCAGATAGCGCTCATAGTGATATTCTCCGCGCTCAGGTGTCTTGTGGGGGTAATTGTACCGCACGGAGTGCCGGGGCGCCGCCTGCCGAGATTGTCATGCCGTACCCCATTCACCTGTATCGCACCCTGAGGGCGCCAGAATGTGGTCGCATATCCTGACACTGCATGTCAGGATGCGTGCGCTACACTTCTGGCTTGGGCCTGCCGCCAGTGGTCGCACGGCGATATCATAGCCGCCATGAGCAGCCCAACGATCTCTTCAGGAGCACGTTCGCATGTCCGTCCGCACGATCCGCCTGCCGCGCATGCCCAGTTCGTGGCGCTGGCTGCTGGCGCTGTTCTCGCTCGCCGGCTTCATCGAGACGACATTTTGGGGCCAGATGAACGCCTTCACGCCGCTCTATCTGCCGACGCTGGGCATTGCCACGCGCGATGTGGCGCTGTGGACGGGCATCGCCGTCTCGGTCTCGAACGCGGTTGGGCTGCCGTTCCTACCGTTCTGGGGCGCGTTGGCGGATCGCTACGCGCGCCAGCCGGTGATCGTGCGCTCGTTCGTCGTGCATGTGCTGGCGGGGACGCTGGCGCTGCTGGCGGGCAATGTCTGGATGTTCGTGCTGGCGCGGGCGGTGATGAGCTTCGCGCTGGGCAACAGCGGCCTGATGATGGCGACGCTGGCCGAGCGTGTGCCCGATGCACGGCGCGGCTTCGCTTTCTCGGTCATGAACAGCGCCGCGCCGCTCGGCGCTTTCGTGGGGCCGCTAGCCGGCGGCCCGGTGGTGGATACGTTCGGCTTCCGTGCCCTGCTGGCGATTGACGTGGCGGTGCTGCTGGCGGTCGCGCTGGCGATGTCGTTCGGCTACCGCGACACATACCGCGGCATGGCGAGCGGGCCGGTGCTGGGGATGGCGCTGGACTCGGTGCGTGTGATCGCGCGCTCGCCGCGATTGCGCGCGCTCTTCCCGGCGCTGTTCATCGTCTTCGCGGGCTGGATGCTGGCCTTCACCTATGTGCCGCTGGCGATCACGTCGCTCTATCACGGCGACACTCCCGGCACGGCGGTGGGGATCGTGATGGGGGTGGGCGGGCTGGTGACGCTGGCGCTCGGCCCGGCGATGGGCGCGCTGGCGGATCGCTACGGCCACTGGCGCACGCTGCTGGTGGGCGCGGCGGTGGAGGCGCTGCTCTGGCCGCTGCCGCTGCTCACGCACGACCTGATCGGCTTCGCCGTCGCCTGGGCGCTGATCAATGGCGCGGCTTCCGGCGTCTTCGCGCTCTCGTTCAGTGTGCTCTCTGAATCGGCGGCGCCAGAGGTGCGCGGGCGCATCATGTCCTTCGCGTACCTGCCGGTGAACGCCGGCTTCATGGTCGGCCCGGCGCTCGGCAGCCTGGTGACGCGGCTCAGCCTGTTCGCGGTTTTCCCCCTCGCCGCGATCCTCACGGTGGCGGGCATCGGCGCGCTGGTGCTGGCGGCGCGGCAGCGGGTGGCCGTCGCGGCGCTCCCGCGTGCGGCATGAGGAGACGGAGAACGACCGCAGAGGACACGGAGGGACACGGAGGGACACGGAGGGACACGGAGGAGTGGGGAGAGGAATTGAACCGAGGAATTGAACCGCGGAGGACGGGGAACATGCACCAGTCCTGAGTAGTGCACACCGCGCCCTTGCCGTTCGCGCCGCGCTTCTGTATATTGCGGGCCGGTGGATACGTTTACCGTTAACCGAGGGCGTTTCGTAACCCAGAGGAAGTGGTAGGCTGACCTCCCGACGAGGCTCGTACCCTCGCGCAGGAGATCAGCCCATGGTTGCGGTCCCGTGTGTCAGCACGGCGCCCGTCCCGCCTCCAGCATACCACCGTGCGCA
>JAICVS010000080.1 GCA_025935195.1 Ktedonobacterales bacterium
ATGCTGTTTAGCCTCGGCGGGGATCGGCAATGCGGTGGGCATATTGCAGGCCATACAACGGTAGCCCAGGATTTGTTGGCCCTTCTCTCGTGATCCGCCTCCTGCCACAATGGCTACGATGTCTAGGATATCAGACTCCTCGTCTGTATGGCATGTGCAAAGACAGGACGTTGCAACGGGCAACAGTTTCTCGCTCGGTGCTACATCCTCGTCAGAGTCAGCTACCTCGCTGAGCGGGACGCCTGTCAGCACATGCTCAACGAATGCCGGTCCCAGAGGCGGGTTCACATCTTCACGCAAGAGCGCTGCACAGGTAACTTCATAAGCAGCCTGCAATAGGCTACGAGGTTCGAAGGTGGCATCGGCCCCCGGTTTCCCCTGTGCTGACAGTGCTACTATGGCCGCAAGCGCCTCAGCACTGAACGGGTAGGTGTCGTAAGGGGGATGGCTAGGACGCTGGAACCTCAGAAATGCTTCGAGAAGGTCTTTCCCCTGATAAACTGGAAATGGATGAAGCACTACGCTCTCTTCAGCATTGAGCTTCAGGGGTGCCACTTTATGCAGGTCCACGGACTCCCACGCGGCGCTGAAGGTGTACGCGGTGTTGGTATGCATCACCGCGATCCAATTGTAGAGGTTCTCCTTGACGGAGTAGTAGCTTGCGCCTCCGCTTATTGCCATAGCCCGGAGTTCAGAAGCCAAGTCGATGCGATCCTTTGGGGGTGTCCTCTTGACCAAGTAATAGAAGTCATCGAGTAGAAACGTCACTCGCTTGACCTCGGCTGCATTCACCACGCGCGCCAAGTCGTTCAAGAGAAGAGTTAATGCCTTTGCCGTCAGACTTGGCCTAGCGGGGATCAGATTAGCATCGCCATTGAGCGTGCCGAGGTACTGATGCAATGATCCTTCTGCTATTGCTTGAGCAAACCCAGCGCTGACTCTGCACTCGCGCAAGTGTCTATGGACTGTCGTTGCTAAGCGGGTGAGATCGACTCCTCGATTGGATAGCCATTTATCGTCAAGGAATTTGCTTTCAGCAGCTTGTCTCACCTCTGATGGGTATTCGTTCTCGCTACTCAGCATTATCACCTTGCGTCTGATGCGGCCTAGAAGTAATCGATCGAGACTTGTACCTCTAGCTTCGTTGCAGACACAGGCAAGTGCCGTTGCAGCGAGCTCAGGAACTGACTTGGTTGTCGGGTGGACGGGAACATAGACTGCTAGCCAGTGGGCAGCATGCCCAAAGAACTTCCTTCCGTAATCTTGATTGATCTGATCGGTGATGTAGGTCAGCAGGGCGGTCTTGCCCATTCCCAGGCTCCCGCCCAATTTCTTTTGCGCCCACATCCATGCCCATGGCTTCACAGCTCCGGCGAAACCTTCTTTGAGCAGTGCATGCCGGATCCTGGTGATCTCTGTCTGCCGGAGATCGCGGGCAAATACAGCACCGTTACGCAACGGGTCGGAATTGAAAGGATCGACGAAAGGCGTCGCAGGGAATGGCACTCGCTTCAAGTGCCATCCTTGCAGTCGAGCTTTGACGGGTGACTTGAACTTTGGCATGATGGAGGCTCTCCTACTCTCCTAATGGTCTGATGGTAAATCTCACTCAACACTGGCATTACCGTGCCGTGAGCCGTTTGTTGGTGGTTCTCGGTTCAGGAGACTCACGGAATCGGACGGGCTAAGCTGGAAGACGTGACGAGAATCTGGTCGAAGGCGTGCGACTGCCACACAAGTGGGCGGCGGTCAGCACGATAGGCCCAGTCCTCGTTGGGTTCAAACTGAAGGTGAATCGCCCAACGCCCAGCATCTTCAGCATCCCGTGCCTGACGAAGAAGTGCATCGATCTGGGGGTATGCAAGCGATAGTCTGCGCCCTAGCGCGCCGCGAAGTGATGTAACTGTTGCGAAGCCACTACTATCCGCAAGAGATCTGTGAGCACTGACAAGCTCCTCGACAAAACGGGACTGGATAGTCGCCCACAAAGGAGTGTTAGGTGCGTATCCGTTGTCGCGTCGCGTGGCCGCAGAACCCACATATTCGGCCCCGATCACCGCATTGACCTGCCGGGTGTCCATCCAGACGAGACCGAGCGCCGACGCAAGAGGTAGCAACTTATCCGCCTGCGCCCCCACACCTGTCGGATGCAGAGACAAAGCGGCCTTAGCGGCGATCTCGATGAGCTTCGCGGGAGCGGGCCTTCTTGCCGCTGCCCCATTGGGTGCAGGCGGATCGCGGCGCAGGATGCGCGACCAGAACTCCTCGATGCCATCCTCGACCGCGCGGGCGTAAGGGGCGCCGCGAGTGGGGGCAAGCGGGGTCAAGCTGCGAATGGGACAGATGAGGGGGCCGTGCTCGTCTAGTGCCGTCAGCAGTGCCGTCAGTTCTGGGCTCTGCGCCACAATACGACGGACCAGTTCCACGCGAATGCCACCTGTCGCGGGCGGCTCGCTCAGGACCGCGCGGCCGTCGGCCGTGGCCGAGATGGCGTAGTAAGGAGGCTCAACCGCCATCTGCGCGGCTGGCACCGGCTGGGCAGCCTTCTTTCCGCGTGGTTGGCGCGGGGGCTTGGGCGTCACACGCCGCTGCTGGAGCAGGCCAAGGTTCTTCAGCAGCGCAATCGCCTTGTTTACGGCATCGGCCGACACATCTTCCTCATGCAAGCCCATGGAAGTCAGTTCAGTCAGCCGCTCCTCAATGTAAGCGGCGGCGAGCGCAACCAGCGCGTCCAGCTTCATTGCGCTCAAATCCTTGCCGAGCCATGCCTGGATAACCCACTCGACGTAGCGTGGGTCGAAAGTGAGGGCTATCCCCTTCGTAGCGGGTCGGGCGCTAGCAGTCTTGGTTGCTGGCATCGGATGACCTCCGATTTCGTCTGCTGCTGGAGAGCGATGCCGGTTCGAGGAGGCGCAAGTCACGGGCGGTTTGCCGGCACTCGTCCCAGTGTTCCAATAGTTGCGCGGTTCGGTTCGCGTCATAGATACGTTCGGCTGCGAGAGTCAGCGAAAGGGCATGTTGTCTGGATGGCAGTATGTCACCAAAGGGGCGCCAAAGTTCGTCGGCCAAGGCTTCGCACTCGTGTTGGAATCGCCGGGCAACTGGCGTGCTGGGCTGTTGGGATTGGATGATGTGAAGCATCTCGAACGGCGTCGGGCGCTCTGGCGTGATGAGCAATATGCCGAATGCCGCCGCGTACTGGAAAGCAGCGGCGTCCGCGCCTCCGTTCCCAGCAATGATCACAGGCTTGATAGCGAAATGCCCCATGTCAGCGTATGAGCCGATCAACGTGTCCAGAAGCTTCATGACCACAATACCGACGATCTCGCGCGTGACGGGACCGGCGAGCCACTTCGCTTCAAGCGTGTAGAGTGTCTCGCCCGTGGCGACCATACCATCATGCTCGTAGCGGATGCCGGTGCGTGTAGCGATCTGGAGACCGAGGTCAAACTGATCGGGCGGAGTTGCATAACGCCAATCATGGGCGCGAAGGACGGAATCGTATAGCGCACGCTCGAATTCAAGACCCGCGGCAGCGCCATGTGCGCTTGTGCGAAAGGTCCGCGTCGCGCGGGCGAGTGTGGTAGCGATCAGTACGTCGAGAGGAGAAGCCATCCACTACCTCCTTGCCCACGCCTATACAGAGTAGATGGCAGCTATAGTAGCTGGAGCATAGGAGCGTGTCAACCACATCGGGACTAAACGTGCGATTGCTCTTCGCAATGGTCCGGCAAGGATTGGGATTGGTTGAGCGGAAACGCTTTGTCATAGCCCGTGTGCTATAGTGGCCGAAGCGGCATCTATCGCCCGCTCGTTCCCGTGGCTCTGGAAATGGAGGGGTTGATGATACGAAGCCGCTATACGGACCGCCACAACCCGTTGCGAAGGAGATCATCGTGCTCACTCTGCTTCAGGCCTCACGCATCGTGGACGAGGCCCTCGCCTACGCGCGCCGCCACACCTTCGCGCCGATCACCGTGGCGGTTCTGGACGCGCGCGGCTGTCTCGTGGCCTTGAAAATGGAGGACGGCTCAAGCCTGCTGCGGCCCGACATTGCCACCGGCAAAGCCTGGGGCGCCCTCGGCATGGGCTTCGGCACTCGCAACCTGGCGGCACGCGCGGAAAAGAATCCCTCGTTCTTCGCTGCCCTGGCATCCCTCGCCGGGGGGCGTATCGTGCCGGTGCCTGGCGGCGTACTGATCCGTTCCGCTGAGGGCGAGATCATCGGCGCGGCGGGAGCGAGCGGGGACAACTCCGACAATGACGAGGCTTGCCTCGTCGCCGGGATTGAGGTGGCTGGTCTCCGCGCCGATCCCGGCTGATCCCGATCACACGCGACCTCGACCGTTATCACATCCTCTACGTCTCGCGTCACCTCCCCGTGGCCGCTGGCGTGCTGGCGTAGCTCGCCTCGGTCGTGGCGTCGGCGAGACCGTAGCCGCTCTCGATCAGCTCTTTCAACCGGCGCGTGAAGCGTGCGGCGGGCGCGCCATCAACGATGTCGTGATCCACGCTAATCGTCAGGCTCAAATACTCCCGCACGGCGACGTGTCCGTCCACAACCGTCTGCTTCTCGCCAATGCCCCCCACCGTCAGCATCAGTGTCGTCGGCGCGGCGGGCGGAATGCCCCAGCCGGCCCCGTTCCCAAACATCCCCACCGCCGTGATGCCCACGGTCCCCACCGTCGTCTTCCACAGCCGCGCATACCTTCTCCCGATCCCGGCGAAGGCCCACACGAAGAGCCGAAAGAGCGCGGTCGGCAAGAGCAAGAACGGCGACCGCTTCAGGAAGGTGTTCACATCCGCAGCCTGGGCCACGCGGATCTCATGATGCAGCTCGCGCAGCGTCTTGCGATTCGCTGTGCGGATGACGTGGGGAATGATGTATTTCTCTCCCGCGACGTCATGCTCGATCACGGTATAGATGTCCACGTCCTCGAACAGCACGAGCCGCTTCCCGCCCTGGCGATACGCCTGCACCGCTTTGTGCTCGTCAACGGCTTTGGCCAGGCAGGTAGCGAGGAACGCCGTGAATGACAGAGCCTCCCCGGTCTTCGCCTGGTGCTCGCGCAGGACCGCCCGCGCCCTGGTCACATCCACTTCGATCAAGCCATGGATCATATGCTTGTGCCGTGCGGCCCACCCATAAGCGGCCACCATCCACCGCCGGTACTTCGAATACGGGACCACCTGATAATCGGCGCGCGAGCGTCTCATGGCTTGCCTCCTTCAATCGTGGCGCACATCGCCCCCCATCTCGGCTGCTGCTCAGGCGTGCGCGGGCGGCGCTTGCCCAGAAGACGCCGCCAGTCGAATCCGAATCCGCACCAGCACGACGAATCGCGCGACCTGCCTGACGGCATCTATGTCAGGCTGACCATCGGCGTCCAGCGGGACGTGGTAAATTCGCGCCATTCTGGGATGCTCGCGCAGGTGCGCCCGCAATGCCTCGGCGATGACTGAGTGATCGTCGCCGATCGCCTCGGCCCAGCCATCGAAGCGCCGCCGCGCAGATTCTTCCACCACGTATGCAGCGTAAACACGGTGATCACATCGCCCACGCGCGAATAGGCCATCGGAATGGTGTACCGCCTACCGCTCGTGCGGCCAGTGTACGTGAGCAACAGCAGCGTATCGCTCAACACGGCGTGCAGTGGCGAGCGCAAGAGCAGCCGCACGAACGGGTTCATCGCGGCCATCGAGGGCGCGTTCGGCCGTACGGTTGAATCCGGAACCGCCGCGCCTTCGGGTTCAGCCCGCATGTGCTCGATGGCCGGCGCGTGTCGCCGCTGCTCCGCTGCGTCCGCCCCAGCAGATACCGGCGCGTGTGGCCCTGGGCTTGGTGTCGTTGGCATGGTGCGCTCCTTTGGCTGCCGCCGTCAGAGACCCTCCGGTCGCAGGGTAGCCCAGCGCCTTCACATGGTCATCACGCGCACGGCCGCGCCATCACGAGCGCCTCTCACACAACGCGGCAGCGCGCTGGAGGCCGAGGCCGAGCCGCGCCCGCTGGCGGGGCGGCCCGCGCGGCCCATGGAGCGCGGCGTTCGCCAGCTACGACGAGATACTGGCGTATTGCGTCCCGCGGGACCGCGTCCTCTCGACACAGCCCTGGTATCACCGCATGACACGCCAGGAGCTCGCGCTCGGCATCCCGCGGGATGCCTGCGAGCCGCTGGCGGGCATAGTGTGCTCGGCAACGGCGCGGACGCTCGTGGGCGACGCGGAGCCGTTCGCCTTCCGCGTCGCGCGTGCGCGCTTCCGCTTCCCGCGCGAATACCACGACCGCTGGGAGTGAGGATTCACCACGCCGGAAGCGATGACCAGCATGCGAAACTCGCCGTCCTTTGCGTTCTCTCGTCTATGACCCACTTGCGTGATCACTGTCAGCATAAAAAGACCCTGATATATTGCCGCTCCCGCTCAGTCGCCCTTGCCAGGCAGTTGGAGGATGGGGAGAAGTGTACACATGCATCCGATGAACCAGGCCACGCCGTCGAGCACGGTCAGCCCGAATCCCTGCCCTTGCAGCGCGTTCAGGACGATCACCCATCCAAATAACGTCAGCAGCAGCGCCAGACCGCAGGCGAGGAACCCGCGCCGCCCCGCCCCCATGGCGATACCCTTGCCGATCAGATAGGCCATCGGCAGCCCGAACAGGCCCAGCTCGAAGTGGAACTGGGTCGCGACAGCGTACCAGGCGCATCCGCCGATCACACCGCCAAGCACCCCGAAGCCAATGGTAAAGGCCACATCGGCCGCCACCAGGCCCATCCACTGGCGCATGGCGGCGCGCAGTGTCTGCGAAGGCGTGGGCTGGCGGGGTTGTGGTGCGCGCCTGACGGCGCTCGCCGACGATTCCATCCAGGCAGGCTGGCTGCGTCCCCAGCCGCCCTGCTCACGCATGTCGAGGTCGTCCTGCTCGGTCCCGAAGCCAGGGGGAACATACTGCCGCCCATTGTGGGCGCGCTGCCACTGCGCCTGCGCCCCCAGCGCCCCCATGCCGCCGCGATCACCCGCGCCGTCCCAGGGCGCGTCTTGCCCCGGCATTCGCCGCTCATCATCCCAGGCGGGCGCCGCTGCCGGCCGCCGCCCCCATCCGTGTGGCTCCCGCCTGGGCCGCGCGCCGCGCGGGGCAACGCGATCCGCAGCGGGCGAAGCGGGCGAAGCGGAGCGTCGTGCCGCCCCGCAGTTCAGGCAGATGCTCTGCGCTGGGCGCATGCGCCCGCCGCACCTCCAACAGCGTGATGGGTCGGGCCGGCCGCCCATACGATTGCCTGCCACCCCTACCCTCCCCGGCGCTCCCGGCTCCCGGCTCCCCGCGCCAGCGCCCATGCCCCACCGCGGCGGGATCGCCTCCGTCGCGAGTCTAGCATATTGCTGTGAAGGCGACAAGCCACGGGATTCCGGCCCACAGCGAAAAGGTTGACGAGCGCGGGGCTGGCGTGGCACAGTACGCATGCCTCCTCACCCCTGTCACCCACGTGACACCGGCGTGTGAGGCACACACGGAGGTGTACGGGTCCCGGTGGGCCTCGCGGTCTTCAAAACCGTCTGCTCGGCCGTTTGCGCGGTCGAGGGTGGGTTCGACTCCCATACACCTCTGCCAATCCTGATGACGTCCGCTGCTCCTTCGCTCCTTCCCCTCTCACACCAGCCACCAGCCACCAGCCACCAGCCACCAGCCACATGCCTCTCGCTCGTGTACACTCGTGTCGCCACCGGCTGAACGATCCCACGACACGAGGGAATGAGGCATGAGCGAAATTCAACCGACTTCGACCAGCACGGCCACCGCGGCGCCTCAGACCTCGACACGCCGCCCCCGGCTCTGGCTCGCCTCCCGTGTGCTCGCGACAGCGGGCGCTGTGTTGTTTGCCATCGGCGCATGGATGCCGTGGTTCGCCGTCACAGGCCACGCCACGGTCAATGGGCTGGCGCAGGATTTCCGCTACGAGTTCGCCCCAGGCGCCATTGATGGGCCGCTGGGCTTCTTCGGCTGGAGCGTGCTCACGGTTGCCGGCGTCCTGAGCCTGCCGCTTCTGTGGAGTCGCTCCCGACCCATCCTTCAACTCATCGGTGCGTTCGCCTTCTTCGCGTGGACGAGTTTGATCCTGCTCGTGGGGAACTATGCGTTCCTCCTCGCCCCGAAAAGCACCCTTACCCTTGTGCCTGAGACTGGATTGTCACAATCACAAATTGTTGCCCTCGATGCCCTGGCTGATCCACGGCGCCTCTCCGGATTTGTGCTCGGCGAGCTCGCCATCGGCATCTCTGTCTTCGCCATGGTGCTTATCTTCATAGGTCCGATGCCGCACGGGGAACAGGGCGCCTCGACAGGTGCGCCAACTCTGCCCAGCGCCCGCTTCCGCATCCCTGGCATGGGCATCCTCACGACCGGGATCGTGCTCTGGGCGCTGGGAACGCTGGTACTGCCGTGGGCGAGCGTCGGCTGCCCCGGCGTCGTATTGCTGGCGGCGCAGTGTAGCGGGCTGAATTACTCGGGTGTGCTGCGCCTGGGCATCTCCAGCACCGCGTTAGCGTTCGATCCGCTCGCCGCCGTCTACACCATCCCCACGCTGCTCGCGGCTGGCGCCCTGCTCATGCTCATCACCACATGGTGGGGCCAGATCACTCCCACGTTTTGCCTCTGGGTGACGCTCTGGCTGGCCGCCGCCGCGCTCTTCATCGCCCTCGGCACCGCTGGCGTGCGCGACGCGACCACCAACGCCGCGCGTCTCGGTCTCCCCGCCGGAACCTGGCAGCCGGATAGCGGCGGCACGCTCACCGTCGTCGCCCTGGCCGTCGTCGCCGTCGCCACAGGCGTGCTCTGGTACGGCCTGCCGCGGCGCAGGCGACCGTCCGGCGCGGCATAACCTTACCCTGCGCGGCTATGTCCGCACACCTCCGCTCACCTCTCCGTGTCCTCTGTTCCCTCCGTTCCTCCGTGTTCGTTCTCGTTTCTCCACGGTGGTGAGGAACTCCTACTTCCCCAACGGCGCAACCGGCATGTAGACCACATAGCCGTCGAATTCAAACCGACGATAACGGCCGGGCGCTTGCGCCGCGCGCTGCGCGAGGGCGGCCGCCTGGGGCGAGCGGATGGGGAAGGTGTAGGCCGCGCGCGGGTCGGCCGCGACGACGCCGTAATAGGCGGGATAGCGGTTCTGGCCGGGGGCGAGATGCTCGTCGAGCACGGCGCAGGTCAGCCGCTCCTCCGTCTGGAAGATGACGCGGTCGCAGGTCCAGTATTCCGAGTAGACTCGTGTGACACCGAGCGCCGCCAGCCGCGACATGAAATCGCGCTGCTCGGCCACCTGATTGCGTGAGCCGGCGCTGCCGGCCATGAGGTTGACCGTCCCCAGCAGCAGCACGCCCGCGAAGACGACCACCGCGCCGTAGCGCAGCAGCGGCAGCGGGATGGCCGCCATCATCGCTCGCGGCCAGCGCGCGAGCGGCCACAGCCGCGCATGCAGGTGATACAGCGGCCATAGCACGGTGGGCGTCGCGATCAGCAGCCCTTGCAGGTAGCGCGTGTTCGACCACGGATCGGTGGCAGAGCCAGTGATCGCGAGATACGCCGCCAGCGTCAGGCCCGCCCCGCCCAGCACGGCCAGCCGCGCCAGCTCCAGCACGACGCGCCGCCGTCGCGCTGGCGTCCACTTCTCTAGCCGCTCGCGCCGCCAGAGCCGGCGCACAGCCGCAGCCGCCAGCGCGACCGCCCAGACCCAGAGCGCGACGGCCAGCAATCCCCAGGCGCCGCGCACCACCGTGCAGGCGTAGACCGGGAAGCCAGCGTGGGCGGTGAGCGGCCAGGCGTCGGCGGCTTTCAGCGGGCAAACGACTGTCACGCTGGTCATGTTGGGCAGCGAGATCAGGAACGTCCCGCCGATCTTGCCGGCGAGCACGCTGGGATCGCGCAGCAGCCCGACCGCGGCCCCACCCGCCGGCGCCGTCGCTGCGGCAACCGGCGTGCCAGTGGCGGGAACGGCCGCGGCCGCTGCGGATGGCGGCGCCTGGAACACGAGCTGGAACGCGAAAATGATCAGTGGCAGCGCGCCAACCAGCAGCCCCAGCCCCAGCGCCACCCCCGGCAGCCGCCGCGGCTCGCGCCCACACACGATCACGACCAGTGCGAACGCGGTGAGGATGAACGGCAGGATCAGCCAGTCGCTCCAGATGCCTACACCCGCCGCCAGGCCCAGCGCCGCGTAGGCCGCGATGCGCCGCCACCGCTCAACGGGCGATGGATCGGGCCGCGCGCTGAACGCCAGCCATGCGGCGAGCCAGAGCGCGAGCGCGCCGAAGAGCAGCACCTCCGAGTAGCCTCCAGCCGCCTCGACCTCGCGAAAGATCATCTCCTTCGTGCCCAGACTGAGCAGCAGCAGCGTAATCAGCGCCAGCCGCCGGCCGTAGAGCAGGCTGGTGAGCGCGTACATGGCGGCGAGGAAGAGCGCGAAGAGCAGCAGCACACTCAGACGGAGCGAGAGCACGGACACGCCGAAGAGGCGGAAGAACGCGGCGCCCAGGTACGCCTCCAGCGCGCCCATATAATTCTGCCCGTAGAAGAAGATCGGATGCTCGCCGCGCGTGTTGATGTGCAGCGCCATCAGGCCCATCGTGGCCTCAGCGCTGTCGTCCGCCGGATAGCCCAGCAGCACAATGGCGAGGCGCACCGCCGTGCCTATCAAAATGAGCGCGAGCGCGTAGATTCCATAGCGGCTGATCCGTGGCATGCGTGAAATACGCGGAATGCCTAAAATGCCCGCAATACGCGGAAGTGCCATGCCCAGTCCCTTCATGCCGCCCGCTGGCGACCACGGCCACACGCCGCATGATGCCACCCGACCCGCTGCCCGTCAAGGATACCAGCGATGCCAGGCTCATCCGTACCCATCATCTGTGCCGCACGGCGGCTGTAGACCATGCGGCGGCTCCTGTGCTACGCTGTGGACGGTAGAGTGCGGCCGGTAGGGCCGCAGAGGTCGCGGGGGAACAGGAGGGTCGCGTGATCGCCACACCGCGTGTCAGCGCCGCCACGCCGGACGATCTGCGCGAGTTGGGCAGCCTGCGAGAGAAGCAGGGCTGGCAGCGCAACGAGGCACTGCTCGGCGCCATCATTGGCTGGGAACATGGCCGCATCTTCGTCGTCCGCGAGTCCGAGCTGGACACGGCACACTCCAGCCCGCATGCCAGCCCGCACGCCATCGTCGCCACTACCACCGCCGTCGCGGCTGGCCCAATCGGCGCCATTGGCAATGTCATCGTGCGCAGCGACGCCCGCCGTCGCGGGCTGGCCCGCCTCATCGTCTCCACCGCGCTGGAGTGGATGCGCGAGCGCGGCGTCCGCTACGCTCACCTGGACGCGACCAAGGACGGCCGCCCGCTCTACCGCGGCCTCGGTTTCGTCGAGGTCACCCCCTCGTGGTTCGCCCATGCTCCCCTCCACACCTTCGACCCGTCCGTGCTGCGCGCCCGCGCCGGCGATCCGCGCGCCCGGCTGGCCGGCGCGAGCGATCTGCCGCGCTACGCCGCGCTGGACCGCGCCGCGTATGGCGGCGACCGGCTCGGCCTGCTCGCGCTCGTGCTCGCCACCCCGCACACCTGGCTCTACGTCTGCGACGATCCCTCCGGCGCCCCGGCCGGCTATCTGCTGCTGCGCGGGCTGGAAGCGCCGTACATTGGCGTCCGCGCCGGACCGTGGGTCGCTACGGATGACGCGACGGCGGCGGCGCTGCTGCGCGAAGCCCTCGACGAATCCGCCCCGTGGCGGCGCTGGCTGGGCAGCCGCGCCGAGTCCGAGGCCGACCTCTTCCTCTCGCCCCCCGGCACCAATCCCCATGCGCTAGCGCTGCTCGAAGCCGTGGGCGCGCGTGTCGTGCGGGACGACGTGATCATGCAGCTTAGCCTCGCCCAGCCCGGCGCTCCACCCCAGCCGGCGATGCCGCACCCGGAGTGGCAATACGCCTGGCTCGCGCCGATGGTCTTCTAAAAGCGATCCTGCTGTACTATCTCGTGGCGCTCGCGCGTTATAGGGAATGAGGTGGCCGCGGGCGGGCGCGGGATGTGGTGAGCGGATCGAGCGGATGAGGAGCGTCAGCATGGGATACGGGCCACTCGCGCGGCGCGCCGCGCGCGCGGAGAGTGGAGAGATGCGCCGCACTTGGTCGCGGCTACGCTCGCTGCTCGGCAAGATCGGCCTCTGGCTGCTCGCCCTGGTCTTCTGGGTCGGCTTCATTCCCCCAACCGCATCTCCCGGCCCCGGCGCCGCACGGCCCAGCGTGCCACACGGCGCGACCTCCGCCGGCGGCTTGCTCGCCCCGCACACGCTCTCGCCGGGCGCGCAGGCGGCGCTCATAGTAGGGAGCATGTCGCTGGACGACAAGCTCGGCCAGATGATGATCTTTCAGTTCACCGACTCGGTCTACACACCAGATCAGGCCGCGCTGGTGCGACCCTTCCACCCCGGCGGCGTCATTCTCTACGACTACGCCATGGGCTCGGCGCGGCAGGTGCGCGACCTGCTGGCGGCGGGCCAGAGCGACAGCCCCATCCCCATGTTCACTTTCATTGACCTCGAAGGCGGCGGGGTGGACCGCCTGCAAAAGTACCTCGGCGCGCGCATGTCCGCGCCGGCCATGGCCGCCACCGGCGACCCCGCCGTCGCCCGGCGTGAGGGCGCGAAGGTCGCCAAGGACATGCTCAGCTTCGGCCTCAACGCCGACCTCGCCCCCGATGTGGATGTGAAGCTGGTGGACGGCCCCAACCAGTTCGGCCGCACCTTCGGCACGACACCCGCCCCTGTCTCGCAATTCGCCGGCGCCTGGCTGGGTGGCCTGCAATCCGGTGGCGTCGTCGGCACGCTCAAGCACTTCCCTGGCCTGGGTGACGCCACCACCGACGCCCACGAAGAGCTACCCGTCATCACCCGGAGCCGCGCCGAGATCGAAGCGACCGAGCTTGCGCCCTATCGCCAGCTCATCGCCAGCGGCCAGGCGCAGATGAT
Organism: Ktedonobacterales bacterium; assembly: GCA_025935195.1. GTDB lineage: Bacteria > Chloroflexota > Ktedonobacteria > Ktedonobacterales > JADMIN01 > JAICVS01. The sequence continues at coordinate 13,004 of JAICVS010000080.1, forward strand.
CATGTCCACCGACGTGCTGATGCCCGCCCTCGATCCCAACAACGCCGCCGAGATCTCGAAGCCGATCATCACTGGCATCCTGCGCGACGAGCTACACTTCGACGGCGTCGCCATCACCGACGCGCTCTACATGAAGGGCATCGCCGATCACTACCTCTTCGCCCAGGCCGCCGTGCTGGCGATTGAGGCCGGCAACGATATGATCATGGCCCCGTACATCCCAGAGCAGATGACCGAGACCGTCAACGGCCTCAAGCGCGCCATCGCCAGCGGCGAGCTGCCTATGGCCCAGGTGGACGCCTCGGTGCGCCGCATCCTCGCCCTCAAGATTCGCTACCACCTCATCCCCCCGCTGGAAGACGGCCGCAAGCTCACCCCCGGCGCCCTGCCGCCTAGCGCGCGCCTTGGCGGCGGCGATGCCGTCATCCCTGGCCGCGATGCGCTGTAGCGTCCTCGACGTAGCCGTACGGGTCTCCTGGTGCTGCCCATACAAGACTCCGCTTGAAGCGGCGGCAGGACAGGAGATGTGCCGCCACTAACTCCACTAACTCCACTAACTCCACTAACTCCATTGACGCCATCGTCGCGGACCGGGATGTGGCAGGCGGGCGGGTGTCAGGTGCGCGCTTTGTAGGGGTAGTGCAGGGCTTTGTCGCCTTGCCAGCTCTCGCGCACGGCGGGTGTGGCGAGATCCCAATCGGGGCGGCACTTGCGCATGACGTCGCGCAGGTCTTGCCAGAGATCGGTGGTGGAGGGACGGCCCCAGAACCAGTAGCCGTTGTAGATCTTGTAGACGACGAGGCCCGGCTCCAGAATGATCGTGTGCGGGATCATGGGGTCGTGATGCGGGTCGGTGTATTCCTGGATGTCGAGGTCTTTCTGGACTTTGCGGCCGGAGTCCGAGAGGAAGGTCCACTGCGCGCCGACGGAGGCGCGGAACTCGTTGAGCTCGAAGATGGGGTCGGTGCTGATGGTGACGATCTGGGTGTAAGCGACGGCGATCTTGGGGTAGAAGGCGGCCAGATCGAGGTGTTGCTGGTGGTCTTTGGGGCAGAAATGGCCGCGTGAGAGGATGAGGATCATGGGGTCGCCGCCTTGCAGCTCGCTGAGGCGGCGGCGCGCGCGCGCGTGATCGGTCAGCTCGTAGTCGGGGAAGGTGGCGCCTGGCACGATGTCGGCCCGCATGGGATGCTGCCCTCCTGATCTTGTTGGTGTACAACACGTCAATCGGCGATGTCGGCCTGGGCGGTGAACTTCGATGGGGTAATGCGCACCAGCAGCTCGCCGTGTACGCCGTTGCGCCGGCCGTACTCCTCGGCGCGGTCGGCGCCCATGTAGCGGCCGCCGATGCGCGTGGACCAGGCGAGCAGGTCCGGAGCGTCCTCTGCCAGCGTGGCGGTGCCTTCGACCATCACGAATGAGTAGGGCGGTTGCTGGTCGTCCACGGCGAGCGAGACGCGCGGGTCGCGCCGCATGTTACGCGCCTTCACCGAGGATGCGCCGGTGGTGAGGATGATGTCGTCACCGTCCAGCACGAACCAGATCGGCACGACGTGCGGCCGGCCGTCGGCGCGAGTGGTGGCGAGCTTGCCGGTGCGCGTGCCGTGCATGAGGAAGGCGCGGCGTCGCTCCGGCGTCATCACTGACATGGCGTGCCAGCTCCTTTCCGGGGAGTCCTCGCCCCCCGTCCCCCTCTCCTTGCGCGGAGAGGGGGGGCCAGGTATTGTTGAGGCTAGAGCAGCCCTTCACTTTGCAGGAATTGGCGGGCGACCGATTCGACGGTCTTGCCGTCCACCGTGACCTGCTTGATCAGGTTGACGATCTTGTCGGTCGTCAGGTGCGGGGCGAGCTTGTTCAGGGTGTCCGCGACGGCGGGCGACTTCTGCAGGAGCTGGTCACGCACGATGGGCGAGGGGTTGAACGCGGGGAAAACGTTCTTGGAGTCGGTGAGCAGCATGAAGTTGTTGGTGACGATGGCCGGGTCGGTGGTGTAGCACTCGTTGACGTCCACCTGGCCGCTCTTGACGGCGGCGAAGCCGAGCGACTCCTGGATGGTGACGGTCTTCTTGAAGGTGATGCCGTAGGTTTTGGCCACGGGCGGGAAGATGCCGGTCTTGGCGTTCGTGAAGTCCGTCTGGCCGGCCAGCGTGAGCTGGTTGGCGACTTTGGCGAGGTCTTCGAGCGTCTTCAAGTTGTGCTTGGTGGCGTTGCCCTGCGAGGTGCAGATGCCGTAGCTGTCGTTGAGCTGCAACGCCGGGGCCAGCCACGTGACCTTGAAGTTCTTCTCGTAATAGTCCTTGGCCTCCTGATACGCCTTCTGAGGGTCTTGCGTGGTGGGCAGGTTGTAGTTGCCGAGCGCGGTGCCGTTGAACTCAGGATAAATGTCTACGTCGCCGCTCTTGATGGCGGCATCAAGCACCTTGTTGTCGCCCAGGCCGAGCTTGGTGGTGACGGTGTAGCCCTGGTTCTGCAGCAGCAGCGAGTACATCTGCGCGAGCAACTGTCCGTCCGCGTCTTTCTTGCTGCCGACCGTGACCTTGATGCCGGCGCCCACCTTGCCGCCGCTCGATCCGCCTAAGGTGCTACCGCTGCCACCACCGCCACAGCCGGCCAGCGCGAGCACGGTCAGCATCGCGACCACGCCGAGCAGTTTCACCCAGCCAGGAACATGCCCATTGCGCATCGATCTTCTCCTCATGCTTTCTCTTGTGTGCGCGGGGAGTCCTCACCCCCCGGCCCCCTCTCCGTGCGAAGAGAGGGAGAGCCACATCTCACTGGACGACCGGCGGTTCAGTGAAGAATCCAGGTCATCCTGTCTCCTTGGGTGCCGGCGGCATTACACGCGCGGTCGCGCGCTTGTCTGCCGGCACACGTTTTTAGTACGTCCTTTCATGCCGCTTTCTCACGCGGCGCCTCGATGTCAGTCGGACCGATGGCGGCGTCCGCGGCTTGCAAGCCGGCGCGCAGGCCGGCGGGTGTCACGGCGCGCTGCACGATGGCGAAGATCGCTTCGGTCAGCAGCGCCAGCAGCGCCACCGAGACGGCGCCGACGAAGAGGTCTATCGCGTTGGCCTCGTTGCTGAGGCCGTTCAGGATGTACTCACCGTAACCGCCGCCACCGATCAGCGCCGCCAGCGGCACCGTCGCGACGATCTGCACGGCGGCGCTGCGCACCCCGGCCGCGGCCACCGGCAGCACGAGGGGAAGCTCGACACGCGCCAGCACTTGCGGACGGGTCATGCCCATGCCGCGCGCGGCGTCTATCGCCGCCGGGTCCACACCGCGCAGGCCGGCGATCATGTTGAGCAGGATGGGCGGCACGCCGAGCGCGGTGAGCGCGATCGCCGAGGGGGTGAAGCCGATCTGCTTCAAGAGCAGCAGCATGACCATCAGCACGGCGAAGGTGGGGATGGCGCGGACCAACCCGCTGACGTTGGTGGCGAGGAAGGCCGCGACGGGCTGGCGGGCGACCAGCACGCCCAGGGGCAGCGCGATCAGCAGCGAGAGCACGATCGGCACGAGGCAGAGCACGATCGTGTCGCGCGTGTGGTCGGCGAAGGTGTTCGCCGGATCGGTGATGTACTGGATCAGCTCGCCCACGAGGTATCGCGCCTGCCTTTCCTGAGGTGGCCTGTCCCGCGTTGCCTGCCGCGCGGCTCATGCCGCCGACGCGACGGGGCGCCCACGGCTGAGCAGCGCCTGCGCGCCGAGCAGCAACAGATCGGTGCCGACGGCGAGCACGGTGACGAGGATGACGCCGGCGGTGATGACGTTGAAGCTGAAGAAGGAGACGCCGTTGAAGATGATGGTGCCGAGATCCGCGACGCCGATCAGCGGGGCCAGCGTGGCGATGCCGATGGTCGTGACGGCGGTGACGCGGATGCCGGCGACGATCACCGGCACGGCGAGTGGCAGCACGACGCGCCAGAGCACCTGCACCGCGCTCATGCCCATCGCGCGGCCGACCTCCACCAGCGTCGGGTCTACGGCACGTATGGCGGCGACGATGTTGCGGATGAGCACGATCTGGGCGTAGACGACGAGCGGGATGATGATCGTCGGCGGGCTGAGGTGGGTGAAGGGCACCAGGAAGGCCAGGAAGGCCAGGCTGGGGATGGTGTAGAAGATGCCGGCGGCGGTGATCACGGGCAGGTAAAAGCGCTGGTAGCGCACGAGCAGCAGCGCGACGGGGAAGGCGATCAGCAGCCCGATCAGCAGGCTGACGCCGGTGATGGTGAGGTGCGCGATCAGTAGGTTGGGGATGCTCGATGGGTCGGTGATGTCCCAGTTCGAGCCGTCCAGGATGTAGCTCAAAGGAAATCCTCACCCCCGACCCCCTCTCCCTGCGGGGCGAGGGGGAGCGAAGGGAAATCCGTGCTCCCCGATCCCCTCTGCGTGCGAGGCGAGGGGGAGCCAGAGTGTCGCTATTGCGCCGTGACGGGTGCGCCAGTGCTGGCGCTGCCAGCCTGCACCTGGCGCGAGATGCTCGCCAGCGAGACGTGGCCGATGGTCGCACCGTCGCGCTCGATGCGCAGGGCCGATTGGCCGGATTGCATCATGCGCAGCAGGGCGTGCAGCAGCGTTGCGTCGGCGGCCAGTGCCTCGTCAGATGCATCCGCTTCGCCGGTTCCCGGCTCCAGCGCGGTGGTGACAGGCAGGTACTCGAACTGGCGCAGGATACTGTCGTTGCCACCGATCAGGCGGCGCACGAAGTCGTCGGCGGGGTGCGCCAGCAGCTCCACCGGCGTCCCCTGCTGGATCAGCCGCCCCTCGGACATGACGACGATCTGGTCGCCGAGCTTGAGCGCCTCGCCGACGTCGTGCGAGACGAAGAGGATGGTCTTGCGCACGCCGCGCTGGATGCGCAACAGCTCCTCTTGCATGCGCTCGCGGGTGATGGCGTCGAGCGCGCCGAACGGCTCATCCATCAGCAGCACGGACGGATCCGCCGCCAGCGCGCGCGCCAGGCCGACGCGCTGCTGCTGGCCGCCGCTGAGCTGGCGGGGATAGCGTCCGCGGTATTCGCCCGGCTCCAGCCCGACCAATTCCAGCAGCTCGTCCACGCGCGCGGCCATCTCGCTGGCGGGGCGACCGAGGATGGACGGCACGACGCGCACGTTTTCGGCGATGGTCATGTGGGGAAAGAGGCCGACCTGCTGGATGACGTAGCCGATGCCGCGACGCAGCGTGATGGGGTCGCGCTGGGTGGTCGGCGTGCCATCAATCAGAATCGCGCCGCTGGTGGGATCGATCAGCCGGTTCACCATGCGCAGCAGCGTCGTCTTGCCGGAGCCGGACGTGCCGAGCAGCATGCAGATCGCGCCTTCGGGCACGGTGAAGCTGACGCGATCCACCGCCGGGCGTAGCGCGCCGGGATACGTCTTGGTGACGTCCACGAACTCGATCGTCGCCACGGCTCCCTCTCCCGGTGTGGTTTCTGTATGGCCTTGCCGCGAACGGATCATGGCGGCATGAACGCGCGAATCCCCCCGCACGATGCGCGCCGTGGCGGGCGGACGTGTGCGGCTACGGCCAGTATTTGCGCTCGCCGGCCGCAATCGGCGCGGCCAGCGTATTCTGGCGCGGCGCCAGCGGACAGGTCCAGCGCTCGTCGTAGGCGCAGGAGGGATTATACGCATAGTTGAAGTCGAGCGCGACGCGGCCGCCCGCGTAGCCGTTCCCAGCCGCGCCGGCCTCGTCGAGCCGCTCGAAGGTGCTGCCTTTGACGGTGTCGAAGAGGTAGCGCCCGCCGCCGTAGCTTTCCGCCGGGCAGGTGGCGTCGCGGAACGGCAGGATCAGCCCGCCGCCGTAGACATCAATCCAATACACCACCAGCTCCGAAGCGGATGCGCCGGCGACGGCGAAGCGGACGCGCCCGGCGGGGCGCAGCAACGCCTCGCCGAACGGGATCGCTTCGCCGGCGGCGCCGTCTTCCACGACGAGATCGGCCGCGACGCGCAGCTCCGGCGCGTAGGGGAAGTAGCGCAGGCCGGTGAAGCCGGCCAGCGCATCCGGCCCGAAGGGCGTCTGTGGGTGATGGGTGAAGAGCGCGTCTTTGGCGGCCCGGAAGCGCGCCAGCGTCGCGGCGGAATCGTCCGCGCGCCGGTGAGCGGCATCACGCTCGCGGTACATCTCCGCGACACACGCGCGCCAGTCGAACAAGTCCAGCCAGGTCGGCGCCGCCGCGCTTGCCGATGCCATACGCGCCTCCTATCGCCGGATAGCTCGGATTCTTCACGATAACGCCGCTCGCCCGCCGCGCGCTGGCTCGCCCGCCGCGCGCTGGCTCCCCCTCGCCTCGCCGCGCTGGCCGTTCCTCTGGCCCCCCTCTCCCCGCGGGGCGAGGAGGCCGGGGGGTGAGGACTTCTGGCTAGCGCGCGCTATCGGCCGCCGCAACCGGCGTCGGTTCAACGCGCACGCCCTTCCAGAAGGCGACGTAGCCGGTGATCTGCTTCGCGGCGTCGGATGGTTCAGGATAGTACCACACGGCGTCGTGATTCACCTGGCCGCTCACGTCGAGGTCGTAATAGCTGGCGGTGCCCTTCCAATGGCAGACGCTGTGCGTGTCGCTGGGACGCAGGTAGGCGCGGTTGACGGCATCGGGCGGGAAGTAGTGATTGCCTTCCACGATGATAGTGTCGTCACTCTCAGCCACGACCGCGCCGTTCCAGGTTGCCCGCATGATGCTGTTTCCTTTCGTTCTCGATGCTGTTTTGCTGCGCGTACGGGTGGCTCCTCACCCCTCTGCCTCCCCCTCTCCGCGCACGGAGAGGGGGAGGCAGAGGGCGTCGGGGCCGCGCGTGCTTCACAGAGACCGGCGCAGGAAGCCCCCGATCTTCAGTCGGGGGAGGAATGCGCCGCTGCCGCTCGGCAGGACTACCTTTCATCAGCGTACCGCGTGTGCGGTGTGGATGAAAGTAGGATATACTGCCTGTATGAACTGTACCCTCACCGCCAAGCTCAAATTGCAGGCGACTCCTGATCGGTTCCGGGCGTTGCGCGCGACCCAACTGGCCTACCGCGACGCGCTGAACTACGTGAGTCGCTATGCCTTTGCGCACGGCAAAATGAGCAACGCG
>JAICVS010000181.1 GCA_025935195.1 Ktedonobacterales bacterium
GATCGCCTACTGCCGCATCGGCGAGCGCAGCGCGCACACCTGGTTCGTGCTGACACAACTGCTGGGCTACCCCAACGTGCGCAACTACGACGGCTCCTGGACCGAGTGGGGCAACCTCGTCGGCGCGCCGATCAAGCAGGGCGACGAGCCGTAGGCGCTGGCGCGGCATGCGCTATAATAAGTGAAGTGACGGATTCCGCCGGGTGGCCGCGGGCGCGCGATGGCGTCGGCGGCCACCCGCGACGTTCTGACGTTCTGAAAGCGAGCTATTCAGTATGCCTATGGATCGGCAAGAGGCGATAGAGTTCCTGGTGGACCATTACCAGAACCCGCGCAACCGCGGCCCGCTGGAAGACGCCGACGTGCATCTGACCGGTGGCAACCCCGGCTGCTCCGACCGCGTGGAGATGTACGCCAAGATCGGGCCGGACGGGCGCGTGGAGCAAGTGAGCTTCGAGGGCGAGGGCTGCACCATCAGCATGGCGGCGGCGTCGTACGTGACGGAGATGGTGCAGGGCATGACGCTGGATGAGGTCGAGCAGCTCAGCCCCGAGACGCTGATGGACGACCTGGGCCGCGAGGTGGTGATGACACGGCCGACCTGCGCGACGGTAGCGCTCGGTACCCTGAAGAAGGGACTCCACGAGCTGCACATGCGCCAGCTGGCCGGCCGCGCGGAGTAACCGCCCTAGCCCCCTAGCCAGCGAGGCCGCCCGCCCGCAGCCGGCGCCAGAGGCGTGGCAGCAGCGCCGTCACGCCCAACACAATAGCGGCGATGACGACCGCGGCGATCCAGAACGTAGGCGAAAATAGGCCATCGCGCGGCAGCGCCGGCCCCAGGAAGCGGCCCAGCGCCAGCAGGCCGCAGACGTAGATCGCCTCGCCCGCGACCTCCGCGGCCAGGAAGGCGCGATAGGGCAGGCGCGCAACGCCGGCCAACGCGGCAACCGGGCTGGCGAGCGCCGTCAGCGTCCAGCGCGTGAGGAAGATGAGCAGCGGGCCGCCCGTCCAGCGGCCCGAGCGCGAGCCATGCAGGGTCATACCGCCGATGTGACGCTCCAGCCGCCGCATCCAGCGTGTGACGAGCGGGCTGCCGGCACGGCCCAGCCAGTAATCGAGGCTGTGGCCGGCCGCCGCCGCCGGGATGCCGCAGAGCGCGAGCAGCGCCCAGCTTGGCCCATGCGGCTGCGCGGAGAGCGCGCCGGCCGCAACCAACAGCGCCGCTACCGGCACCGGCAGAGGAACGCCGGCCGCCGCTGCCAGCATGATCAGCGCGAGCGCGGGATAGCCGTAGCTGGCGGCAAGTTGTGTCACGTTTCCGCCACCATTTCCGTCGCGCCGCCCGGGATCGCGACCGCCGCCTTGCCCACTGCCTCGACCGTCACCGGCACCGCGTTGAGAATGGCGTTACCAGAGAGCGGCTCGACCGCGACATCGGATGTGAGCCGGTTGAGGTTGACGCCCGCGTGCTCGGCGGCGACGCCCATGCGCGCGCCCGGCTGGCCGTGGCCCCAGCCGTGCGGCAGGCTCACCACGCCTGGCAGGATGGCAGCGGTGACATGGACCGGCACATCGGCGCTGGCGGCGGACGACGTGACGCGGGCCGTCGCGCCGTCCGCAAGGCCGAGGCGCGCGGCGTCGTCCGGGTGCAGCCAGAGCGTGCAGGGATCGTCGCCCTTCACCAGCGCGGGTAGGTTGTGCATCCATGAATTGTTGGAGCGCAGGTCGCGCCGGCCGATCAGCACCATCGCCGGGCGCGGGCGCTCCAGCGCGGCGCGCAGCCGCGCCACATCCGCGACAATCGGCTCCGGCGCCAGCTCGATCTTGCCGGAAGGCGTGCGCAGCACCTCTGGGATGCGCGGCTGGAGCGGGCCAAGGTCAATCCCGTGCGGCGCAGCCGCGACTTTCGCCAGCGTCAGGCCGTCGGGATCGGCGCCGAAGCCATCGCCGTACGGCCCGGTGCGCAGCAGCAAGTCCAGCAGACGCTCAGGCCCGCGCCGCGGCCGCAACGCTGCCATGATCTCAGCCGGATCGCGCCCCGCCACGCGCGATCCCTTACCGCGGACCTCACGCTCGACGGTCTGCGCGGCGAGCTGGTCGTCGAGCGCCGCGATATCAGTGTCCGCGCCCTGGCCGGCGAGGATGCCGATCAGGCGCAGCAGAATCTCCCACTCCTCAGGCTGGTCCGCTGCGCGCGCGAAGACCGGCGACGAGTAGCGGGCGACGTTGCGCACGGAGAGCTGGTAGAAGGCGAGGTCGTAGTGGGCGCGCTCCAGCGGCGAGGGCGGCGGCAGGATGACGTTGGCGTGGCGCGTGGTCTCGTTGAGGTACACATCCACGCCGATCATGAAGTCCAGCGTGGCGAGCGCGGCGTTCAGGCGGTCGCCATTGGGGGCGCTGAGGGCGGGATTGCCGCCGATGGTGATCAGCGCGCGCACCTGCCCCGCGCCCGGCGTCTCGATCTCCTCGGCCAGGAAGGCGGCCGGCAGCTCGCCGTAGACCTGATGAAAGCCGCGCACGCGGCTGCGCTTCGGGCCGAAGCGCACGCCCCGCCCGCGCCCCGGCTCGCCAGTGGTGTTGCGCCCGCCGGCCGCCGCGCGCGGGAAGAGGACGCCGCCCTCACGGTCGAGGTTGCCGGTCAGCGCGTTCAGCACGTCCACCAGCCAGCTCGCCAGCGTGCCGAACTCCTGCGTGGAGGTGCCGATGCGGCCGTAGACGGCGGCGCGCGGCGCGGCGGCCAGCTCGCGCGCGATGCGGCGGATGTCTTCCGCCGCGATGCGGCAGGCGGGCGCGACGGCCTCAGGCGCGAACGCCGCGGCCAGCGCACGCACCTCCTCCAGCCCGTTCAGATGCCCGGCGAGCCGGCCGGGATTGACCAACCCCTCGGCGAAGAGCGTATGGACGAGCGCGAAGAGCAACAGCGCATCGGCGCCGGGCTGGATAGGGTGATGCTCGTCAGCCTCCTCGGCGGTGCGCGTGCGGCGCGGATCGATCACGACGACACGCCCGCCGCGTGCGCGCAGGGCACGGATGCGGTCGCGCATGTTGGGAGCAGTGAGCAGGCTGCCGTTGGAGACGAGCGGGTTCGCGCCAAGAATGAGCAGATAATCCGTGCGGTCCACATCGGGGATGGGAATGCTGAGCAGCGTACCGAACATGAAGCCGGCGGCGACCTGTTTGGGCATCTGGTCGAGCGTGCTGGCGGAATAGATGTTGCGCGAGCCGACGGCATGCAGGAAGGGCGTGTTGTAGAGCAGGCCGGAGAGATTGTGGACGTTGGGGTTGCCGAGGTAGACGGCCACGGCGTCGCGGCCGTGCTCCTGGATGAGCGGCGGCAGGCGGCGCGCGATCTCGGCGAACGCCGCATCCCAACTGACCTCCTCGAAGCGCTCGCCCCGGCGGATGAGCGGCGCGCGCGGGCGATCCGGGTCGGCATCCAGTTCTTTGAGACTATGCGCCTTGGGGCAGAGATAGCCGTGGCTGAAGACGTCGGCGCGGTCCCCGCGAATGGAGCGCACCGCGCGCCCCGCCGTCGTGATCTCCAGCCCGCAGGTGGCCTCGCAGAGTGGGCAGGTGATGTAGCTGGTCCGCGTCGTGGTCGGGTCGGCCATGGGGGTGTTCGCTCCTCTCGCCTGTGTGCTCCCACTCTCATGCCGCATCTCATGCCGTGGGCTGCCGGCAGTATACGTGCGCGGCGGAGCGGGGGTCAACGCTCGCCAATCAAACGCGAGTGGCCCGTGAGAGCGTGCGCGCGGCGATTGGAGCGAACGAGCGGGGCAGCGGCTCTCGCTCCCAGAGCAGCAATCCTTCGCGGGCCACGTTTTCGATAAAGGTGGGATCCCAGTTCGCCTGATCGCGTTCCATCAGCAGCACCTGTACCTCGCGCGGAGTGTATCCATACGGGCTGCCGGCTTCCTCTATGGTATGGTGGATCGCCAGCGCGCGCTCCTCAGGCAGATGCTCCGGGACGAGCAGCAACAGATCCACATCGCTAGGTGCGGGATCGTCAAGTGGGCGCTCATCATGGCGCGCGACGGAGCCGAAGAGGATGACGGCGAGAATGTCCGCGTGTCGCTCGGCGAGTTGGCGCGTGATGGCCCGGACCAGCGCGGCGGTCTGGTCGTCAAGCCACGGCGGGATCGGCACATTCATCTGCGCGTGGCGCGCGAGCATGTCGCCCGCGCTATCCACAATCAGCTTGTCGCCCATGCTCTAATGTCCTGCCAATATCCCCGAATGGTTTGCACGTCGCCACATGTCGCCTGGTCTCCGTACCAGCCACCTCTGCGTCTCTCATCGAGTCGATCCCACCAATCCGCGACGGTAGACTCACCTAAGTCGCGGAGAAATCTTCCGAGCTGCGAATGGTTCTCTTTGTGTTTGCCGTGCTTGCGCTGACAGCCATAGGCGATCCAATGAAAGGCCGCGCCCCAATAGTCTTCGATGATGCTCCGTCCAATATACGGCTTGGCCGCCGGATCGCCCAGATCGTCATTCGCCTGTTCGATGTCGAGGGCCGCTTGGCGATATGCACCGTCCTGCACTGGCACACCTCAGTCACCGGCACAGGGTAGCATGCGGTCCAACTTGATCACCTCGCTCTGCCAATCGGCGCGGCCCAAATGCATGGATTAGGCTGCCGCCTCGACATTGGCCGTTTCCGCCGCCTCCGTCGCGGGTGCGCCCAAAGGGCGATAGACGGCGATGACGACGCCGGCGAGCCGCCAGTCGCGCGCCCAGGCGCTCTCACGGATGGAGACGGCCGGCGCGGATGCGCCAAGCGGTTCCAGGCGGATGCGCCCATGCTCGGCCTGCCGGTGGAAGCGCGCGAGGGTGATGCCGCCGCGGCGCGCGGCCAGCACCAGTTCACCATCGCGCGGCTCAACGTTCGGCCGGACGATCAGATAGTCGCCGGGGGAGATGTGGGCGGCCGCCAGCGAGCCGTCGCCCACGCGCAGGGCAACCTCACCCGTAGCGGCGTTGTGTGTCGTCAGGTCGAGCGCGGTCTGCTCGATGAATGGGACGGCTTCCAGGGGCTTGCCGGCGGCGAGGTGCGCCTGAATGCGCGGGCCGATGCCGCGAGCCGGGCGCACGCTGCGCGAGACATGCCGCTCGCGCGTGACGAGCGCTTTGGCCGCCAGCGCGTCTATCGCCAGCTTCACCTGGCTGGGCGACTTGATGCCCGTGGCGTCGCACAGGTCGCGCATGCTGGGCGCCTCGCCGCGCCGGGCGAACTCCTCCACCGCGCGCAGCACCCGCTGCTCGGCGTTGTTCAACGTAACGGTCATCTATGATCTCCTCGATCATTCCCACACAAAGCGGCTGTTGCCGAACTCTCATTCCAGAACATATCAACAACACGAATGTTCTTCTGTCAAATTCCAAAACCGGAAACCGACGATGGCAGGAACGGCACATAGCGGGCGGCAGGGAACGCGACGGCTGAGGTTAGCCGCCGTGCCACCAGAAACACATCAGGTGATCCGGCCCATACGTGCGCAAGCCCTGGTGCGTGCGCAGGCTCACACGCAGCCCGCGCAGCTTGCACTCCGTATAGAAGTCGTCCAGCAGCGCGCAGCGCTCGCGGTCCGAGGCGCTGAAGCGGCCCTCGCCGCCCGCGGACGCATGCGCGGCGGCGGGCGGCCGTTCCGCCGGCGGCAGGCAAAGCCAGCGGTCGTAGGCGGCGTAGCCGGAGCGCGAATAGACGGCCAGCCCGGCGAAGAGATCGGCGAGCTGGATCAGCGGCTCGCCGGACGAGGCGCGCGGCTCGATGCGCGCGACGTGCGGCAGCGCGCGGGCGAGCGTCTCCCAGCGCAGCGCGTGCTGCTCGTCCGGGTAGACGATCCACAGCGCGCCGGGCTGGCGCAGCGGCAGCAGATCGCCGAGCAGATGCGCGTACATGCGCCGCAGGTTGGCGAGGTGCGGCACGGCGGCGCGCGCCGCGCGCTCGTCCCCCGCATCCCATGTGAGGGCGTCCACCGTGATCTCGCCGGCAATCGCGCGCTCGACCGCCCAGCGCAGCAGCTTCGCCGCCGCGAAACGTGCGCGGGCGCTGCGCACCTTCTCCCACTTGCACTCCTCCATGCCGGACGCGTCCAGCAGCTCACGCAGCGCGCGACCGAGCGCGGGCGCATCGTCCACGCGCGCGCCGACCAGTGCCAGCCCACGGTAGCGCCCGTAATTGAAGTGTGCCTCGTCGCTGTACGCGACCTGCGACGGTACGATGGATGCCATCTACTTTCCTCGCCTCAATTGGCCCAACCCAGGCTAACCCACGCCTGGCCCCCAGAACCGTTCAGCCTCCACTGTATCGCGGACGCACGCGCACCGGGCGCCGCCCGAATGTCCTTCCTCACGCTGTGAGCTATTCGTTTTCCAAGACGTAGTTCAAGTGGAAGCAAGTGGTCCGCAATTCTACCGAACGGTAGGAGCAAGCGCGGGAGAAAGCGCATGAAACGGGCAGTATCGGCGGCGATGATCGGCATCTGCATGATCGCCGCGCTGGTGGCGGCCGGATGTGGCGCCTCAAGCAATGGCGGCAATGCGGGGGCGCAGGCGACACCAAGCGTCACGACCGCGACGGCGACGGTGGGGGGCAAATCCGAGACGATCCTGACGGACACGCGCGGCATGAGCCTCTACTACTTCGCCTCGGACTCAGACACCAGCGTGGCCTGTACCAAGGACAACGCCTGCACGGCGACATGGTCGCCCCTGCTCGCGCCCGCCTCCGGCTCACCAACGTCAACCGCGACGCTGCCGGGCCTGCTCTCCGAGCTGGCCGGCGCCAATGGCAACCAGGTCTCCTACAACGGCCACCCCCTCTACACCTATTCCGGTGACAGCGCGCCGGGCGACACGAAGGGCGATGGCGTGGAAGGCAAGTGGTTCGTGGCGACGCCGGATATCGCATCGAACATGAGCGACAACAGCGGCTATTAGCGGCGATTGAGCGGATGAAGCTGATCGGGCGCGGGTGCGCATGCCACAACCGCGCCCGGTCAGCATGTCTCGTGCGGGCGGATGCGAGAGCCTATGTCGAGCCTGAGCAATCTGGTGCCGCTGCTGCTTCAGCGGCGGTGAGTGGTCAGCCGAGCCCCTTCACAATGCGCCGCGCGATCCCCGGCCCTTCGTAGATGAAGCCGCTGTAGAGTTGCACGAGCGCGGCCCCCGCGTCGAGCAGACGGCGCGCGTCATCCGCCGTGGCGATGCCGCCGCAGCCGATGATGGGCAAGCGGTCGCCAGCGCGCTGATGCAGCCGGCGCACCACCGCGAGCGCGCGCTCGCGCAGCGGCCGCCCGCTCAGCCCGCCCAGCTCATCGCGTAACGTGACAGGCGTGGCGGCGCTCAGCCCGTCACGCGCGATAGTGGTGTTCACGGCGATCAGCCCGCTCACACCGCGTGTGAGGCAGACATCCACTACGTCATCCAGCGCCGCGTCGTCCAGGTCCGGCGCCACCTTGACCAAGAGCGGCTTCGCCGCGGGACGGCCCTCGGCGGTGGCGCGCTCGCTGAGACGCCCCATCAGCGCGGCGAGCAGCGCATCCAGCCGGTCGCGCTCCTGCAACGCGCGCAGGCCCGGCGTGTTGGGCGAGCTGACGTTGACGGCGAAGTAGTCGCCGTGGGGATAGAGCAGCTCCAGCGCGCCCAGATAGTCGCTGACCGCATCCTCCAGCGGCGTGATCTTGGACTTGCCCAGGCTGACGCCGACAGGAACGCGGACGGGCCGCTGCGTGGCCAGCCGCGCGGCGACGACGGCCGCGCCAGCGTTGTTGAAGCCCATGCGGTTGATCAGCGCCGCCTCCGCCGGCAGGCGGAAGAGCCGTGGGCGCGGATTGCCGGGCTGCGCGTGATACGTGACGGTGCCGATCTCGATGAAGCCGAAGCCCAGCGCTGCCAGCGCGGGAACGGCGAGGGCGTTCTTGTCGAAGCCGGCGGCCAGCCCAACGGGATTGGGAAAGCGCAGCCCGAAGACCTCACGCGCGAGCGCCGCATCATCCGCGTGGCCGAACGACGAGGCAATCTCCAGCGCGCGCGTCAGCCCCGCATGGCGCGAGATCGCCGCCAGCCCCGCCAGCACACGCTCGTGGATGGCCTCGGCGTCGCGTCCGGCGGCGTTGAAGAGCAGCGGCCGCAGCGCGCGGCGGTAGAGCATGGCCGGCTCCGCCTTCACGCCCGCGCCGACGCCTGGTACGCGCGCACTTTCGCGTACGTCTCCGCGTCAATGGCGCCGGATGCGCGCCAGTAATCCAGCAATTGGCCGAGGCGGACGGCGGCATGCAGCGTGTAGCCCGCGGCGGCGAGCTGCTCCGCGCCACCCTGCTCGCGATCCACCAGCACCGCCACATCGCGCGCCACCAGCCCGTTCGCCTCCAGCACACGGATCGCCTCGATCTTGCTGGCGGCGGAGCTCACTACGTCATCAATCACCAGCACCCTCTCGCCCGGCGTAAACGCCCCATTGATCGTCTCCGCCGCGCCGTGCGTCTTGGCCTCGCGCGGCGTGATCATCGGCACGCGCGTGAGGTGCGAGAGCACAGCGACGAGCGGCGTCGCCGCCATCGGGATGGCGGCGTAGCGGCTGAAGGTGAGCGCGCGCGC
>JAICVS010000200.1 GCA_025935195.1 Ktedonobacterales bacterium
ATGGTGATCAACGACACGCAGGAGATTCTCGAGCTCTTCGAGGACATCCTCTCAGACGCGGGCTACGAGGTCGTGCTGTACTCCTACGCCATCATGGATATGGCGGAGGTGGAGCGCGCTCAACCGGACCTCATCATCCTGGACTACATCTTTGGCACCGAGAAGACCGGCTGGCAGATGTTGCAGAAGCTGAAGATGCGGCACGCGACGGCGGACATCCCGGTGATCGTCTGCACGGCGGCCACGCGCGAGGTGCGCGAGATCGAGGGCTACTTACAGGCCAAGGGTGTTGGTCTGGTGCCCAAGCCCTTCGACATTGACGATCTGCTCGCTGCCGTCAAATGGGCGGTCGAGTCGCGTGGCCACATTGTGGACTTCTCCGGCGAGAGCGCCCTGCCGGACGAGAAGCCGCGTGACCGCAAAGCGAAGTAGCGTCTCGCGCGTCACCTCGGCCTGCCGAGGCTACTGTTCTGGCCGAGGCGCATGGACGCACTGCGCCACGCGCGTCATGAGGAACCCCAGGTCGTACGGCTTCGCCAGCAGGAAGGCGTATCCCGCCTCCTCGACGGCGCGAGCGTCCATATTCCAGCCGGTCATGACGGCAACGGGCGTCGGATGGGCGCGCAGGCGCAACGCCTCGACCGTGCGCAGCGGATCCTCGCCGCCGCTATCGAAGAGATCGGTCAGCACCAGCGCGAACGCGAGCTGATCGAGCAGATCAAGCGCCTCCACGAGCGAGGCCGCCGTCCGTACCTCGTAGCCTTCCTCGCTCAACACGAACAGGAGCGTATCGCGCATGTCGGGGTCATCCTCGACGATCAGCACGCGCGCCGGTCGCGCGGGAACATCCAGCCTCTCCTCCGCCATGTCGCATTCCCCATCATCCACGCGATCCCAGATGTGTCGCGCACACCCGCACGGCCCATCATGCCCGCAGTGCGCGCAGCACAGTATACCCTACCCGGCATGCCGCGCAACATCATCTCCGCCATTTTGGCGACTGATAGTTCGCGATGTGACGTAATACCACGGTTTTCCGTGGGGTACACCCGCGAGCTAGCGGCTATGCTCTCTTTCGGCACCGTGGTGCCAGGACCGATGAGGCGGCGTGGGACAGCGCGAGCGGAGCGGCGGGATCATCTCGCGGGCGGGCCGTGAAGTCGTGAGAGCAGCGGCGAGGAGGGACACATGGCCTGGTTTCACCGTGGCGTGACGAGCGCCAGCATGACGGACGACCCCGCGATCAGCGACAAACTGCGTGTCCTCGGCATCTCCACGCCAGCCGATGCCTCCGTGATCGCCTCCTCCTCTGGCAGCCAGGAGATCGGCCGCCGCGACTTCCAGCACCACCTGCTCCGCCAGGCGTTGCGCGGCGCCTACGCCGCGCCGATCGGCGAGCCGGCCGCCATCCTGGATGTCGGCTGCGGCACGGGCCGCTGGGCGCTGGAGATGGCTGAGCGCTTCCCACACGCTCATGTCACCGGTGTCGATCACGCGCCTTCAGCCGCATTGGCGGCGCCGCATGGCGCACGGTCCGCCAACCTCGCCTTTGTCGCCGCCGACGTGTGGGATGGCCTGCCTTTCGCCGACGCCGCTTTCGACTTCGTCCACATGCGCCTGCTGCTGGGTGCGCTTCCCGCCGCGCGCTGGCCCGGCGTCGCGCGTGAGCTGGTCCGCGTGACACGCCTGGGCGGCTGGATCGAGCTGATGGAGGGCGATCTCTCGCGTGCGGGCGGGCCGGCGCAGGAGGTGCTGAACGACTGGATCATTCGTGCTGGCCTGCCGCGCGGCGTGGACCCGCGGCTGGGCGCGCGGGTTGGCGACCTACTGCGCAACGCCGGCCTCTCGGATGTCGAGACGCGCGAGCTTACTCTGCCGATCGGCGAGGCTGGCGGCCGGGTCGGCGCGATGATGGCCGTCGAGTTCCAGGCCGGCGTGGAGACCTTGCGGGCGGAGATCGTCACGCGGGGGATCGCCACTCCGCGCGAGATCGATCAGGTGGTGGCGGCGATGACGTTCGAGATGACGCGCTGGCAGTATGTCCAACCGTTCCACCTTGCCTTCGGTCAACGCTGATCCGCCGCGCGCGTCCCGGTCGCTGGCGGTGGGGTGGCGTGGCGCGAGATGCTCAACAGCACGCCGACGGCCGCCAGCGCGGTGACCAGCGAGGAGCCGCCGAAGCTGACGAACGGCAGCGGCACGCCGGTGAAGGGGATGGCGTCCACGACCGAGCCGATGTTGATCGCCGCCTGCGCCACCAGCCAGCAGGTGATGCCACAGGCGAGCAGCGCGCCGAAGGCGTCGGGCGCGCGGCGGCCGATGCGCAGCCCGCGGAAGGCCAGCAGGGCGAACAGGCCGATCACGAGCGCGCAACCGAACAAGCCAAGCTCCTCACCGAACACGGCGAAGATCGAGTCGGTGAAGGGGTTGGGCAGGTAGCCAGCCTTTTGCACGCTGTCGCCCAGGCCACGGCCGAACACACCGCCGGAGCCGAGCGAGATCAACCCCTGGCAGACCTGATACGAGGCGGCGTCGGCACAGCCCGGCGGCAGCGGATGCAGGAAGGCGTCCAGCCGGGCGCGACGGAAGGGCGTTCCCGCAGCGAGCAGCCAGACGGCCGCGCCGCCCAGCGCCAGTGTCGGCACGAGCTGCAAAAGGTTGGCGCCGGCGGCGAAGAAGAGCGCGAGCGCCAGCGCGCCGACGACGAGCGAGGTGCCCATGTCGTTCTGCAGGAAGATGAGGGCGAGCACGCTGCCGGTGATGAGAGCGAACGGCAGCAGCCCGTCGCGCAGTGACCTGACCGCCTCGCCCTTGCGCACGAGCCAATCAGCCACGTAGATGATGAGCGCGAGCTTGGCAAGCTCGCTCGGCTGGAAGGAGAACGCGCCGAGTCGCAGCCAGCGTTGCGCGCCGTAGGCCGTCTGGCCGAATGGGAGCACCAAGAGCAACAGCGCGACGGCGGCGATCATGCCCGGCAGCGCCAATTGGTGCCAGATGCGATAGTCCAAGTGGGCGGTGACGAGCAGCGCCGCGAGGCCGAGCGCGGCCCAGATCGCCTGGCGCCGGAACCAGTAGCCGGGATCACCGGCGACGGCGAGCTGGCTGGCGCTATAGACCATTACCAGGCCGATCAACAGCAGCGCCACGATGGCGAGCAGCAGTGGGTAGTCGGGCGCGTGCGGCCGGCGCGCGGCTTGCAGGCGCGCGGAGAGCGGCAAGGCCGGCAGGCGCGAGCTGACGGCAGCTTCACCCGGCAGCGGCCGCGAGATGGGCGCCGGTGGCGCGGACAGGACGGGCCGGGCGGGCTGGCGTGGCGTGGAGACAGGAGCCCATGTGCTGGAGAGGGGCGCGGGCAGGCGCGGGCGGTCCGTGCGGGCCGCTGGCGGGGCTGAACGCCGCGTGGTACGGGGAAGTGTCTCCAGCGCCATGTCCGCGGTTCCTCTCCTGTCCCATCTGTCTTATTCGCCGCACGCTCGGCATGGGCCAAGCGATTGTGATGACTCTCGCGAAGCTCCGCCCGCACTCTTTCGCATGACGAGTGCCACCGCCAGCTTGGGCACGCACTGCCGGCATATTCAGGAGTCGCGGCGCATGACGCCCTCGCGCCAGGCAAAGACGGCGGCCTGGGTGCGGTCGAGTACGTGCAGCTTGCTGAGGATGTTGCTGACGTGGCTTTTGACCGTCTTTTCACTGATGACGAGCCGCTCGGCGATCTCGCTGTTGCTGGCGCCGTCCGCGATCAGGCGCAATACCTCCAGCTCGCGCTCGCTCAGCTCAGTGAAGGGGTTGAAGGCGGCCGACTGGCGCGCGCCGTGCAGCTCTTGCACTACCCGCGCCGCCACGCGCGGATGCAGCACCGCCTCGCCACGCGCCGCCTTGCGTACCGCGCCGGCCAGCTCAGAGGAGTCCACGTCTTTGAGCAGGTAGGAAAGGGCGCCGGCACGGATGGCGGGGAAGATGTGCTCGTCCTGGTGGTACGAGGTGAGGACGATCACCTGTGAGCGCGGGCTGACCTGTTTCAAGCGGCGCGTGGCCTCCACGCCGTCCATCTCCGGCATCACCAGATCCATCAGCACCACATCGGGCACCAGCTCCGCCGCCAGCCGCAGCGCCTCCGCGCCGGAGCCGACGTCGGCCAGCACGCTCAACCCTGGCTGTGTCTCCAGGAAGGCGCGCACTCCCTGGCGGACCACCGCGTGGTCGTCCACGATCAGCACGGTGATTGTCTCGCCGCCCATGTCCGCCATGTGAATCGCCTCCCATCCGCTCCCGTTCCCACTTCCACGTACACACTACACCCGCGCGCCGTCGCGTGCGGGCGGCGCCGCATCGTCTCTATCCGCGGCATCCGGCACGGGTACGGCGAGCCGCGCCAGCGGCACGCAGGCTTCGACGCACGTTCCCCGCCCTGATGTGGCCGCGCGGATCGCCAGCGCCCCGCCGATGGCCTCGACGCGCTCGCGCATGCTCTGCAAGCCCACGCCCTTGCCTGCGGCCGCCGTCGCATCGAAGCCGCGGCCGTCGTCGCTGACGGTGAGTCGCAGCGCCTCCGGCTCCCAGCTCACGCGGACCTCGGCGTGGGCCGCGCCGCTGTGGCGGGCGATGTTGGCGAGGGCCTCCTGCGCGACGCGGAAGAGGGCCTGCTCTACATCGAGGGGCATGGGCCGCTCACCCTGCGCGTACACCTCGGCGGCGATGCCGGACCGGCGCGACCAATCGCCGCTGTAGTCGCGCAGGGCAAGGACCAGCCCTTTGTTCGCCAGCGCCGCTGGGCGCAGCTCGCGGATGAGGTCCGTCAGCTCGCGCTGGGCCTCGGCAACGGTGCGCTCCACCTCGCTCAACCGCGCCTCGGCCGCCTCCGGGTCGCGCCGGACGAGCACGCGGGCGGCGGCGATCTGCATCGAGGCGGCGAAGATCTGCTGCTTGACGGAGTCGTGCAGGTCGCGGGCGAGCCGGTTGCGCTCCTCGACGACGGCCAGCTCTTTGCGCGCGGCCAGGAGGGTTTGGATCTGCTCGGCCATGCCGTTGAGGTGACGGGCGAGCTGGCCGAGCTCGTCCTCGGTGGGGTCGCGCACGGCGACGGCGAAGTCGCCCTGGCTCCAGGCGTCGGCGGCGCCGGCGAGCGCGCCCAGGCGGCGGGTGAGGCCGCGAGCGGTCAGCACGCCGAAGAGCGTACCCAGGACACTGGCGATGAGGGTGAAGGGGATGAGGCTGGCGAGCAGGCCAAGCAGATTGGTGGCGAAGAGCGGGCGCAACAGGGGAACCAGATCCACGCCGAGCAGGAGCGCGCCGCGCACACGGCCGGACGTGTCCGTGATCGGCGCGGCGGCGAGCGTCAGCCCATCGTCCGCGTTCTGGATCAACGTGGTGGCGTCCGTCCGGCTCGCCAGGGCGGCGGCGACGGCGGAGCGGGCCTGCGGCAGCGCGTACACGGCTGAGGCATTCGCGGCTGGGCCGGAGGATGGCGCGAGGGTGGCGAGGGGCTGGCCGTCCGCGCCGATTACGAGCAGCGCGGCGTTGCCGCCGGGGATGACGGCGACGGTGCCACGGATGGCGTCGGTGAGCGTAGATGAGATCAGGATGGGATCGCGATGGGCGGAGAGGAAAGCGCTCAGCCCAGCGCGGTCCGGCGGCGTGCGCTGCAGGTAGGGCAGGAGCCGAGGCGTTTGACGCTCCAGGCCAGTCAACAAGGCGGCGGGGCGCTGCGGTCCGGCCAGGGAGACGATGCCGGGGACGATCACGAAGGCGATTTCCAGCGACATGAGGGCGACGAGCGTGACGGCGGCGTAGGAGAGGGTGAGCCGCCAGCGCAGGCCGCGGAAGCGGTGGGGCAGGTGGCTCATACGCTCCTCCGGAATCTAACTGGCGGGCCGCGCAATCGGTCATTCGCCGCAACGCTACTGTATCACTTGGTATTACTCGACGGAACAGGTAGGCGCGCCGCCGATGACTCTAGTATGGCCGGAGTGGGAGCGGGTGACATCGGTCTGTGGGCGGATGGCGGATGGGACTGTGGACGGACGGGGAACGGGATGAGGTTCCTCACCCCCGGCCCCTCTCCCCGCGGGGAGAGGGAAGACGAGGCCGGCAATGTTGACTGGGATGGTCACCATTGCCGTTTTTGCCGCTTTTTGATGGTGTCGCGGGTGTTCTCCGCGCTGATCCCGGATTTCAAGCGGGTTTGCCGAGTGGCCGCCCGCACGAAGGTGGCAAAAACGGCAAGATCGCGGCAAGGATGTGGCAAGATCGCGGCAAGGATGTGGCAAGAAACGGCAAGGGTGGCAATGCCCTAACCTCCAATCTCTTCTCCTACAATCTCCTTGCTGGCGGGATCGACGCTGAGACGCGATAGGCGATTGTTCAGGCACTTCCACATGACAGATGTGGTGAGAACTTGTGTTCTTGTCGTAAATGTACCATGGGCAGGGAGGTGGCGCAAGGGAAAGGGGAGCGCACGTTTGGATGGCTCTCGCGCAACCGGCGGATGTGCAAAGACTACGAGCGCAAGGTCCAGACGAGCGAGACGCTCATCGCGATGGCGATGATTCGGTTGCTGCTGGCCCGCCAGGGGCGGAGAGCGGCAGTGTCTGTGCTAGGGGGTAAACAGCTTCCAGTGCCCCTCGGAAACGACTTCGACGGTGCCGTCAGTCACTTTGATGGCGGTCTGATCGTCGATCGCGTACGTTGGTACGGGTAGCCCAGCAGCCCATACTCTGGCGGCCCACTTTTCCGCGTTGGTCAGGGAAGCGTCTGGGTGATCCTTGTGATCCAGGTGCGGAATCAACGCAAAGTCAACCAGTCCCACTCCCTGAGCCGTGACCAAGAGCCTGCTGATTGCTCCCTGGGGTGTGGCGAACACGATGTCTTCCGACGTGAGCGCCTCGCCGCTGCCCCTGGGCGGTTCAGGGTAGGTCTCGCCGAAGGCGGCGGTCGCCGCCATGCTCCCGGCGCTCACCCCCACGTAGACCGTCTCGCGCGGAAGCTCCGGCAACAGGTCTGCGAGTCCCGACTGTCGCATCCAGTGGCTCAGATACAGGACATCACCTCCCCAAACCAGCAGGGCGTCCGTCTCCTGGACCGTGGGGATCCACGCTTCGTCAGCGATGCTGGGCAGCGCGGTCAGCTCCAGCACGCCTAACGACTTCC
>JAICVS010000068.1 GCA_025935195.1 Ktedonobacterales bacterium
CCTCTGCCGATAGGGCGGGCGGCTCGGGCCCCCCGCGGCCGTCGCCGCCGCACTGCTCACACGTGAGGGCTACATCCTCTACGTCCCGCTGCTGGCGCTGCCGCTCGTCGCCGCGCGCCGCTGGTCCACCCTCGCCCGCGCCGCCGCCATCGCCCTCGGCCCCTTCCTGGCCTGGCAGGTCGCCCTGCGCGCGCTCTACGGCCAGTGGCCGCTGATCGCCGGCGACACGCGCATCGCCACGCTCGTGCATGTGCCGTTCCTCGGCCTCTGGCGGGCCAACGGCGGCTACGACTTCGCGCTGACGGTGATGTGCGCCGCCGTGCCGCTGGTCTTCGCCATCGCCATCTGCCTGACCGGCCTCTGGCGCGACGGCCCGCGCAGCCTCTTACATGACCCTGTCCCGCTCTTCGCCCTGCTCTACTGCGTCCTCTTCGCCTTCGTCAACTATCCCCAGTGGGCGGACCTGTGGGGCGCGTCGCGGCTGGCGGCGCCGGGCATCGTGCTAGCGCTGCTGGTGGTGGCGAAGCTCCGTTCATCCGCCCTGCGCGCCTCGTATGCGACACTGCTGGCCCTAACCGTGCTCGCCCCACTCGTGGAGATCTGGCACTGAGGCAATCGAGGTCGTACAGCGGGATCATGCGCGACCTTGTCCGCGACCCGCACCCACACGCTACAGTTCCCCGGAGATAGCTCGTCCCAATCGGACACCACTCCGTCATCCCTCAGGAGAATCGCCGCCTATGCAGCCATCTGGCTCCGCCAACGTCCCTGATACTGATACCGACCTGCCGCGCCTGATGGGCGTCTGGGCGCACCCCGACGACGAATGCTTCGGCTCGGCCGGCACGATGGCTCGCGCCGTGGCGAGCGGCCACCCCGTCGCTGTCGTCAGCGCGACACGCGGCGAGAAGGGCAAGATCGCCGATCCATCCCTCGCCACACAGGAGAACCTGGGCGCGGTGCGCGAGCGCGAGCTGCGCGCGGCCTGCGCCGCCGTCGGCGTCAGCGACGTCGCCTTCCTCGACTACGTGGACGGCCACCTCGCCGCGGCGAACGCGGATGAAGCGGTCGGGCGCATCGTGCGGCAGGTGCGCCGCTTCCGCCCCGATGTCGTCATCACCTTCGCGCCCAACGGCGGCTATGGCCACGTGGACCACACGGCGATCCACCGCTACACACTGGCGGCCATCTCCGCCGCCGCCGATCCCACGCGCTACCCGGAGCAGATCGCCGCGGGGCTGCGCCCGCACCGCGTCCGCAAGGTCTACTATGGGGCGATGCCGCGCCGCCGCCTGCTGGCGATGCGCGAAGAGATGCAGAAGCAGGGGCGGGATTTCGTGCCCGGCGGCGACGAGGCGACCATTCCCGTCGAGCGGATGGGCACCCCCGACGAGGACATCACCACCCGCATCGTGCTGAATGACGCCGAGTTTGCCGCCAAGCGCCGCGCGATGGCGGCCCACGCCACGCAGATGCCGGCGGATAGCCCCTGGGCCGACGCTACCCCCGAACAGCTCCGGCAATTCATGGGCGTCGAGCAGTTCCAGCTCGTCGCGCCGCCCGCCTCCGACCGCGCCTATCCCACGCCGGAGGAGAGTGTGTTCGCCGGCCTGTAACAAACGATCCCGCTCCCACAGCCCCAGCGAGGGATGACCACACACGCCAGCACTCCCAGCGCCGTTGACAATGGCGGGCGCGGCCCCTACACTGCGCATACCGGCGCGGCCTATGGCGCTGGGCGGCCCAGCGTGCCAGGCGGCACAGGGCGTCTCGCGTGGCGGAGGTGTGCGATGCGGCTGCTGTTCTCTCTCGTCACCAACCTGTTCGCCGGGCCGCGGCGTTGGGTCAGCCTGCTGCTGGGGCTGGCGCTGCTCGGCGCGATCTGGCTCTCGTTCCTCACCTTGCTCTCGGACCGCGCGCACGCTGTCCCCATCCTGACAGACGCCGGCACCGAGATCGTCAATCCGCTGCTGCTCTCCAATAGCTCCGGCATCGGCGAGGCCGCATACGACAAGCTGCAAGCCCAGGCCAAGGCGCAGCCGGACCAGCCGCTGACCATCCCCTTCCTCAAGCCGCAAATTCTGGGGCGCGAGATCGTGGGCAAGAGCGCCAGCGAGGGAACGAGCATCATCTACGCCCATGTCGCCAACGCCTACTATGACGGCGGGGCGGATGCCGCCTTCGGCCTGGGACCGGTGAATCCCAACTTGCAGCGCGCCGTCTCCGGCTTCGGCCTCGTCACGAAACAGGCCAGCTCGGCGCTACCGGTGGACACCAGTAAGCTGCCCCAACTACCGCCCTACGTGCAGACCATCGTGTCGAGCATCGGCCTCTCCGCCAGCACCTTCACCGCCCAGGGCCACGACAACATCACCACCAGCGCCCGCTACTTCTATCTCGCGGCGGCGCTGCTCGCCGGGCTGCTCGCGCTGCTCGGCCGTGGCTGGGGGCGCATCAGCACTGTGGCCTGGGCGCTGTTCCACGCCGCGTGGGTAGGCGTGGTCGTGCTGGGCGTCGTCTGGCTGTTGATCCGGCTGAATCCCTCGGCCTTCACGTCCTATAGTGGGTTGATCGGCCATGTCGGCGCCGCCGCCTGGCCTGTCTATGGCGGCGCGGCGCTGCTGGGGCTAGCCGGTGTCTTTGCCGCGCGACTGGCGGGCATGGCCGGGCGCATGCGGACCGCGCGCCACGCGATCCGCAAGATCGCGCCAGCCGCCGCCGCGCCGGAGCCGTACGCATCCGCGCAGCAGGGGCCAGGCCAGTATGTCGCGCCGCGCCCGCAGCCGCGGGTCTCGCTGCCACGCGCCAATGCCGCGCGCTACAGCAGCTTCCCGCCTGCGCCGAGCTACTCGCCCAGCCCACAGCCTCAATACGACGCCAGCCAGGGCTACTCCGGCGCGCAACAGGGTTATCCCGCCGGCCCGGCCTATCCCGGCGCGCAGGGGCAATCCGGCGGCCAGGCGTATCCCGGCCCTACCTATCGCAGCGGCGGACCCGCCCGCCAGGGAGGCGGCACCCCGGCCTATCCGAGCAGCGATCAGGGATATGCGGGCGGTCAAGCGTACCCCGCCGGACCAACCTATCCGAGCGGCGATCCGGCGTATGGCAATCCGGCGTACGGCAATCCCCAGGCCGGCTATCCCGGTGCGCCCGCATATCCGTCGCGGCCCAACTATCGCAGCGGCGGCCCGCGCCCGCAACGCCCCGGCTACGGCGCACCGCCACCACAGGGCGCACAGGGCGGGTGGCCGGAGGATGGCTCAGGCTCACCGGCTGGACAGACCTATCCCGGCGGTTGGGGCGAGGGTCAGCAGTATCCCGCGCCGCCGCGCTCGCCCTACGATCCCGACGGCATGAACCGCCCCTGATCCACCGCCCGGCTACAGCTCCATCGCCGTGCCGATGCCCAGCGCGCGTGCCCGCGCGTACGCCGCCTGGGCCGCCGCGGCATCCTGCGCGGCATTGCCGACCGACTTGAACAGCGTGATCTGGTCGGGATCGGTCCGGCCCGTCGCGCGGCCGAGTGCGATCTCGCCCAGCTCCGCCGCGACGTGGTCCGCGCCGATCAGCCCTTCGTCACGCGCCAACACCAGCTCGCCCGCCTCAGCCCATGCCGCCGCCCGCGCATCCACCACCACGCGGGCGCGTGCCACCGTCTCGCCCGGTATCTCGCGCATCGCCGGCCGGTACGCGCCGATGGCGTTGAGGTGAGCGCCCGGCCGCACGTCGCCATCCGCGAAGAGCGGCACGGACGAGGCCGTGGCCGTGCAGATCACGTCCGCCTCGGCCAGCGCCTCATGCGCCGACGCGGCGATACGCACGTCCGCCGGGATCGGCTCACCGAAGGCACGCAGCTCCGCCGCCAGCCGCTCCGCATGCGCGCCCGTGCGGTTGACCAGCCAGATGCGCGCGATCTGCCGCGCCACACAGACGGCCCACGCCTGTGGCAGCGCCTGCGCGCCCGCGCCGAAGAGCGCCAGCGTGCGCGCGTCCTGCCGCGCGAGCAACCGTGTCGCCACGCCGGACGCCGCGCCAGTGCGCAGCGCCGTCAGGTAACTAGCATCCAGCAGCGCCAGCGGAACGCCGTTGGTCGCGTCGAAGAGCGTCACCAGCGCGGCGATGGCCGGCAGCCCATGGCACTCGCTGTTATGCGGGAAGATCGTCAGCGCCTTGACCGCCAGCGCACCGCTCTCTGAGAGATACGCCGGCATCACCAGCAGCAGCCCATCCGCCTCCGGCACGCCGACGTGCGGCCGCAACGGCACCTCCGCCTGGCCGGCCGCGAGCTGCGCGAATGCCCGCTCCACCGCGTCCATCGCCGCCGCCATCGGCAGCGCCCGCCGCACGTCGTCGCCTGTGAGGATCAGCATCGTCGCCCGCCTTTCTGGCTACGCGACTCAGCATAGCCGGGCCGACAGGCGCGGCGCAAGCCAGAGGGGTTCAGCCCGCCTGCCTAATGGTTCGGCCCCGGCGTCGGCCGTGAGTTGATAAATCCCCGCGACTGCACCTGGATGCCAGTGACGTGTAGGCTCTCTAACCTAACCCCTCGACCATCCGCTCCCCACTCAGGGAGAGGCGCGCAGTCGTGTCGCCGAGTGCGTAGTAGCGCATCGCAGCGGCAAGGTAAACTCCAGCGGTCCGCTGCTGAGCATCGCGCGAGATGCCACCATTCAGATCCTGGAACCCGACGGTCTGGCATGAATTGTCGGGTGGGCAGATGTCCGTGCCGGAGCGCGGCCAGCAAGAGCAGCACGACGCCGATCACGGGGATGACGCGCCGCCCGCCCAGCCGCGCCTGCCCTACACATGCACGCATCCAGGGTGACGAGGCTCCATCAGTCCGCCAGTGAGCGCACCGTGCCAGAGCGCGGCCTCGTGGCGCACGTCGTGACGGTGCGATGGCGCTGGTTGGGCGAGCTACCGAAGCCCTGGCTTGCGTTCGTAGAGGACGTTCACGAGCAGCCACGTTCCCTCGCTGCGTGCCAGTTGCAGGTAGTCGACGTAGTGGTACGACTCGGCCCTAGCGCAAGCAATCTCGTCGTACACGTCCAGGACCGTGACCTCATAAAACCGTTGGTCGGCGGGTGTTTCCGAGCCGCCGCCCTGCTGTGTCCAGGTTACCATTTGCGGCTGGGTCACCTGGTACAAGCGCCGCTCTCCCGTTTGCGGATTCGTCATGGCGCGCTTGATCAGCTCGGGGTGCAGGCAGCGGCGCATGCGCTCGGCATCGCCTTCATACCATCCCTGCATGTAGTCCAGCGCGGCCTGGCGAATCCCCGCGAGATCGGCCGCTCGCGCGCTGTCGGTGGTCTGCTCTGTCATCTGGTCTTCCGCCTTTCACTCGCCTGAATAGGACATGTCAGATCAGCTCAGCGATCTGCGCGGCGGCCCGCGCGGCGCCGTCGCGCTCGACCGGACGATAGGCGGCGGGGCGGCCGATCTCCTCGGCTATCGCCGCCGCGATGACCTCCGGCGTCGCGGTCTCGTAGTCCATGCGGCGGCCCGCGCCGTAGCGTTCCAACCGGTGCCGCACGTGAAAAGTCTGCTCGAAGTGGTGGCGCAGCGGGAAGTAGAGGAACGGGCGCTGGTTGGCGGTCAGCTCCATCGTCGTGCTGAGGCCGCCCTGCACCACGGCCAGATCGCAGGCGGCGAGATGACGGTAGAGCTGGTGGACGTACGCGCGCACCTCCAGCCCGTCGCGCGGCGCGGGCAAGCTGGCGAGATCGATGCGCGGGCCGGCGACCACCACCATGCGCAGCCCAGGCACGCGGCGCTTGGCCTCTGGGAAGGCGGCCATCACGCGGCGCAGCAGATGGCCGCCGACGCCGGAGCCACCCACCGTCACGATGCAGACGCGCTCGTCGGGGTGGTAGCCCAGCTCGGCACGCAGCGCCTCATGGTCGGCAAAGTGTGACGGGTCGAAGCCGGTGACATAGCCGCTGAAAGCGTAGTGCGCCTCGGTCCAAGAGCGGATCTCGGGTAGGTCCGCGCCGAACGTGTCAGGCACGATGTCGTCGGGGTTGCCAACGAAGATCGCGCGGTCGCGCAGCCGCGGGAAACGCTCGATGTGCTCGATCATCTCAGCGTTGTAGTCGCCGGTGATGAAGGCCTCGCGCGTTCCGTTCTCTGGCATCGGCAGGTAGCCCACAAAGTCGGTTATCCACACATAGGCCGCGCGCTTCAGCTCAGGATTCTCGTGGAGGAAGTGATCTACCTCCCAGGCCTCGTCGCCGATCCAGAGATCGTAGGGCGTCTCGGAGACGATGTCGTGGAAGAGCATGAAGTTGGCGGCCAGAATCTCGTCCATCGTCCGTAGCGCCTGGAAGACTCGCAAGTCGTGCTCGGCCGATTCACACTCGATGTGCGCCGACTCACTGGCAAGCTGCGCGCTCGCCGGGTGGATGCGCTCGCCTCGCGCCGCCAGCACGCGCGTGACGGGATCCTGCGCCAGCCAGTCAATCTCCAGATCGGGATGCAGGCGCCGCAGCTCATCGGCGATGGCAATGTCACGCTGGGCATGGCCCAGACCAATCGGCGACGAGATGTAGAGGGCGCGCTTGCGGCGGTTGCGCCCGCGCGTCCAGACGACCTGCCGCGGTCGTGTGTCCGGCAGCGCATGATCCACGAAGTCGCGCAGCAGCAGGTTGACCGTGACAGGATCGCGCACCAGCGGCGCGTGGCCGCCTCCATCCAGCGTCGCCAGCGTGCCGCCCGCGCGCTCGGCAAGCGCCGCTCCGACAGCATGGGAGATCACCGCGTCGCCGTCGCCGTGGATAACCAGCACTGGGCAGCGCACGCGCGCGATCAGATCACCGATGGTCTTGTGTGTGATCCAGTCGGGCGCGGTCTGGGTCGCGATCAGCGTCTCCGGTGTGGTCTCAAGGCCCCAACCGACGATATCTTCCCATTGCTTGGTGGAGTGCGGCTCGGTCGTCATCTGGTCGGCGAAGAACTCGACGAAACCAGGGTAGTCCTTCAGCCAGTAGTGGCGGTTGAACTTGGCCCAGCCCGCATCGGTCTCGAGCACATCGTCAAAGGGATACCATTCGCGCGGCGGCTTGATTCCAGGCATCGGCAGCGCCGGGCCGATAAACACGGCGCCGGCCACCCGCTCGGGATGCTCGGCGGCCAGGAGCAGCGTCCAGCGCGCCCCACGCGAGAACCCGACGAGCACCGCCCGCTCTGTCCCTGTGGCAGCCATGACGGCCAGCGCGTCGGCGGCGAACTCGTCGGCGGTGTACGCTTCCGGCTCCGTGGGCCGGTCGGAGCGGCCGTTGCCGCGGCCGTCGAAGGTGACGACGCGGAAGTGGCGCGCGAGGTAGGGCACCTGCGCCTTCCAGATGCGCGAGTGAACGAGCGACCAGGTGGGCAGCAACAGGATCGTCCGCTCGCCCGCGCCGAAGACCTCGTAGAAGACCCGCACGCCGTCGCGCTCGACGTAGCCCTCGGCATCAGGATATCGCGCTCTCATCGGACTCTGCCCTTCTGATCTTTGCCACTTCCAGGGATTCGAGCCAGCTGTCAATCATCGCCAGTAGCTCGGCGTGGCCGTCGTAGATGCCACTGAGCCGCTCTAGCATGATGCCCTCATTGAAGGTGCCAACCAGTACGGCAAGCGCCTTACCGGAAAATTGCCGCGTGTCTAGCCCGTACTCCTCCGCCGCCTGGGTGAACGCCTCGGTCAGCACCTCGGCCCACTGCCGGCGCACGTAGGCCACCCGCTCGCGCAGCTCAGGTCGGTTCCACGCGAGGGCCTGGAGCTCGTACCAGATCTTCTGGTAGCCACTCTCCCGGTCCGCATCGAGGTAGCGCATCGCCATGCGCCACTTCTGCCGGAAGGGCACCGGCGCGGCGTACATCGCCCGCTGCCGCTCGATCAGACGCTCTGTATACCGCTCCAGCACGCGCACGAAGAGCTGCTCCATGGAGCCGAAATAGTAGTGAATCAGCCCGTGGTTGGCGCCGGCTTCCTCCCCGAGCCGGCGCGTGGTGATCCTGGCGTAGCCGATCTCGATCAGCAGACGCTCCGCCGCGTCGAGGAAGACCTCCTCGGTCGTGTGCCGCGTGTTCGTCTCCCGCATATCACCTTCCTGGTTAGTCATCTGTATTAGTCAAATGACTAACATATGCGCGAGCGTTTGTCAAGAGGGAGCATGGAATTGATGTGGGCCAATCGCCGTTCGGGAATGCCCGCTATCCCGCCGCCCCAACCGGCGCCATCCGTGGGGTGAGGGCGTAGCTGGCGGGGTCGAAGCGGCGCGTGCGGCGGCGATAGGCGAAGGTGAAGCCGGGCCAGAGGGTGGAGTTGCGCCCGTGGGCGTCCAGATACCAGCTCGCGCAGCCGGAGAGCCAGACCGTCCCCCGCAGGCGGCGCTGCATCTCGTCGTTGTAGGTGGCCTGCGCCTCCGGCCGCACTTCCACCGTCTCCACGCCGCGCCGCGCCATCATCTGAAGGCAGTCGAGGATGTAGGCGAGCTGGGACTCGATCATGTAGACCATCGAGGTATGGCCCAGGCCGGTGTTCGGGCCGATCAGCAGGAAGAGGTTGGGGAAGCCGGCGACGGTGGCGCCCAGGTACGCCTGCGCGCCGTCCCGCCAGGTGTCGGCCAGCAATTGCCCTCCGCGCCCGCGCACGCAGCGCGCCGCCGGCATGTCGGTAACGTGGAAGCCGGTGGCGACGATGATGGTGTCCACCGCGCGCTCGGTCCCATCCTCGGTCACGATACTGTGCGGGCGCACCTCCCGAATGCGGTCGGTAACAACCTCGACGTTGGGCCGTGTCAGCGCGGGATAGAAGTCGTCGGCGAGCAGGATGCGCTTGCAGCCCAGGCGATAGCTCGGCGCCAGCTTCTTGCGCAAGTCGGGATCGGCCACCTGCGCCTCCAGGTGCTTGCGCGCCAGCTTCTCGACACGCGCCAGCATAGCGGGGCGATAGACGAGGCCGAGCGCGCCGATCTCGCGCTGGGTATAGATCAGGCCGCGCACGAGGCGCTGCACGGCGGGCAGGCGGCGATAGAGCGCGCGCCGTCGGTCAGAGATCGGCCGGTCCAGCCGCGGCAGAATCCACGGCGGCGTGCGCTGGAAGAGCGTGAGGTGGCCCACCGCCGGCTGGATGCGCGGGACGAACTGGATAGCGGACGCGCCGGTGCCGATCACGGCGACGCGCTTCCCCGCCAGATCGTGGTCGTGGCGCCACCGCGCGGAGTGAAAGAGCGTGCCCTCGAACCCGTCCAGGCCGGGGATGGCGGGGATGGACGGCTCGCTGAGCGGGCCGTTGCCGAGCGCGAGCACGTCGGCGGTGAGCGGCCCTTGCGGCGTGGTGATGCGCCAGCGCCGCGCGCCGTCGTCCCACGTCGCGTCCAGCAGCTCCGCGCCGTAGCGGATGTGCGGGCCGATGCCGTAGCGATCAACGCAGTCGCGCAGGTACGCCCAGATTTCGGGCTGCGGCGAGAAGGTGCGCGTCCAGTCGGGGTTGAGCGCGAAGGAGAAGGAGTAGAGGTGCGAGGGCACGTCGCAGGCGCAGCCGGGGTAGGTGTTGTCGCGCCACGTCCCGCCCACGTCGCTGGCCCGCTCCAGCACGACGAAATCGGCGATGCCGCGCTGCTTGAGGCGGATCGCCAGCCCCAGCCCAGAGAAGCCCGTGCCGACGATGGCGATGCGCACGTGCTCGACCCCTGCTCCCGTCGCGGCGCCGGTGGTGGTCGTGTCGCGCTCGACCTGGATGGACATCGCGATACACTCCCCTACTCAGTCGCCTGTTTAGGCGCCGCGGCCTTCTTGCCCCTGGCCGCGCCAGCGCCAGATGCCGAGGGCGCCGCCTCGATGGGCAGCGTCTCGTAGTAGGCCTCCAGCGCGGCGCGGTCTTCCGGGAGCAGCGTCAGCTCGAATTCGCGCTCCAGCTTGCCCTTACGCAGCGCCGGCTCCCAGCAAGAGCGGCGCGCGCACAGATACGCGCCGCGGCCGGACTTCTTGCCCGTCGGGTCCAGCTCGACATGCCCGGCCGGTGTACGCACGACGCGGATCAGCTCGCGCTTGGGCCGCACCTGCCGGCAGACGATGCAGGTGCGCTGGGGCACATGCTTCTGCTTCGGCTGTTGCTGCTTTTTGCGCCTGGGCGCGTCCGCTTGCTGTACCATATGACCTTCACCCCCAGCCCTCTCTCCTCGCGAAGAGCGGGGAAGACGCGGAAAGGGACAAGCTCTCGCTCATCCCTCCTCTGCGTCCTCTGCGGTTCAATACTAAGCGTTCGCCTGCGGCGGCGCCGCCGCCTCGCCACCTGGCTCCGCATGCACTATCGCCGCCTCCGGCTGGTCGTTTGGCCGCGCCACATCCACACGCCAGCCCGTGAGACGGGCGGCGAGGCGGGCGTTCTGCCCGTCTTTGCCGATGGCGAGCGAGAGCTGGCGCTCCGGCACGGTGACCAGCGCGGTGTGGTCGGACTCGCGCAGCTCGACGTGCAGCGGCTTGACGGGGCTGAGCGCGTTGGCGACGAACTGCGCGGGATCGGTGCTC
Organism: Ktedonobacterales bacterium; assembly: GCA_025935195.1. GTDB lineage: Bacteria > Chloroflexota > Ktedonobacteria > Ktedonobacterales > JADMIN01 > JAICVS01. The sequence continues at coordinate 10,513 of JAICVS010000068.1, forward strand.
CACTGGATGATGTCGATCTTCTCGCCGTTCAGCTCGTTGACGACGTTGTTGATGCGCGTGCCGCGCACGCCGACGCAGGCGCCAATGGGGTCAACGCCCTCCTGACGCGCCCAGACGGCCACCTTGGTGCGGCTGCCCGGCTCACGCGCGATAGCCTTGATCTCCACCTGGCCGCTGAAGATCTCCGGCACCTCCAGCTCGAAGAGCCGCTTGATGATGTTGCGATGCGTGCGCGAGACCAGCGCCTGCACACCGCGCCCGCCGCCGCGCTTGAGGTCGAAGACGTAGACGCGCAGCCGCTGTTGCGGGCGCAGCCGCTCGCCGGGCATCTGCTCTTTCGGCTCCAGCACACCCTCGATCTTGCCCAGATCGAGCACCCAGGCGCCGGTGTTGCGCTCGTCGCGCCGCACGATGGTGCCTATGACAAGATCATCCAGGTGATCCTTGAAGGACTCGAAGAGGTAATCCTGCTCGGCCTCACGGATGCGCTGCAAGATGATCTGCTTGGCGGTCTGCGCGGGAATCTTGTCGAAGAGCTGCGGCGAGTCCACCTCCATGTGCTGGCCGAGCGCGGCGTGCTCCTCGATCAGTTGGGCATCGGCCAGGGCGATCTCCTCGACGGGGTTGCGCACCTGCGCCACCACGCGCTTCGTCGCCCAGACATGGATCGTGCCGTTGCGCTCGACTTCGATGCGCACATTCTCGCCGCCCTCAGTGCTCTTGCGATAGGCGGCGAGGAGGGCGTTGGCGACCGCTTCGGTCACGACGTTCTGCGGCAGCCCCTTCTCATGGGTGAGCAGCGCGATTGCCGCCTGATATTCCGTTAGCATGATGTTCTCCCCTCCCCGCGCTCTCACGAGCGCTCCTTCGCGGTCGCTCCCTGACGGCAATAGTGAAGGCGTGAGATTGCCCCACGCCTTGCCCGCCCGTCCACGCCCGGCCATCGCGCGGCGCCCGCTGGCGCGCGGCAACGGCCCCGGCAACAGGCAAAAGAAAAGCGGGCCACGCCCACTTTTCCCCACAGGTTGTCCTCGATGTCGCGCCCTCAGTATATCACCTCGGCCACCTGTGTAGCAAAGCGCCCGCGAACACGGGTGAGGCGGGATGCCGCGGCCGGTGCATGGCAGGAAATGTTGACTGAGGTGATCAACTTTGCCATTTTTGCTGTTTTTCGCATTGTGATCGATGTCGCCATCCGCTCAAATGCCCAATTCAATCGGGTTTGCCACTTGCGAGAACGTGACGTTTCGCGTTCTGGGCAGCAAAGGTGGCAAGATCTGGCAAGAGGTGGCAAGGTGGGCGGCAAAAACGGCGCGGATGGTGGTAATAGTGGAAGGCGCTATGGTTGGACCTGTGGCGCCAGGGGATTGACGACGCTCAACCCTTCCAGAGGCGCGACCGCGGCGAGGCGGACATCGGCTGTCACGAACAGAAGCTCGTCGGCGACCGCTCCTGCGGTGAGGATGGCGGCCGCGAGTTGGATCGCGTCCAGGCTGCGCAGGGGAGACGTCGCGCCGGGTCCGGCGGTCCAATGGCGATTGCACAGCGCGGCCGCAAGCTCCAAGACGGTGGGGGCAAGAGGCACGAGGCGATACATGGGAGCACGGCGCGAGGGATCGCTGAGGGCGAGATGCCGCGCGAACTCGCCCACCATGGCGTCAACGAACGACGCGTGTAGGGCTTCCTGCCGGCCCGTCCGCCGCAGCGCGGCGACAACCTCGACGCGCGCCAATCCCGCGAGATAGGCGGGCGGCCGTGTGCGCGGGTCACAAACGGCGTGAACCCAGGCGCTGCCCGGCTCCCGATGGTAGCGTTTGACAATGGCGCTGGAATCAAAGAAGTATGCCGGCATGCGCCCCTACCTCTCGCGCCCGCCCCGTTCCCCCTGACGTCCTTGCCGCCGTGAGCGTAAGCTTCCTACTCCCCGCGATCGGCGTCAACCGCGTCGGCCGCGGAATAGCCGAGCGCCTGGGCGCGTTGCCCTTCGGGAGAATCCCAGAGGGCTGCCAACGCCGCATCGCCGCGCTGAATCTCCGCCATCTCCTCATCCGTGAAGGTGGGAGGCGGAGCGCCGATGTGCGGATTCAGGCGTACGATCTCCGCCGTCCCGCGGCGGATCAGCGCCTCCAGATCCGGGGCGCGTCGCTGTGGCGCTGCCATCTCGTCCCTCCTCCTCGTCTCTGCTCGTCAGTCTGCCGAGCTATTGCCCGCATCGCCCAGTGTAGCACGCCTCTCGCGCTTTGCGCGAGCGCGCACACATTCCGTTCGCGCCGCCGCCCGCCGGAACAGTTGACAGACAGCACACCCCGCGCTACCATCGTGCCGCGCTGCATGAGGACACTCTATGGAAAAGGACGCGCGCCGCATGGCCGACAACACCCTCTACTACGGCGACAACCTCGACATCCTGCGCCACCGCATCCCCAGGGAGTCGGTGGACCTCGTCTACCTGGACCCGCCCTTCAACTCCAACGCCGACTACAACGTCATCTTCCGCGAGCAATCCGGCGAGCAATCCGCCGCCCAGATCAAAGCCTTCACCGACACCTGGCACTGGAACACCCACGAGACCGAGCGCGCCTACGAGGACGTGCTGACGAACGCGCCCGACAACGTCGCCAAGATGCTCGAAGCGCTGGTCACGTTCATCGGCCGCAACGACCTGACCGCCTATCTCGTAATGATGACCGAGCGGCTGCTGGAGCTGCATCGCGTGCTCAAGCCCACCGGCTCGCTCTACCTGCACTGCGACCCTAGCGCGAGCCATTACCTCAAGGTCGTGCTCGATACGATCTTCGGCCCAAAGAACTACCGCAGCGAGATCGTCTGGAAGCGCAGCAGCGCCCACAGCGACACCAAGCAGGGCCGCGCCATCCACGGCCACATCCACGACGTCATCTTCTTCTACACCAAGAGCGACAAATGGACGTGGAACCCGCTGTTCACGCCGTACACCCAGGACTACATTGACGACTTTTACCGGCATATCGAACCGGGAACGGGCCGGCGCTATCAACTGGACAACTTGACGGCCGCGCGCCCCGGTGGTGATACCGAATACGAGTGGAAGGGCGTCAAGCCATACCAGGGACGGTATTGGGCCTATTCACGTGCCAACATGGAAAAGTTCGAGGCGGAAGGCCGTCTCTACTACACCAAGTCTGGTCAGCCGCGCTACAAGCGATACCTGGACGAGATGCCCGGTGTGCCGCTCCAAGACCTTTGGACCGACATCCCGCCAATTGGCGCCAGGGCTACCGAACGGCTAGGGTATCAGACACAAAAGCCGCTGGCGCTGCTGGAGCGCATCATCGCCGCCAGCAGCAATCCCGGCGACGTGGTGCTCGACAGCTTCTGCGGCTGTGGCACGGCCATCGCCGCCGCCCAGAAGCTCGGCCGCCGCTGGATCGGCATTGACATCACCCACCTCGCCGTCTCGCTGATGAAGAGCCGCCTCAAAGCCATGTTCGGCCTCGACGCCAACAAAGACTACGCGGTGATCGGCGAGCCGACCGACGTCACCGGCGCCCGCCAGCTCGCCCAGGACGACCGCTACCAGTTCCAGTATTGGGCCGTCTCGCTGGTCGAAGCCACCGCCCAGGATCAGGAGAGCCAGCGCAAGAAGGGCGCGGACAAGGGCATTGACGGCATCATCTCCTTCATGGACGGCGCGGCCCGCCGCCGTCAAACCATCGTCGTCCAGGTCAAGAGCGGCCACGTCACCTCCTCACAGATCCGCGACCTCAAAGGCGTGCTGGAGCGCGAGAAAGCCGCCATCGGCCTCTTCATCTGCCTGGAGCCGCCCACGCGCGACATGAACGACGAAGCGGTCAGCGCCGGCTTCTACACCTCCGACCTCTGGCCCGGCCGCCGCAACGACCATCGCTTCCCGCGCATCCAGCTTCGCACCATCGCCGATCTGCTCTCCGGCAACGACTTCGAGCTGCCCCCGCGTCCCGTCCAGTTCAAGCAGGCGGGGCGCGTCGCCACCACACCCGGCATGCGCACGCCCGACCTCTGGGCCGCGGATGCCCCATCCGAGCCAGCCACCGCCGACGATGATACCCTGGACGACGACGAGATGTAATGCCATCGCCCGACACTGTGTAGGGGCGCATCGCATGCGCCCGCCCGCTCGGCAGGCCCCGCTGAGGCGGGAGCCGGGAATGAGGCGTGAAATGCGGGCGAGGAATGAGGACGGGCGTATGACGACGCGGTTGCCGCCGATCTGTCTCGGCGGCAAGCACTTCATCGGCTACCAGGAATACGCCGCCCCGACCACAACTGATAGCGACAGCGGCGGCGAGACCGGGACACCGGCGGCGCCCGCGGCGGGGCCAGGCGGTCGTGGGTGGCGTCCACGCCTGCTCGGCCGCGCGCGACCCCTTCGTGCCGACCGGCCACTGCGCCGCGTTCCCCTCGCGCATCCCAGTGGACATCTGGTACTCGCGCCACGACCACCGCCAGCCCTATCCCGGCGACCACGACCTCCCGAGTACCTCCCCAGCGGCCCGCGCGCCAGCAACTACGCCAGGCTCCTGTTCGATGATGACAAGATGCTGTTCCCGCGCACCCGGTCTGCCGAGCGGCCGGACGAGACGCCAGGGGCGGCGAGCGTGCATCGCGCCACGCTCCGTCGCCCACTGACCTGTCTCGGCTCCCTCTCCGTCATCTCCTCTGCCTCTGTGTTCCTCTTTGTTCCTCTGTGTCCTCTGTGGTAGTTCTCGTCTCTCCTCGCAAGGAGAGGGGTCGGGGGTGAGGACTCTCGTTCGTTGAAGAGATAGAGATGCCGATTGCGGCTTACAGCCGCGCGCGATAGCTTCCGGTGACTGATACGAATGTGGAGAATGGGGTGCGGCGCATGCGAACATGGGGAACACTGCTCTGGCGGCTGGCGCTGGCGGCCGGCGCGCTGATCGTGGCGCTGGTCGCGCCGCCCGTCGTCGGCTACACGCCGCGACTCGCGCTCGGCCTACTCGTGGTCGCGCTCGGCGCCATCGCGCTGTTCATCCCGCTGCGCGGGCGCCTCGCCGCGTACCTGCATACCGCGGGCGCTGTCGCGCTCTGGCTCGCTATCGCCTGGTGCGTGCTCAGCCAGGTCGCCCCACTCACGCGGCCGCTCACCGTCGTCTGGCCCTTGCGCCTGCTGCCCATCCTGTTCGTCGCCGCCATCTGGCTCTGGCCCCAGCTCTCGCGCACGTGGCAGCGGCGTTTGCTGCTGGCGCTGCTGGCGCCGTCGTACGCCGGACTGCTGCTGACGGCCTGGGCCAGCCCCGCCGCGCCACTCAACTTCAAGCCGGAGTATGTCGCCGTCTCCTCCACCGGCACGCTCTACGTCACCGACGTGCGCTCCCCCGTCATCCGCGTCTTCGCCCCGAACGGCGCGCTCACCGCCAAGCTGCGGCCGGGGCTGGCGAGCCGGCTCGGCCCACCGGGGCCGGGCTTCGGCCCACCCGGCCCATTCAATGACCCGGAGCGCCTGGGCATCTACGGCACTCCCACCCCCGCGCGTCGCGGCCCGGCCGTGCCAGCCGGGCAGATCCAGCCAGGCGGCGTCACCACCCGCGACCCCTTCGGCGACGAGTTCCGCTTCTGCGGGCTGGCGATTGACTCCCACGACCGCCTCTACGTGCCCGACATCGTACGCTCCCGCATGCTGCGCTTCCTGCCCAACGGCCGCCTCGACGCCCGCTGGCCCATCCCCACCGTCGGCAAGTCCTCGCGCAACTGTGTGGCGGTCAGCGGCGATTCCGTGTATTATGCCAGCCAATTCGGCCAGGTCTGGCACTACGACTCCCAGGGGCATCTGCTCGCGACCAAACAGCTTCCCAGTCTGATCGTCGCCGGCCTGGCCGCCGATCCCGGCGGCGATACGGTGTACGCCCTCTCGCTCACCGCGCTCTACACCGTGGACCCGCGCGGCGATACGATCACCACCGCGCCGCTCTCCACCGCCGGCGCGCTGCGCGCCTCGGACTACACCGCCATGCTCGCCTACCCGGACCGCCGCCTGTTGCTCGCCAACGTGCGCAACCAGCGCGCCGACCTCTTCTGCCCGGACGCCGGCCCCTGCGGCGCCATCGGCGCGCATGGCGATCAACCAGGCCAGTTCGAGCAGATGAGCGCGCTGGCGCGCGACGCTCGCGCCAACGTCTCTATCGCCGACGTCAGCCATCGCGTCGTACAACGCTTCGACGCCTCCGGGCGAGTGACCGCCATCTATTGGGGACCAGACGACGATGAATCAGAATGACCGCCAGAACCCGCCGGGCGCGACCGACATGACGGCGCTGACCGAGACCGCCGCCGCGGTTGTCTCCCCGCCCGCGCCCAGCGATCCGGCCGATCCGACCGGCGCGGCCGATGCGGACGCGCGCGCGCCGGATGCCCCGCCCGCGAAGCGTGGCTGGCTCGGCGGCATCACGCGCACCGTGCTGGTGCTTGGCGGCGTCTCGCTCTTCACCGACATGTCCAGCGAGATGATCATGCCACTGCGCCTGATCTTCTTCGTGCAGGTGCTCAACACCCCGCTCGCCCTCGCCGGCCTGATCGAAGGGCTGGCCGAGGGCGGCACCAGCCTGCTCCGCATCGTCTCCGGCCGTGTGGCCGACCGTGTGGCCGACAGGCGCGCGCTGGTCGTCGGCGGCTACGGCGTCTCGAACCTCAGCAAGCCGCTGCTGGCCCTCGTCGCCACCTGGCCCGTCGGACTGCTGCTCGTGCTGGTGGACCGCACCGGCAAAGCGTTGCGCGGCAGCCCGCGCGACGCCATGATCGCGGACGCCGTCGCCCCGGACCAGCGCGGCAAAGCCTTCGGCTTCCACCGCAGCGCCGATACGCTCGGCGCCGCCATCGGCCCGCTGCTCGCCATCGCCGTGCTCGCCACCACCGCCGGCAACCTGCGCGCCGTCTTCGGCTGGACCCTCCTGCCCGGCCTGCTCTCGCTGATCGTCGCCGTCGCCTTCCTGCGCGATCCCCGCCGCCGCCAGCGCCAGCGCGCAATGGCGGATGCCCAATCGCCCGCCGCCGCCGCCGCGCCCTTCGTCGTTGCCCCGGCCGCTCAGTCTCAGCCCGCACCGCGCATCTGGCGGGGGTTGGGCGCGCGCTTCTGGCTCTTCACCGTCATCGCCACCATCTTCGCCCTCGGCAACTCGTCCGATGCCTTCCTCTTCCTGCGCACCGAAGGGCTGGAGGCCTCGCTGATCGCCGTGCCGCTCGTCTACTTCGCCTTCAACATGATCTATACCGTGCTGGCGACCCCGCTGGGCGCGCTCTCCGACCGTATCGGCCGCCTGCCCATGCTGGCGGTCGGCTACGGTGCCTTCGCCCTCGTCTACCTGGGCTGGACGCAAGCCAAAGCCCCCTGGCACGCCTGGGCGCTCTTCGCCGTCTATGGCGTCTACTACGCCGCCACCGACGGCGTCGCCAAAGCCTTCGTCACCGACCTCGTGCCGCGCGCGCGCCGTGGCACGGCGATGGGCTGGTTCAACGGCCTCACCGGCGTCGTCGCTCTGCCCGCCAACATCGCCGCCGCCTGGCTCTGGGCGCAGTTCGGCCCCGGCGCCACCTTCGCCCTCGGCGCCTGGCTCGGCGCCGTCGCGCTCGGCCTGCTCATCGCCTGGTGGCCCTGGCTCCGCCCCAATCCCGTCCCCTGGCCGCAAGACCCACCGCACCCGGCCGCCGCCGAGCGCCCCGCCGCGACGACAGCCGCGCGGTGAGCCGCTACCCGCCAATCACCCAGCCGCGTGTCAGGGCTGGAGTGGGAGCGGCGCGAGTCCAAGCGCCTGATCGATCTCGGCCCACTGCAGCGGCTGAGGCGCGTCGTGAATCCCCCAGAACGCTGGTATACCCAGCGTGGTCGGTGAGATCACGCAGCCGGGATTGCTGGCCTGGATGTATTGCGTCACAATGCCATGCCAACTGAACCAGAACTGGTACTCACGCATGCCCTGACTTCCCGGCAGCCGCGTGCAAAAGATGCGCCCCGTCCCGGTGTGGCCCCCGTTTAGGATCGCCTGGATACGCGCGGGGGCGTCGCCCGACAGCGTGGCGAAGTAAACCGCCGAACGCTCGATTGTCATTCCGCCATCAACGGTCGCCACCTGTCGCGCTTGATCCACTGAGACGAGCACGCTGTCGGTCACGTGGGACGCGGTGAATGAGGCCAACTGCCAGATGAGCGCGACCAGCGCCAGCGCCACCAGCAGCTTCCCTCCCCCGGTGCGCAGCCCCGCGCGCAGGTCCGCGCCTATCCGCTGCGCCAGCAACAGCGCCCCCGTTCGCATGGGCATCTCCCTTCTCGTTCGGCTGGCGTGCCGCCGAGCCGGCGAACGCGAGATCGCTAGCGACCAGCGTCCCGGTCGCACACTCATTCCACAAACATCCCGTTCACCCGGCCGCGCTTGACCATCTCCTGGCAATATGCGTAGAGCGCGTCGTAGAGCGCCGCGCCCGCTTGCAACCGCGCCGCATCGTCGGGATAAGCGACCAGAATGCCCTCGGTCGCCGCCTTCAGCCCCGGCCCCTCCGGCTGGTTCCAGCGCCCACCCTTCACATCCGCCGTACCCACGATCTTGCCCAGCAGCATCAGCGCCGCGTCACCCGTAAGCTGGTAGTGTTCCACCATCACCTCGAACGACGAGAGATCGCCCCGTTGCGCCAGCTCCATGCCCTCCGCATGGAACGGCGTCGCCCCGGTGCGCGCCGCCTCCGCCGCCACCTCCGCGCCCGGCGCGAACGCGAACTCCGCCGCCGGATCGATGAAGCGCCGGATCAGCCAGGCGCAGCCGATGCGCCCCACCCGCACCTGCTCGCGCGTCACCCACTTCACTCTCTATTCCTCCCAGTCTCCCAAGCGTTCTCATCTCATCGCGGGCCGGCCACACGCCGCCCGCCTCGCGCCGCCCATCATACCATGCCAAGTCCCGTACACCGCGCTCGCAATCTCCCCTCGCCCCGCGGGGAGAGGGGCCGGGGGGTGAGGACTCCCCCCCTTGCATCACCCCACCGCCGATGGTACACTTGCGTGCAAGAACATTCGTTTCTCCCCCTCACACCGAGGGCAGCACCTGAACAACCGCATAGCGATCCCATCCCATCCGCAATCCCTTGCCCAACCGGCACGACGCCCCGCCACATGGCCCCTTCCCTCCCGAGGTTTGCCACCCTTGCCACCCACCTTGCCGTTTCTTGCCACTTTTGCCACCCATAACAGCACATGTCAAGTTGTCGCAAGCCGCAAACCGGCTTGAATTCGGCATTTGAGCGAAGGCCACCCTCGACACGCGGCCAAAAAGCGGCAAAAACGGCAATGTTGACTGGGATGGTCAACATTGCCACCTCCCACCGCTCTCTCCTCAACCGACGCAGGTCGGTTTTGTGGCAGAGCCTTCAGGCGCGGTTTCAACCGCCACCCCTTATGCTCCGGCAACCACTGTCGCTGTTGCCAGGCGTCCGTCCATCATGTACACTGGCGGCACGCGCGGCGCTGGGACCACGCCCCTCCGGTGGAGGGAGAGACAGGGAGACATCAAGACTCCAGGACAACAGGGAGACTATTTGGCATGAGACTGCGCGTCAAACTCTCGGCGCTGCTGCTGGCGCTCGCGCTCTTCACGCTCGCGGCGTGCGGCGGCTCGACCGGCGGCAGCCCGTCCACATCCACGCAGGGCCTCTCGTTCACCGATGCCACGGGAACCACCGTCACGCTGGCGAAGCCGCCCACGCGCATCGCCTGCCTCGTCGGCATCTGCGAAGACATCCTCGCCACGCTGGGCATTGACCCCGTCGCCGTCAACGACACCATGGGCCAGGACCCGCACTTCTTCGGCGACCACGCCAAGAGCTTCGCCCGCATCGGCGGCCAGTTCTTCGACCCTACCGTCGAAGACATCGCCAAGGCCACCCCCGATCTCGTGATCGGCCTCGCCAACACCCACGAGCGCCTGCGCGACGCCCTCAAGCCCATCGCCCCGCTCTACATCATGAACCCCGCCTCCTACACCGACTCCATCAAGTACCTCAAAGACATCGGCCGCCTCACCGGCAAGAGCAGTGTCGCCGATGCCGCCGCCAAGAAGTTCCAGGATAAGCTGGACGCCTACAAGGCCCAGTCGCCCAAGAGCAAGTCCACCCTGCTCATGTACGGCGCCGACACCAACTTCAACATCTTCACCCAGGGCTCGCTCTTCGGCACCGTGCTCGATCAGGTCACCAGCTACCCCTTCCCGCCCCCCACCGCCGGCGCCCCCACCGCCAGCGACCACGAGCCGGGCGCCATCCCCTACTCGGTGGATAAAATCCTGGCAAAAGACCCGGACACGCTGCTGATCGCCTCGTTCGCCTTCGCGCCCGGCGCGCAGACGCTCTCCAAGCAGCTCGCCGCCAACCCAGCCTGGAGCCACCTCAAAGCCGTCAAAGACGGCCAAGTCTTCGAGGTCAATCCGACCTACTACATCTTCGGCCGTGGCACCATCTCGCTCGGCCTCGCGCTCGACGACGCCATGACCCGGCTCTACCCCAGCGTCTTCCCCAAGCCGCTGGCCTAGCCTCAACCTATCTGACAACGGCACATCTGACATGATCGCATCAGCCTCGCGCCTGCCCCAGATCGCTCGCCTGAACCGGCGGGTGCGGCTCCCACTGCTGGTGGGGCTGTGCCTCGCCGGCATCCTCGCCGCCGCCGCGCTTGGCATCCTCGCCAGCACGCCCCGCATCTCGCTTGCGGGACTGTGGGACGTGCTGCGCGGTGGTGGCACCCCACTCGACCGCGTGCTGATCACCGAGCTGCGCGTGCCGCGCTTCGTGCTGGGCGCCCTCGGCGGCGCGATGCTCGCGCTCAGCGGCGCCCTGCTGCAAGACGCCATGCGTAACCCGCTCGCCGGGCCGGAGCTGCTCGGCGTCACCGCCGGCGCCACCATCGTCGTCGCCGCCATCACCATCCTGCACCTCTCCGTCCTGCTCGTGCTCATCCCCTGGCTGGCGCTGGCCGGCGGCCTGCTCGCCGGCGGCCTCGTCATCATCCTCATGCGCCGCACCGACGACCCCATCCGCCTGGTGCTCGTCGGCGCCGCGCTCACCGCCCTGCTCAACGCCGCCGTCATCGTGCTCATGAGCTATGGCACGCAGAGCGACATCGGCGTGCTCTTCCTCTTCCTCGTCGGCAGCCTCGCCAACCGCACCTGGATCCAGGTTCAGCTCATCCTGCCCTGGGCGCTCCTGGGCATCCCCCTGGCGCTGCTCACCGCCCGCGCGCTCAACGTGCTTCAGCTCGGCGAGGATGTGGCGCGCGGGCTGGGATTGCCGGTGTTGCGCGTGCGCGTGTTGGTACTGGTCTTGAGCGCCGCGCTGGTGGCCGCCGTCGTCGCTGTCAGCGGCCCCATCGCCTTCGTCGCCCTGCTCGCGCCGCATCTGGTCCGCCGCGCGCTCGACACGTCGGATGCCCGCGTCGTGCTGCCATGCTGCGCGCTGGTCGGCGCCGCCCTGCTCACCGGTGCCGATGTGCTGGCCCGGCTCACCTTCGACCCACTTGAGCTGCCCGTCGGCATCTGGACAACCCTGCTCGGCGGGCCGCTGCTGCTCCTGCTGCTGCGCCGCCATCTGCGCGCATCGCGAGGCGACGCATGAGCACGACGCTGAACGTGCGCCTGCGCACCCGC
>JAICVS010000083.1 GCA_025935195.1 Ktedonobacterales bacterium
ATGTCTCGTTCGTCATATCAGACGGAGACCACTGACACGCTGGAACTGGAGGATTGGGGCATGATGGACGACCGGCCAAACGACGAACACGCGCTCGCGCTGCCCATGACGGCGGAGCCGGGGCAGCGCGGATCGCCGCCGCGTGACATGGGCCAGCCGTCGCTCGCTGACGCCCCCACCATGCCCCATCCGGCCCAACCGGCCGCGCACGGCGGCGCGGCCCATTTGTACCCGCCCCTGCTAGTGCCGGATGTCACGCCCGCGTTCGACGATGCCCCTACCATCTCCGGCAGCGAAAGAGGTGCCGCGCGCGTTGCCTTCAGCATCCAACGCGACCCGCGCGCCGCGCTCGCGCGGCCCTTCCCCTACTGGTTGAGTGCGCTCGTGCCGGCCGGCGCGCTGCTCCTGCTCGCGCTGGTCTACGCTCTTGCTGAGCTGCTTGGGCGCGCGGACTGGGCCGACGGCGCGCGCGCCGCCGCCTACACCGGCTTCGCGCTGGCCGCGATCGTCGCGCTGGCAACGGCCGCGCGGGTCGCGCTCGGCCGGCGTGTCATCTTCATGCTGCTGCTCGGCGCGGCGCTGGTCGCGGGCCTGCTCGGCACGAGCCTCACCGCGCTCGCCCTCGGCCCGACGCTGCGCGCCGCCCAGGCACGCGAGCTGGAGCGCGCCGGCCAGTGGGACGGCGCCATTCAGGAGTACACGCTTGCCGGCGAGACTGGGTCCGCCGCTGTCAACATCGCGCGCATCTTCAACGAATCGGGCGAGGCGCTGCTCGCCACCCACGACTACGCCGGCGCCGCCGTGCGCTTCACCACCGTCACCACCAACTACGCCGCCACCGGCGCCCAGGTCGCTCGCGCCCGCGCCAACCTCCTGCGCACCTATACCGGATGGGTGAAGGCGGGCGGCAACGATGTTCCCTACGACACCGCCCTCAGCTTCCTCGATGCCTACGCCAAAGAGAGCGCGTGCGACACGTCCTGCCGCGCCCAGGTGAGCGCGCTCGAAGCCCAGGCCCACTACCAGTACGGTGTGCTGCTGGCCGATAAGAAGGCCGGGCGCTACGCTGACGGCGTCAAGCAGTTCGAGACCGTGCAGAAGCAGTTCGCCAGCAGCCCCTATGCGCCCCAGGCGCACAAAGCCGCGGCCACCGCCTATCTCGCGCTCGGCCAGCAGCAGCTCAAGCAGGTCTGCGCGACCGCGCTGCCGACGTATCAGACGCTGGTCGCGAGCTACGCTGACACTGCCGAGGGTAAGACGGCCAGTGATGCGCTCAAAGCGCCGCAGACGGTGAGCGGCACGTTCACCAACGCGCCGGCCAACCCCGCGCCGACGGTCTTCCTCTCGCGCAGCGCCAACACCACCATCCCCTCCTTCTCCGACGACTACCAGACCTCGGTGGATGCCGGCAGCGGCGCCTACACTTTCAAGGATATTCCGCCGGGCGACTACTACCTCTCGATGATCCGCGACCTTGGCCCTGGCGGCACGGACCTGACGTGGGCCAAGGGCCCGGACGGCGCGGCGGCCATCTTCCACATCGGCCCGCTCTGTCCCACGACCTTGCAGGCCCTCGCGTTCCCATAGGCTCGGTGATTCCCGTAGACCGTTCGGCACGTGAGTGGGGGAGCAGCGATGCTGTATGCGCGGAAGGTGCGAGATGAGCTTGACCGCCGGCGCGACCAGCTCGCCGCCTATCAGGATCACTATGGCAGCCAGCTTGCCGCCTATCGCGCGGCCCTGGCCGCGCTCGGCGCGCGCTTTCCTTCCGCCAGCGCGCTGAGTGCCGCCCAGCGGGCATTGCACGCCGACCAGGACGCCGCGCGCGCGACTGGCGCGCAGCCGACCGCCGAGTACGATGCCTGGCTGGCCGTTGGCAGTGGTGGGCATGGCCTGCCCGCGCTGCCCTTCGGCCGTAAATTCGCCCATCACGAGGAGGCGCGTGCCTGGGCGGAGTGCCTGCGCGGCACCACCACCTTCGCCGTGGACGGCAGCCAGCTGCTGCCCTGGCGCGACGCCTCCATGCCGGTCGCGCTGGTGCAGGCCGGATTGTTCGAGAACCCGCACGCGCCCGCGCCGCGTTACGTGAAAGATGTCGAGACCGAACTCGTGCTGCCTGAAGACTTGCTCGGCGGCGAGCCGGACGCGCTGGACGCGCGCAACGGCGAGGCTTTCGGCTACTCCACCGCCGTGGTCCACCTGCGGCGCTACCAGCTCGAAGTGCGCACTATCGTCGCGCGCATGCGCCACCATGCTCTGTTGCGCGAGCGCGGCGCGGCAAGCGGCCCAGTGGTGGCCTTCTTCGATGGCAGCCTGATCGTCTCCTTCGCGCTCAAGATGGCCCCGCAGTACCGCGAGCCGTACGTGGCCGCGGCGCTGCGGCTGTTGCGCGCGTCCGAGGAGTATCAGGTGCCGCTCGTCGCCTACATTGACACCAGCTATGCGCGCGACATCGTGACGATGCTGGGCGCGCTCGCTCCCGCCACTGACGGCGGCACCGGCACGCTGCCCGAGACGCGCGGCGTGCATGACGCGCTGCTCTGGCAGGGGCACATGCAGTGGGGCGACCGCACGCCGGCCTTCCTCTCCGCGCGCGACGATCTCACGCGCATGGGCTACGGCGAGCAGGCCGACGAGGTGGCCTTCGTCTACTTCCAGGCCTCCACCGACCGGCCGCCCGCCCGGCTGGAGCTGCCGCGCTGGGTGCTGGACGCCGGCCTGCTCGACGACGTGATGCGCGCGGTGCGCGCCGAGACCATTGCTGGCAACGGCTATCCCTATCCCATCGAGTCGGCCGACGCCGTCGCCGTGATCTCCGCGCCCGACCGCGCGCAGTTCTATGCGCTTTTGCAGGACTTCGCCGCCGATGCCGGCCTCGCCCTCAGCTTCTCGCGCAAGGCCCTCAGTAAAAATCGCCGCCGCGTCTGAGATGCCACAGTGCGCATAGGGCGGCTCCATCGCCTGTCGCTGGTGGTATCATCCCATATGGACACCCTGGCGAGACGATCCCTGTCCCGCATCGGTGTGGCGGCATGGGCAATCTCGCCGATGCGGGCGCAATAGCCTATGAGGAGGCAGCGCATGGACTACGAAAACATCCTGGTCGAGCGCGAGGCGCCGATCGCCACCGTGACGATGAACCGGCCGGAGAAGCGCAACGCCCTCTCGAAGCCGATGATGACCGAGCTGATTGATGCCTTCCGCGCACTCGGCCGCGACAAGGAGGTGCGCGCGATCATCCTCGCCGGCAATGGCCCTGCCTTCTCCGCCGGCCACGATCTGCGCGAGCTAGTGGACGGCGACATCAACGCCTATCATGAGGTCTTCGACGTCTGCACCGAGCTGATGACCGTGATCCAGTCCATCCCGCAGCCGGTGATCGCCCGCGTGCGCCGTATCGCCACCGCCGCCGGCTGCCAGCTCGTCGCCACCTGTGATCTCGCCGTCGCCGCCGAGGAGGCGCGTTTCGCCACGCCGGGCGTCAAGATCGGCTTGTTCTGCACCACGCCGATGGTCGCCCTCAGCCGCGCCGTCGGTCGCAAGCGCGCCTTACAGATGTTGCTCACCGGCGAGCTGATCCCCGCCGAGACCGCCGCGGACTGGGGCCTGGTCAACACCGTCGTGCCCGATGCCCAGCTCGACGAAGCCGCGCGCACGCTCGCCCTCGCCGTCGCCAACGCCAGCCCGCTCACCGTGGCGCTCGGCAAGCAGGCGTTCTACACGCAGATCGATCTCGACCAGCCCAAGGCGTATGCCTACGCCAAGGAGGTTATGAGCATGAACGCCATGGCCGCCGACGCGCAGGAGGGCATGTGCGCCTTCCTCGCCAAGCGCCAGCCCGCCTGGACGGGGAGATAGGGATAGGCAGAGCGGCAGCCATGCCCCACAGCATCGTCCTCTCCCACTACCAGGCCGCGCCGCTGCTCGCCGCGCGCAAGGCGGGCCGGGAGACGGCCATAAGCTCGCCTGACCTCGGCCTCTCCACGCTGGAAGTGACGCTGGCGGGTGGCGGCGTCACCTTCCCTGGCGGCGAGACCGTGCGCTGGGAAGACCTGCATCGTATCGTGCGCGCGCGCAACCAGTGCTTCGCCGTCGCGGACGGCGGCGTGTCCTCGATCCAGGTCTTCTCCGAGACGACGCACTGGCTGCGCGCCCTGATGGCGACTGAGGGTGCGCCGACCATGCTGGTCGCCGGCTTCCCGATGCACCGCATCAAAGACACCGATCCCTGGCAGGATACCCTCAAGAAGGCGCGCGCCGCCGCCCCGCTCACCGGCGCCGTGCTCGACACCGCCACCGGCCTGGGCTACACCGCCATCGCCGCCGCCAGGACGGCCGAGCGCGTCGTTACCATCGAGCTGGACCCCGCCGGGTTGGAGATCGCGCGCCAGAATCCCTGGTCGCGCGATCTCTTTACCAACCCGAGCATCCACCAGATCATTGGCGACGCCTTCGCCGAGATTCAGCGCTTCACGGATGGGGAGTTCGCCCGCGTGCTGCACGACCCGCCGACGTTCAGCCTGGCCGGTGAGCTGTACTCTGCCGCCTTCTACCGCCAGGTCTACCGCGTGCTCACGCGCGCCGGCAGACTCTTTCACTACGCCGGCGACCCCACGAGCGGCCTGGGCAAGCGTATCACGGCGGGCGTGGTGCGCCGCCTGCGCGAGGCCGGCTTCCGCCGCGTCGAGCCGCATGCCGAAGCGTTCGGTGTCGTCGCTTACAAGTAGCCTCGAACCACTTTTCCACATTCCTCCGACTTATCCCCAAAAATCACTGAGTTATGAACATTCGTCCTTGCCATTTTGGTTCTCGTCGTTCCCCGGCACCCGTTCCCCCGCACCCGTTGCCAGGCGTGTAGTATGGTGGCGCCTGTGGAGTACACTGTATCAGTGCGAGAGGCTGGGAGCCGGAATCGCGTTGGGCCAGATGTGGTTCCCGGACGGCGCCGAGTAACCTACTGACGTACCGCGGACAAGAAGAAGGAGACGCAGACGATGCTGAAGAAAAACCGGCGGCAGGTGCCGCTGCGCACGCACGACGGCCAGCAATCGTATATCCTGCTGCAACAGGGGGATGTGCCGAGCGACCTTTTTTCAGTGATGTGGGTGGAGATGGCGCCGGGATCGGGGCAGCAGCCGCACCAGCATGGGCCGGAACAGGCCTATATCATCATCCGTGGCGGCGGCCGGATGCGGGTGGGCCACGAAGAGGACGAGGTGAATGAAGGCGACATCATCTATGTGCCATCGAACGCCGTGCATACCGTGCAAAACCTCGGCCCCGGCCCGCTGGTCTACCTCACGGTCGCCGCGCCCGCCTTCAACCTGGCGAGCCTGTACGGCACCGGCGAGCTGTCGTCGAATCCACCGCGGGTCCAGTAGCGGCTTCGCGGCGAGGCACCTTCAGGCAATGCGTCCAGGCATGGATTTCGCTGGTAGGGCGCTCGTCGCGGCCACATGGTCGCGCGGTGCGGCGACCTCGGCCCCGATGTGGGCGGCAGGCCGGGCGCGAGGATGTGGCGAGTGTCTGGAGGGGCATAATGACGACGGTGCATGCGCGGAACTGGTGGGCGTTGGTGATCCGCGGCGTCGCGGCGATCCTTTTCGGCATCATCGCGCTGCTCCTGCCGGGCAGCGCGCTGCTGGCGCTCGTGTTGCTCTTCGGCGCCTACGCCCTGGTGGACGGCATCTTCGCGCTGCTCGGCGCCATCCGCGCCATCGAGAGCAACCGGCGCTTCGGCGCGCTGCTCTTCCAGGGGATCGTCGGCGTGATCATCGGCATCCTGACCTTCATTCGGCCGGGCATCACCGGCCTCGTGCTGCTCTACCTGATCGCGTTCTGGGCCATCGTCACTGGCGTCTTCGAGATCATTGAGGCAGTTGAGATGCGGCGCGTGATCCGCAACGAATGGCTGCTGATCCTGAGCGGCGCGCTCTCGGTCATCTTCGGCGTGGTGATCTTCTTCGCGCCGGTCACCGGCGCGCTGGCAGTAGTGGTGATCATCGGCATCTACGCCATCATCTTCGGCGCGTTGCTGGTCGGCCTGGGTCTGCGCCTGCGGAGCTGGGAGCAGCACGCGCGCCCCGGCTTCGGCGCCACCGCGTAGCCTCGCCTGGCGGCACGGCGGCGATTGGGGCGCGGTGGTGAGACGGGACGGGAACGAGGCCACGAGAACGGAGGTGGGCGCATGAGCGGCCTCGGCTGCGTGATCGGTGTGGACATGGGCACGACCAACGCGAAGGCAATCGCGCTCGACGGCGACGGCCGTGAGATCGCCCGCGCCACCGAGCATGTGCCGCTCGCGCATCCTGAGCCGGGCGCCGCCGAGCAAGACCCGCGCGCCATCTACGACGCCGTGACCACCGCCGTCGCCAGCGCCGCCCGCCGCGCCGCCGCGCTGGGCTATCCCGTCCGCCAGATTGGCCTGAGCGCCGCTATGCACAGCATTCTGCCCGTACGCGATGACGGCACGCCGCTCGCCAACGCGCTGATCTGGATGGACACCCGCGCGGCCGAGCAGGCCGAGGAGCTACGGCGCGGCGCGGAGGGCAAGGCGATCTACGAGCGCACCGGCACCCCCATCCACGCCATGTCGCCACTGGCGAAGCTGATCTGGCTGCGCGAGCGCCGCCGGAGTGAGTTCGACGCCGCCGCCAAATTCATCTCGCTCAAAGAATGGGTCTGGCATGGCTGGTTCGGTGAGTGGCAGGTGGATGCCTCCATCGCCAGCGCCACCGGCCTCTATAACCTGCGCGATGGCACGTGGGACGCCGGCGCGATGCGCGCGGCCGGCATCACGGCGGATCGCCTCTCGCAACTCACCGCGACGACGTACACTCGGCGTGACGGCGTGCGTGAGCCGAAGCTGCGCGCGGCTGGCATCGGCGACGAGACGACGTGTACCATCGGCGCCTCGGATGGCGTGCTGGCGAACCTGGGCGCCGGCGCCATCGGGCGCGACGAGCTGGTGCTGACCATCGGCACCAGCTTGGCGGTGCGCACTGGCACGCCCACACCGGCGACCGACCCCGCCAGCCAGATCTTCTGCTATGTCCTCGATGCCGGCCGCTTCATCGCTGGTGGCGCCAGCAACAGCGGCGGCATCCTGCTGGACTGGCTGTACCACTCGCTGCTCGGCGAGGGCGGCGCGAGTGGCGAGCAGACCGGCGTGCGGAACGACGCGAAGGATGGGCTGGCCGCGCTGGTGCGCGCCGCCGGTGACGTGGAGATCGGCGATCTGCTCTGTCTGCCCTACATCTCCGGCGAGCGCGCGCCGATCTGGCGGGCCGGCGCCGGCGCCACCTTCTCTAGATTGCGCCTGGAGCACACCCGCGCACATCTCATCCGTGCCGCCGTCGAGGGTATTCTGCTCAATGCCCGCTGGGTGGCCGAGCAGGTCTTCGCGAAGCTCGGCCGGCCACAGCGCGTCGTGGCCACCGGCAAAGTGCTCGATGCCGATTGGATTCGCCAGTTGACGGCCGACATCTTCGGCCTGCCTGTGCTCTATCTCGGCGCGGTGGATGCTTCCGTGCTCGGAGCGGCGGCGCTGGCCCGCATCGCTAGCGGCGAGGCGACCTGGGATGATGTGATCGCCCATGCCCGCCCCACCGGTACGCGCACCACCCAACCTACCACGGGCGGCGATGCCTTCGCCGGCAAGCTCGAGCGTTTCAAAGCCCTGGCCGGTGAGCTGACCTGACAGGAGATGTCCGCCATGTCCTCTCCAACTACCGCGTCCGCACGCCGGCGCGCGCCAGCTCCATGGCGCTGGTTGCTGGCGTTGCAGGTGGCACTCTACCGTCGGTCCGGTGGCCGCTTGGTCGGCCGCGTCGGTCGCACGCCCGTGCTGTTACTCACCACGACGGGACGTAGAACCGGCACACAGCACACGGTGCCGCTGGGCTACTTCGATGACGGCGGCGTGCGCTATGTCGTGGCCTCGAACGGCGGCGCGCCGCGCAACCCGGCATGGTATTTCAATCTCGTCGCGCACCCGGAGGTTCGCGTCCAGGTCGGCGCTGAGGTCTCTGCGGCTGTGGCGCGGCCGGCGGCAGGCGAGGAGCGCGCGCGGCTGTGGGAGCACCTGATGACTACCGCTCCCATGTACCGCCGTTACGCCCGCGCCCCGCGCGAAATCCCGCTGGTGGTGCTCACGCCGAAGGGCTGATGTGTGCCGCATGTCGGCGGTGAGGATAGGCATGGCCGACTCTCCCGGCTACTACACCGCCACCTGCGTCGAGCGGCTATATACGACGTTCGGGTCGGTGAGGACGTTGACGAGGGCGGGCTTGCCGGAGGCGAAGGCGCGCTCGATGGCCGGGCGGATGTCCTCCGGCCGCTCCACCAGCTCGCCGTACCCGCCGAATGCCTCCACCATGCGGTCGTAGCGCGTGCCGGGCGCGAGGTCGGCGGCGGTGCTGTGGCCGAGCATCGCCCGCTGGGGATGCTTGATCTGCGCCCACTGGCCGTCATTGCCGATCACGCCGACGATGGGCAGGTCGTGGCGGCAGTACGTCTCGAACTCCATGCCGTTCAGCCCAAAGGCGCCGTCGCCGAAGAGGATGGCGACCTGCTTGTCGGGCCGGGCGAGCTTGGCGGCCAGCGCGAAGCCGGTGCCAGCGCCGAGGGTGCCCATCGGGCCGGCGTCGAGCCAATGGCCCGGCTCCCATGCCTGCAGCACGCGCGCGCCGTAGCTGACGATGTCGCCGCCATCGCCCACCACGTAGGCGTCACGGTCGAGCGCGTCGCGCAGCTCGCGGCAGAGGCGCAGCGGATGGATCGGCACGGCGTCCGAACGCATCAGCGCCTCCTCGGCCTCGCGCGCTCTGCCCTCCGCCTCACGAACAGTGGCAAGCCACGAGGCGTGATCGGGGACGTGGGTGAGCGCATCGCTGAGCTGGGTCATGGTGGCGGCCACATCGCCGGGGATGGCGACGTCCGCGCCGCGGTTGACGCCGATCTCCTCGGCGCGTGTGTCGAGCCAGACGATCTTGGCCTCGGCGGGGATGAGCGGCGGCTGCCCATAATTCAGGCGGAAGTCCAGCTTGGTGCCGACGAGCAGCAGCAGGTCCGCGCCGCCGAGCGCCGTCTTGCGCGCCAGCCCGCAGAGCAGCGGGTGATCCGGCGGCAGGCTGCCGCGCCCACCGCCGTTCAGGAAGACGGGCGCTTGAAGCTTCTCGGCCAGCGCGCGCAGCGGCTCTGCCGCGTCGTCCCACCAGACGGCCGTGCCGGCGAAGATCACGGGGCGCTCGGCCTGCTCCAGCAGCACAGCGGCGCGCGCGACCGCGGCGGGATCGCCGGCGGGCTTCGCGCTCACGCGGTAGCCGGGGCCGGGGATGCGCGCCTCAGCGGTGGCGACGACGCCGTTCAGCACGTCCATCGGGCATTCGAGGAAGACGGGGCCGGGACGGCCGCTGGCCGCCTCGCGGAAGGCGGCGGCGGTGTATTCGGCGAGGCGGCCGGTCTGCACGACGGTGCGCGCCCACTTGGTGATCGGCTGGACGAGGTCAATGTGGCGCAGCTCCTGCAAGGCTCCCTGATCCCAGTTGGCGACGGGCGCGGCGCCGCCGAAGACGACGACGGGGCTGCCGGCGAGATAGGCGTTGGCGATGCCGGTGACGCCGTCGGTGACACCGGGGCCGGCGGTGAGCAGCGCCACACCCGGTGTGCGCGTGACCTTGGCCCAGCCCTCGGCGGCGTGGACGGCCACCTGCTCGTGGCGCACATCCATCACGCGGATGCCGCGGCGCAGGCAGCCGTCGTAGATGGCGGCGATGTGGCCGCCGCTCAGGGTGAAGACGACCTCGACGCCCTCGCGTTTGAGCATCTCCGCGATCAGCAGCCCGCCGTGCGCCATGACCTCATCCATCGCCCGCGCTCCCTTCCCGTCTCGCTCCCTGTATTCTTCACTCGACGCCAACGGCAGTATACATCGGCACAGCACAGCGCGTGGCATGTGCTGTGCGACCCCATATGATGATTCGTCTATGATACGCTGGATGGCGAGGGGAATGGTCGCGCTGGGCGAGGATGCCGACGCGGAAAGCGAGCGCGCACGATGCAACGCTATCAGGATCGCGTGGATGCCGGCCGCGAGCTGGCGCGGCGACTGACGGAATACGCGAACCGGCCCAACGTGCTGGTACTGGCGCTGCCGCGCGGCGGCGTGCCGGTGGCGTACGAGGTGGCGCGGGCGCTGCGGGCGCCGCTGGATGTCTTCGTGGTGCGCAAGCTGGGCGTGCCGGGCCACGAGGAGCTGGCGATGGGCGCCATCGCCAGCGGCGGCATGCGCGTGTTGAATGCGGACGTGCTGCGCATGTTGGACATCCCGCCGGAGGTGGTGGACGCGGTGGCGGCGCGCGAGCGGCGCGAGCTGGAACGGCGCGAGCGCGTCTACCGCGACGACCGCCCGCCACCCGGTGTGCGCGGCAGGACGGTGATCCTGATTGACGATGGGCTGGCGACGGGCGCGACGATGCGCGCGGCGGTGGCGGCGCTGCGCGCGCACGACCCGGCGCGCATCGTCGTGGCGGCGCCGGTGGCCTCGCCCGATACGTGCGCTGATCTGGGTCGAGAGGTGGACGAGATCATTTGCGCCGAGACGCCCGATCCGTTCTATGGTGTCGGCTGGTGGTACGAACACTTCGAACAGACCATGGACGCCGAGGTTCACGAATTGCTGGCGCGCGCCAACACCAACCACTACAGCCGCCAGGCATGACGGAGATTCACCACAGAGGACACGGAGGAAGAAGATACGGGCGCCGGTGCATAGCGAGAGAGCACAGTGAGACAAGGAGAGAGCGGCTTATGAGCGGCACGGAGCAGCGCACCACGGAGCGGACCGTCCACATACCGGCGGGGCAAGTCACGCTGGACGGCGATCTGGTCATTCCAGCGGGCGCAATGGGCATCGCGCTCTTCGCCCACGGCAGCGGCAGCAGCCGCCACAGCCCGCGCAATCGCTTCGTCGCCGGCGTGCTACACGAAGCGGGGCTGGCGACGCTGCTGATGGACCTGCTGACGCCGGATGAAGAGGCGGTGGACATCCACACGGCGCACCTGCGCTTCGACATCGGCCTGCTGGCCGAGCGGCTGGCGCGTGCGACAGACTGGATCGCCGACTACCAGGACACGAACCAGCTTCGCATTGGCTACTTCGGCGCCAGCACCGGCGGCGGCGCGGCGCTGGTCGCGGCGGTGGCGCGACTGGACCTGGTGGACGCGGTGGTCTCGCGCGGCGGGCGGCCCGATCTGGCCGGCGAGGCGCTGGCGCGCGTGCGCGCGGCGACGCTGCTGATCGTCGGCGGCAACGACGCGCCGGTGATCCAGATGAACCGCGACGCGCTGGCGCGGCTGCGCTGCGAGAAGCGGCTGGAGATCGTGCCGGGCGCGACGCACCTCTTCGAGGAGCCTGGCACACTGGAGCGTGTGGCGCTGCTGGCGCGTGACTGGCTGGCCGAGCATCTGCGCGCCGCGCCGCCGCATCAGGTGTATCAGGGCGAGATCGAGCGGGCGCGCGACGAACCGTAATGCCTGGTCACGCTACATGCTGACCAACGCCACACCGGCGAAGATTGCGACGACGCCGGCCCACTGCCAGCGCGAGAGCCGTTCGCCCAGGAAGATCCACGCCAGCAGCACCGTGACGGGGCTGAAGAGCGAGGAGAGCACGGAGACCAGCGAGGTGAGCGCCGCGCCGATGCCCAGGTTGTAGGCGACGTTGGCGGTGGTATCGAGCAGCGCCGTGGGGATGACGAAGGCGAGGAACGCCGGCGTGGGGCGCGGGATGCGCAATGGCGCGGAGGGTTTGCCGCCGCGCGCCCTGAGGACGAGCGGCACGATCAGCGCGATCACGCTGAGGACGGCGAGATCGCCCAGCTTGCCCAGAAATGCGACTGTCACGCCGCCGAGGATCGCCACCACGTAGCGCAGCGCCCAGTACGCGACGCCGAACAGCAGCATCGCGCCGAACGCTTCCAGCAACCCCGGCGCCAGCCGGAGCGAGCCGAGTCGCACTGTGCGCGCGGGCGCGCTGGCGGGATGGCCGGGAACACTGCTGGCGAGCAGCACGCCGCCGAGCGTCAGCACGATACCGGCGAGCTGGGCGGCGTCGGGATGCTCGCCGCTCAGTAGCAGCGCCAGCAGCGCGGTGAGCGCGGCGTAGCTGGCGGCGATGGGCGAAGTGAGCGCCAGCGTGCCGATGGCGAAGGCGCGATAGAGCAGGCCCGCGCCAGCAAGAATGACAAGGTTGAGTGCGACGGCGGCGAGCAGCACACCTGCTGGCTGGCCGGCAAAGCGGATCAGGCCAAGCGGCAGCCCGATGGCGGGCAGCGCGAGGCACGCGACGACCTGGATGTAGAGCAGTGTGCGGAACGTGCCGCCGCTCCGGCTCGCCCCCCGCGCGCAGAAGTCCGCCAGGCCCCAGCAGAGCGCGGCGAGCAGCCCAAACCCAACGCCGATGGGCATGTTAAGGCTTTGCTTTCGGTCCTTGGCGTATCCGCCGTCCGTGATAGGCTGAGATGAGCCCCGGTATGCATACCGGGGCGCCAGTATGAGCAGACGTCCAGCCTATTCTACATCGCGGGCACGGTCCCGGTCGTGCTTAGAGAGCAGGCGCTTGCGCAGGCGGATAGTCTGCGGCGTCACCTCGACCAGCTCGTCGTTGTTGATGAAGTCCAGCGACTGCTCCAGGCTCAGTTTCACCACCGGCGAGAGCCGCACAGCGATATCCGAGGTGGAGGAGCGGATGTTGGTCATCTTCTTCTCTTTGCAGACGTTCACCACGAGATCGCCCGGCCGGATATGCAGCCCCACGACCATGCCGTCATAGACCGGTGTGCCCGGCTCGATGAACGTCTGCCCACGGTTCTGCGCGTTGCTCAGGCCGTAGGTGACGGCGACGCCGGCCTCTGACGCGACGAGCGCACCGTTGCGTGAGGTGCCGATCGGCCCCAGCCACGGCTCGTAGCCCAGCAGCAGGCTCGCCATCGCGCCGTTGCCCTGCGTCAGCGTCAAGAAGGCGTTGCGGAAGCCGATCAGCCCGCGCGTGGGGATGTCGTACTCCAGGCGCACGTTGCCCGCGCCGTCGTTGGTCATGTTCACCATGCGCGCCTTGCGTATGGCGAGCGTTTCCGAGATCGCGCCGATATACTGCTCGCGGGTGTCAATCACCAGCCGCTCGATCGGCTCCATCACCTTGCCGTCCACATCGTGCGTGATCACCTCCGGCCGTGAGACTTGCAGCTCGTAGCCCTCGCGGCGGATCGTCTCGATCAACACGGCCAGGTGCAGCTCACCGCGCCCCGAGACGATGAACTCGTCCGGGCTGGCGCCGTCCACGACGCGCAGCGAGACGTTGGTTTCTAGCTCACGATAGAGGCGCGCGCGCAACTGGCGCGACGTGCTCCACTTGCCCTCGCGCCCCGCGAACGGGCTGGTATTCACGCCGAAGGTCATCTTCAGCGTCGGCTCGTCAATGGCGATGCTCGGCAGCGCCTCCGGCGTCTCGGCGTCGGCCAGCGTGTCGCTGATGTTGGCGTCCGCGATGCCGGTGATGGCGACGATCTCGCCCGCCTCCGCCTCCGCCACCTCCAAACGCCCAAGCCCCTGGTACGTGAAGACCAGCCCGACACGCCCGCGTGTGACCTCGCCCTCGCGCGTGATGCGTGCCACCGGCATGCCCGTGCGCACGCGCCCGCGCGTGATACGGCCGATGGCATACTTGCCCTTGTAGTCGTCGTAGTCCAGCGCCGTCACCAGCAGCTGGAATGGGGCGTCCGCATCCACAACCGGCGCGGGCACGGTGTTGATGATCGTCTCGAAGAGCGGCACGAGATCGCTGTTCGTGTCATCGGGATGCAGGCGGGCGATGCCCTCGCGCGCGATGGTGTAGAGCACGGGGAAGTCGAGCTGGTCGTCGTGCGTCGCCAGCTCCAGGAAGAGGTCTTGCGTCCACGAGAGCACCTGATCTACACGCGCGTCGCGCCGGTCAATCTTGTTGATGACCAGGATCGGCTTCAGCCCCAGCTCAAACGCCTTCTTGAGCACGAAGCGCGTCTGCGGCATCGGCCCCTCGACGGCATCCACCAGCAGCAGGCAGCCATCAGCCATGTTCAGCACGCGCTCCACCTCGCCGCCGAAGTCGGCATGGCCCGGCGTGTCAATGATGTTGATCTTGACGCCGCGATAGGTGACGGCGGTGTTCTTGGAGAGGATGGTGATACCGCGCTCGCGCTCCAGCTCGTTTGAGTCCATGATCAGCTCGCCGACCTGCTGATTCTCGCGGAAGACCTTGCCCTGTTTGAGCAGGCCGTCCACCAGCGTGGTCTTGCCGTGGTCAACGTGCGCGATGATGGCGACATTGCGGATATCGGCGCGGGCGCGCCGCGCCGCGTGTGTTTCGGGAGAGTCCATAACCTGCTGCATCAGCTTCGCTATCGTCCTTCTTCATTGCCCTCTGCTGCCCGGCTTCGCATCGAGGAGAGTTCGCCCACACGCACGCACCGGCCATCCGCCACGCATCGCCCCGGGCGCGGGCACACCAGCGTTCATTATATCACATAGCGATCACGGTATTCCGCCCGCTCCATCACCAACAAGCACCAACACAAGCGACCGCCCGCGCTAGAGGCGGGCGGTCGCTTGTGTTGGTGATCAGGGCGCGCACTGGCGCGCTACGGGTTGGCGCGGTTACTGCGCGGCGGCGAACGTCGCCGCCTCGGTGATCCACTCCCGCACCTGCGCCTCCGTGGGCGCATGATGAGTGATGTGCTTGGCGTCGTTGGTTTCCTTGAGCTTGGTGTGCAGATTGTCGGCCTTGCGGTGCTGTAACTCTTTGCAGGAGTCCACACCGCACTCCTCCAATAGGTTCGCCATCTCGGTGCCGACGCCCTTGAGCCGCATCAGATCGGCGCGGTTGATCCACTCCGTCAGTTGGCTGCCCGCGACGCCGAGCTGCTTGGCGAGCGCGGTGCGCTGCTGCGGCGTCGCCGTCTCTTTCAGCAGATCTTCGACGGTCTTGACGTTGGCCGCTTCCAGCTTCGTCTGCACGCCGGTATCGAGGCCCTTGATCTCCGCAATCTTGTGGGTGGTAGCCATGCGCGTTCTCTCACCTCTCACCACATGCCCATCGGGCAGCACATCCCAATGACGCACTAGTCGGATTTGTTGCCGCCGAACATGCCGCCAAGCCCACCCAACGTCTGCTGGGCCTGGCCCATCATGTCGCCGGAGCCCTGACCGCTGAGCACGCCGTCCAACTGCGAGGCAATCGGCCCAGGAAGCTTGTCCTTCAAGAAGCCGACCACTGTCTGCACGGCTGTGCGCGCCTGATCCTGCGAGATGCCCGCTCGTTCCGTCACCAGGTTGATCAACTGATCCACGTCGGTGTTCTCCTTTCCGAGCAGCGCGATCATGTGCCGCTTCGGCACACCCAGGGACACATTGCCCCAAGCAGGAGTATCACATGCGGAGGGGGATTGTCCAGAGAGTGCGCGCTCTTGCCGAAACGCCGGCGCGTGTTCCCTGGTATCCAGCGCCCACCCGCCCGCGCACGACCCGTTGCCTGTCCGGCTGCCGTGTGTTAGAGTAGCGCGACGCGGATGCGTTTCTTGGGGGGATTGTCGGGGATGGAAGGGCGGGATGAGGCTATGGGGCCGCGAAAGCCGTCCGATGCGCCGCAGGCGCGCGCGGCGCTGTCCGTGCTGTATGTGGATGCTGATCTACGCAACGCCGAGCGACTCGTGCGCGGGCTGGCGGAGGTTTCGGCGCTGGCCGTCGTCCCTTCGGTGACGGCCGCGTACAACGCCATATCAACGCGCGTGCCAAGCCTGATCGTCACGGAGATCGATCTGCCCGACGGCAGTGGGCTGGAGCTGATCGCGCGCGTGCATGCCACCCCCGGCCTGCGCCAGGTGTTGCTGATGGTGGTGACGGCGCGCACCGCGGTGCAGGACAAGATCGCCGCCTTCCAGGCCGGCGCGGATGACTATTTGGTCAAGCCACTAGACCCAGCGCTGTTTGCCATGCACGTGCGTCTGATGAGCAAGTTCCGCAGCGTGGTCGAGGGCTAATTGCCCACTAGCGGCAGCCGCGGCATGCGAGCGTGGCGTGCGGGCGAAGGAATCCGCGCGCGCGGTCTGCCAACTGGCCTATAGGGTCTGCCGGATGGCAGACGCGGCGCCACTTTGCATTCGGTAGAATAGCTCAAAATCTTGCCTCAGGCGTATTGACCGACCATTCACCGCACCGGCTGTCCTTTTTTCGTGGGGCGGAGGGTATCGCACGTCATGCCGGCTTCCACACTGCTGATCATACGACGACGCTGGCGCGTGGCGAACGGCCGCGGCCTGTGCGCGCGTACCGGAAGGGCGACACCCGGTAGAGCGCGCCGCTCGACAGATTTGGGGGATATATGGGTCCGAGCAAGAAGGGCTTCCGCCTGACCACGCGCGCGCGCCTGCGCCGCTGGCTGTTCTATTCACGCCGCACGCTGCGCCAGCGCGCCCGCGGCGCCGCCAGGCCGGCGACCATGCCACTGCTCGCCATGCTGGTATTGCTGCCCGCGCTGGTGATCGGCAATGCCCTCACGGCGCGGGCCGCCAACGGCACGATGGTGGCCTCTGCTCTCACGTTTCCGTTCAACGGCGTCTGGCTCGACGGCACGACCGCCGGCCATTACTGGAATGCCACTGGCGACGCCGGCCTCTGCCGCGTTGACGCGAGCGCGACCAGCCCAACCGGCTTCGTCCAGAACGCCGCGGCCTGCGATTTCGAGTCGAAGAAGCCGACGCAGGTGGTGGTAGGACCGCAAAACGCCGATGGCACCTACTACGTCTACCAGGCCGACATGGCAAGCAAGAGCGGCGGCCCAATCCGCGTGACGTTCGACCCCAAGGCGGACGGCGGCAACGGCCTGATCGTGCCAAACAGCGCCGTGCCGTTGGGTGGGCTCAACACGGTCGGCTTCTTCGCTGATGCCACCAAGGCGTTCCTGAATTCGTCGGTGGCGCTCGGCCCCTGCAACCACAGCAACACCAATCCGGTCGTCGAGAACGCCACGACCGGCCCCTGTCTCGCGCTCTATCTGGCCTTCGAGCGATCCAAGAAGATCGAGCGCATCAACTGGGTGGACAAGCCGGCCAACCAGCAGACCATCGAGGATATCTCGGAGACCGCCGACCCGCGCAAAGGCGTGCGCTACGGCATCGCCCCCTTCAAGAACGCCGACGGTACCACCGACCTCTACATTGACGAGCTCGGCGGCCTGGGCGTCTCACGCCTCACTGACCTCGCCACCTGCCCGCCCAACGTGAACGGCGTCGGCGGCTGCGGCGCCGCGATCGTGCCGGGGATCGGCACCACCTTCCCCCAGGGCATCGCCGTCCAGACCGATGCCAACGGCATCGGCCAATCGCTCTACGTCGCGGACGTGCCGCAGGTGGTCGGTGTCGGCTCGACGGTGCTGCGCTACACGCCGGGCACCGGCCGGCAAGATATCATCTCGGCGGCGGTGCCGGCCTATCAATCGCTGCTGAACCCCGGTGAGACGGTCACGACCTACCAGTACATCGTGGGCCTGGCGATCAATCCCCACACGGGCGACCTCTTTATCGGCGATGACCCGACGTTCACCATCCTCGTCAACCCGCCGCTGGCGAAGGGGCACCTGTGGATGGTCCCCGGCGGCGCCACGCCGGATTGCGTCGCCTCGCTCATCACGACGTGCAACGTGCCGCCGGCGCCCAGCCAGGTAGTAGCCGGCCTGTACGCCTACGGCATGACCGCGCCCGCCGGCGGCACCGTCTTCCTGCCCAGCGCGGATGGCGGCCATTACTGGCTCGGCGACCACACCCAGGGCTTCTGCCGGCTGGATCAGGTGCCGGGTACTAGCCTGCACGCGCTCAACCCGAATGCCTGTGATGACGGGGATTCGCTCGGCTCGTCCGGGCAGGCGGTCTACGACGACACGGTGAACGCCGACGGCACGCATTTCGTCTACGTGGCCCAGAACGATCACCTCAGTCCGGGTGTCTGGCGCTTCAAGTTCGACCCTAACGCGGACAATGGGGCGGGTGCGCTGCTGCCTTCTCCGGCCATCATGGCGCCGAGCGGCGGCCTGAATGGCGACAAGGCCAACGGCCTGGCGCTCGGCCCCTGCGCGCCCCAGGCGCCGGTGACATGTAAGCACGCGCTCTACATGGGTGGGCTGCTCGACGGCTTCATCCGGCGCATCAACAATCCTGAGGATGATCCGCGCATTCAAACGGTGCAGATCGTGGCAATGACCACCGATCAGAAGGGTGGCGTCGTCGGCCGCGGCATCAACGGCTCCATCGGCATGATCGGCGACGATCTGTACCTGCCGGAGAATACAGGCTTCACGGTCGTGCATAATGTTGGCACCTGCCCAACGGTGACAGCCGCGGGCAGCGGCGTCTGCTCGACCACGCCGCTGCCGATCGGGCAGTTCGGCTTCATCTTCGGCGCGGGTATCGCCACCGACCCCGACCCGACCCATAGCACGGCGGGCCTGGTCTACGCCTCGGTCTCGCCGGGCGCGTCCGACGCCACGATCTATCAATACGACGTGGCGAGCGGCCGGGCGCGTATCTATGCCACGCAGGGCCAGATGCCCGCGGCTGGCACGGCCGACGCCCAGGTCTATTGCACGACGATCTGCACGCGCCCCGGCGATCCGGTCACCCCGCCCGGCTCGCTGGCGCCGTTCGTCTTCGCGCAGGGCCTCTATGTGGACCCGAACTCGGGCAGCCTCGTCATTACCGATGATCGGCTCGCGGGGGCGCGCGGCGGGCATGGGCATATGTGGATCGCGCCATTCGAGCCGTACCCCGCCCCGCCGCCGGGCACGCCGACCGCCACGCCCGTTCCCACCCGCGCACCGGCGGTAAACTGCTCGATGAAGGTCAGCGTGCCGTTGCTGCTCGGCGGCATGACCTATTGGGCGCAGTTCACACAGTCCGCGCCTGGGCCCATCACCGCGACGTGGACACTGCCATTCCCGCAATCCGCGGCGCTGGCGATCTACGCCGGCAACCCCTTCGCAGGCCAAGTCGATCCGGTGGCGGGCGGCCTGAAGGGCAAGCCGCTGGCCGTGCTGAACGCATCGAACACGACCAGCTTCTCCGTCGTGACCACGTCGCAGCCGGCTGGGACGTATACCGTGCAGTTCTTCAACGCTGGCGGCGCCATCGTCGAGACCTCAGGCACAGTTGGCTTCACCAACCTCGTCACCGGGCCGGCCTGCCCGACCCAGTTCCCGTAGGCTGCCGGATACCAACTCCTCCATAGCGCATTGACGCGAGGCGCATCGCTGGTCCGCCGGTGGTGTGCCTGCGCGTTGCTCGGCCGCCTGGCTCAGCCGGAGCGGTATGCAACTTGCGTAACAGGTCTCACGAACGGCTACGGCCGTCAGGAGGAACCTGAATCCCGTTAAGGACAGACGTATCGCGCCGGGATGGCGCAGTGGAAGCGCCGGCATGGACGCCGGCGGTCGCCTTGTCTCCCTTTGCTATCCGTCGGCTTCGTACGATAGGGATTGTCGTAGTGCGGCGCTTGTAGGATCGTGAGCGGTGGCGCGGCGCGCGACTGGCTGAGAGGATTCCCCTCTGCTGGACGCACGCCGCGTCGTTCTGTCCGCGGCGGTTCCTGTCCTATCAGTAGGCGGGCGGCGCTCCCGTGTGCGCGATTGCTCAGTCGTCGCTGGGGCGGGCGGTGACGATGTCGTTGCGGGC
>JAICVS010000087.1 GCA_025935195.1 Ktedonobacterales bacterium
CCTCCCTGGGTGTCTCCCCCTCGCCCCGCGGGGAGAGGGGGCCGGCGGTGAGGGCTCCCCGCTAGACCAGCCTGTCGCGCGCCGCCGAGCCGAAGACGTTGCGCAGACCGCCGCCGGCGATGCGCGTCGGCTGCCATGTCGGCAGCGCCACCTCGCCGAGCGCCAGCCCACCCGAATCGACCGCCTCAGGAACGCGCCCACGCTCGCCGCCGGAGCCGCCAGCGCCGCCAGCGCCATCCCGCGCCGCGCGGTCAGGCGTCGCCGCCGGTGTCCACGGCACCGGATGCTCCGCGCTGTACGGCCAGGGACGCGAGACGCGCATGATCAAGAAATAGAGCGGCACGCACACCAGCAGCACGATCACCGCCGTCCACTGCGCCTGCTTCAACACCTGCGTCCCCAGGAACGAGACAATCGGCTCGGTGCCGCGTGCGAAGAAGACGACGAACTGGCTCAGCGCGTAGAGCGCGAGATACAGCACGAAGAAGATGCCCGCCTTCAACCGCGGCAGGTAGAAGCGCAGCGGCAGCAGAATGCCCAGGATGACCAGATTGAGCAGGATTTCGTAGACCGGCGCGGGCTGGTAGGCGATGCCGGTGGCGGCGAAGCTGTTCGGGTTCAGGTAGACCACCGACCAGGGCAGGATGTGCGCATCGGGTACGTAGGCGAGGCAGGGTGCGTGTGCGCAGACCTGACCGGGGATCGAGACGACTCCGTTCGAGACGGCGCTGCCCAGAATATCGCCGTTGATGATGTTGCCCACCCGCCCGAAAATCTGGCCGACCGCCGCGAAGAGCGCGCCGCCGTCAATCGCGATGTAGCGGTCAATGCCGTAGTGCGGCGCCAGGAAGAACAGCGTGGCGCTGCCAGCGAAGATCGCCCCGAAGAAGGCCATGCCGCCGTTCCAGACGGCGATGATATTGATCGGGTCGAGCAGATACTTCTGCACCAGATCTGGCTGCTGGATGACGTAGTACAGCCGCCCGCCGATTAGCCCGGCGATGGCCGTCCATATGAATGCGCTCCATATCTGATCGTCGTGCAGGCCGAGCCGGCGCGTATAGCGCAGCATCACCCACAACGCCACGGCAATCGCCACGACGTACATCAAGCCATACCAGTGGATGGCGAGCGCGCCGATGCGCACGAGAATGGGATCGATGTTGAGCACGAAGTAGCCCAAGACGGGGTCCAAGACGGAGCCGAAGACGGAGCCCAGGAAGGTGTGCGACGCGCCCGGCGCGAGCTGCGGAGCCATGATGGAATGATCCTCCTGCCGTGGATGGGCGCGTGGTCTGCTCGGCGCGCGCCCCCGCTGCTGGGCATTATGGTGGACGGCCTGGGCGATGTCAATTCGCGCCGCCGGCCACACGCCTTGACACCCCAGTCACTTCATGATAAATTAGTTCTATTCACGCGAGGCCACCACCCCGCTCCGGCACCTTGAACAACCGCATACGGAGGCAAACACCGTCATCACATCTCATCGCACCAGCCGCCGCATCCACCTGGATGCCCCGGCAGCGACCCAAAACGGCACCGTTTTTGCCACCTCCCTTGCCACTTCTTGCCGTTTCTTGCCGCTTTTGCCACCCATAACACCAAACGTCAAGTTGCCGCGAGCCGCAAAGTCCCTTGAATTCAGACTTCGAGAGGAGGACACCCCCGACACACCATCAAAAAGCGGCAAAAACGGCAATGTTCACCATCCCAGTCAACATTGCCACTCGCATCCCAGTCCGGCTTGTCCGGACTTTGCGGCCAACGGCTCCCAGGCGCGGGTTCACCCGCGGGGCGGGGGGTGAGGACTCCCGATAGGACGGCTGGATGGCCGAGTTGAACGGGCGAGCGCGCGATGCTACACTGCGGTACGCGCGCCGCGCGGGGCGGCCCATGCTGGCGATGGATGACAGAAAAGGGCTTTAGCCCGCCGCAAGCCGCAGGGTTTGAACCCTGGCGGTGAGGCGCTCCTCGGCTTTCGCCAGGAGTCCCATCGCTTGCCATGTATCCTGTCCTGTGAGAGAAGAGATACATGGAGAATACGCAGAGGGGCGAGCGGCGCATCTCAATACGCTTCCCGTTGGACGTGTTGGCTGTGATACGCACCCTCGCCAAGCAGCATGAACGGTCCTTCAACGGGGAAGTGGTTTGGGCGCTGCGCGCGTATGCGGAGCGGCACACGAACGAGCGGAAGTAGCGATGGTTGAGACGAGCGTGCGCAAGACCTACAAGGAAAAGCTGCGGCCCACCCCCAGCCAGGAACGGGCGCTGGACGAGGTGCTGTGGCGCTGCCGCACGCTCTACAACGCCGCCTTGGAACAGCGCATCACCTGGTGGCGGCGGGGGCAGGGCCGCTCCGTCAGCCGCTTCCAGCAAGAGGCGGAATTGAAAGAGCTGCGTGCCGCCTTCCCGGAGTACGCGGCCATCCATTCCCACGTGTTGCAGGACGTGCTGGCCCGGCTGGACAAGACGTACCAAGCCTTCTTCCGGCGCATCCAGAACGGGGAGCGGAAGGCCGGCTTTCCGCGCTTCCAGGGGCGGAATCGCTGGCACTCCTTCACCTCCAAGGAGTTTGGCAACGGCGTCCGGCTGGACAACGGCTTTCTGGTGCTGTCCAAGATCGGGCGGATCGCGGTGCGCTGGAGCCGGCCCGTGGAAGGCAGTATCAAGACCGTCACGGTGAGCCGCGAGGCCGACGGCTGGTACGTGTGTTTCGCCTGTGAGGGCGTGCCGGTGCAACCGCTGCCGCCGACTGGGCAGGAAACGGGCATAGACGTGGGACTGGTGCATTTCCTCACGCGCGCCGACGGCGAACACGTCCCCAACCCCCGCCACCTGCGGAAAGCGGAGCGGGCGCTGAAGAAAGCCCAGCGGCGCGTGTCTCGGCGCAAGAAGGGCAGTAACCGCCGCCGCAAGGCGGTGCGGCTGCTGGCCAAGCAGCATCAACACGTGCGCCGGCAGCGCACAGACTTCCACCACAAGACGGCGCTGGCGCTGCTCAGGGCGTACGACACGATCTCTGTCGAGGCCATCCAGCCTGCCAACTTGATCCGCCGCCCCGTCCCCAAGCCGGACGGGAACGGCGGCTATCTCCCCAACGGGGCCCGGCGCAAGGCGGGCCTCAACAAGAGCATTCAGGACGCCGGGTGGTCCTCCTTCCTGTCGATCCTCACTTTCACGGCAGCATGCGCCGGGAAGCGAGTGGAAGCGGTGCCGCCGGCGTACACGTCCCAGGAGTGTTCGGGCTGTGGCGAGCGCATACAAAAGAGCCTGTCCGTGCGTACCCACATCTGCACAAACTGTGGCCTGGTCATGGACCGCGATGAGAACGCGGCCAAGAATATCCAATGGCGCGGACAGCGCCTTCGGGGACTCCCGGCGCTGGCTGGGGGGATGAACCGAGAACCCGCCGGGCTTTAGCCCGTGCGGAGTGTCAGGAGTAGTCACTGCCGCGACAGGAGGAACCGATGCCATCGTCCGAGCATGCGAGCGACGCCGAGCAGACGCCGCCGGAGGCACTGATCGAGCGCGTCGCCGTCGGCCAGCTCGAAGCCAATTGCTACCTCGTCACCTGCCCACAGGCGCGCGAGACGCTGATCGTCGATCCGGGCGCGGAAGCCGAGCGCATCCTGGCGCGCGCGCGCGCGCTTGGCACGCGCGTCACCGGCATCGCCCACACCCACGGCCACTTCGACCACATCAGCGCCACCGAGGCAGTCCAGGCCGGGCTGCCGGAGCGCGTGCCGGTCTGGGTGCATCCCGCCGACCTGTACCTCTACGACCGTCGCGCCCGCGCGCTGGGCGTGCCCTACGGCTATCCCCTGCCGGCGGACCTCTCGCTGCCGGACGAGCGGCTCACAGACGACGGCGCGCTGCGGGTTGGGCGCCTACGGCTAACGGTGATCGCCACGCCGGGCCATACGCCGGGAAGCATCTGCCTGCATCTGCCAGGGCGCTGGCTGCTCTCCGGCGACACCCTCTTCCGGCGCGGCATCGGCCGCACCGAT
This sequence comes from Ktedonobacterales bacterium, assembly GCA_025935195.1. Classification (GTDB taxonomy): domain Bacteria; phylum Chloroflexota; class Ktedonobacteria; order Ktedonobacterales; family JADMIN01; genus JAICVS01. The sequence continues at coordinate 4,008 of JAICVS010000087.1, forward strand.
CTACCGGGTGGCGAGGAAGATGCGATATATGAGAGCATCCTGACCCGCCTCTACCCGCTGCCGGACGAGCTGGCGGTCTACCCCGGCCACGGTGACGAAACCACCATTGCTGAAGAGCGCCACGAGAACCCATTCGTGCAGGCGGCGGATGGCTGAACGCGGCACGAGGCCGCGACAGCATGTATCAGCCTGAGAGTACCTGAGCGCGTTACCGCCGCACTGCTGACGGTGTTGCACCTCATACAAGAGGATCGCGCGACGGGACGGACACCGCCGCTGGAGACGGCCGAAGCGGGCCGATGAGCGGAACCGGGGAGCGAGAGCGACATGAAGAACATCTGCGTCGTCGGCACGGGATACGTCGGTCTGGTCACGGGCGCCTGCTTGGCAGACCTCGACAACAACGTGGTCTGCCTGGACATCGTGCCGGAGAAGATCGCGCGGCTGCGCGCCGGTGAGATGCCGATCTACGAGCCGGGGCTGGAGCCGCTGGTGCGGCGCAACGTCGCGGCGGCGCGGCTGCGCTTCACCACCAGCTACGCCGAGGCGGTCGGCGACGCGGACTACATCTTCATCGCCGTCAACACGCCGACGGTGGCGGGCGGCTTCGGCGCCGACATGTCATACGTGGAGGCGGCGGCCCGCTCCATCGCCCAACACCTGCGCCGCGACACCGTCATCATCAACAAGAGCACGATGCCGGTCGGCAGCGGCGACCTCGTCTCCAACATCCTGCACGAGCACCTGAGCGCCAACGGCGTCTCCGTGGCGGTGGTCTCCAATCCGGAGTTCTTGCGCGAGGGCAATGCCGTGCAAGACTTCCTGCGCCCGGATCGCGTCGTGCTCGGCTCGACCGACCGCGTGGCCGCCGAGCGGGTGGCGCAGCTCTACCTGCCCCTGCGCGCGCCCATCGTGATCACCGACCTGTACACCGCCGAGATGATCAAGTATGCCTCGAACGCCTTCCTGGCGACCAAGATCAGCTTCATCAACGAGATCGCGCGCATCTGCGACCGCCTCGGCGCCGACGTGAAAGAGGTCGCCGCCGGCATGGGCTACGACAAGCGCATCGGCCGCGCCTTCCTCGACGCCGGTATCGGCTATGGCGGCAGTTGCTTTGAAGGCGATGAGACGGTCTTCGTGCTCAATAGCCCCAACATCGCGGCAGAGCGCTTCGAGACGCTTTACTCCAAGGGCGCCACTGCACTCACTGAGAAGGACGAAGAACCATCCAAGGGCGATGCGGTAGAGTTGGTTCGGCCCACGGACCAGCGTGTGCTGGCCTTCGACTTGGAGACAGGGCAGCCGACACTTGCCGATGTGCATGCCATTACGCGGCGTCCCTACAAGGGCCAGATGGTAACGATTGCGACCAGCATGGGGCGTACCTTGCGTGTCACAGCGGATCATCCCGTCGTCCTGCACCACGCGGGTGCGTTCGACATCGTGCCAGCGGCGGAGGTCAGGCCAGACGATGAGGTGATGGCGCTTACGGAGTTGCCCACCGTCACTCAGGCGTTGCAGCCACTGAACCTGATCGAGTTGCTACGCGGAACGGCGCTGGAGGCTGATGTCTATGTGACGTCGGACGATGGCGCATTCACTGCGCGCTATGCTCAGTACGCAGCCGCCATCCCCCCGGAGATGCTGCGGTATCCGGAGGAGATCCGGCAGCATAACCGCATGTCGCTACGTCTATTCCGCCATCTAACCCAGGCGGGTGTACTCGATGTCCCCGCCGGCACGCTCAAGCTCTACACAGCCAAGGGCGCAGCGACGATGATTCGCGCGCTCATCCCCGTGGATGCCGATCTGCTGCGCTTTTGCGGCTACTATCTCGCCGAGGGCTACATTAGCCAGGATACCAGGCGCGAAGGCGCAGTGCGCGAGCGAGTGGGTGTCTGCTTCCATGAGGATGAAACGGAATACATTGCCGATGTCCAGCGCATCCTGACACGCTGGGGGATGAAGTTCATCGAACACCATGCCACTCACGCGCTGACGACTCTGGTTTCATCACGCATCTTCGCCTGGCTGCTCCGCGATGTGCTCAAGTGTGGCGTGCGCTCGGAGGACAAGACACTGCCACGCCTGGCCTTCAATGTTGCCCCAGCGCTGCGGCACGAAGTCATTCGCGGCATGCTGAGCGGCGACGGCTCGGTGAAGACCGTGCAGGATGGCAAGAACCTTGCGCTGGTGTATGCTACTGTAAGTAAGGCGCTGGCGGATGGCATGACGTTGCTACTGCAATCGGTCGGGGTCGTACCGTCGTTGAAGTCGCGCATGATGAATAAATCAACTCAGCCCGCCTATATTCTACAGGTGAGTGGGTACGATCAGATCAGGGAGTTGGTGGATGCCTTTGGTGGCAAGCGCCGCGAGCGGATCACTCAGTTGCTGGCGGGCTATCAGCGTCACATCCAGCCGCACGGCTATCAACGCAAAGGTGCTTATGCTGTTCTGAGGGTGCGCGAGGTGTGGAGCGAGCCGGTCGAGACGACGGTCTACAGCATAGAAACTAGCACTGGCACTCTCATCGCTTCCTCCGGACTGATCAGCCACAACTGCTTCCCGAAGGACGTGAAGGCGCTGGCACACATGGCCGACGAGGCCGGCCTGCACCCACAGATGCTGGACGCCGTGATGAAGATCAACGAAGACCAGCGCCGGCTGCCGGTGGACAAGCTGATCGCCGAGATCGGCGTCGAGGAAGGGAACCTGCGCGGCCGGACGGTGGCGGTGCTCGGCCTGGCCTTCAAAGACAACACGGACGACATGCGCGACGCGCCGTCCATTGACGTGATCAACTGGCTGATCGAGACTGGGGCGGACGTGCGCGTGTTCGATCCGGTGGCGACGGAGACGGCCAAGGGCCTCTTCCCCGATTGGGAGGTGACGTACTGCGTGGACGAGTACGACGCCGCGCGCCAGGCCGACGCCGTGGTGCTGGTGACGGAGTGGAAGCGCTTTCGCGACCTCAACCTGGCGCGGCTGCGTGAGACGATGCGGCCCTGCGCGGACGGGCCGATCTTCGTGGATGGGCGCAACCTGTTCGATCCAGGCGAGTTGAAGGTGGCCGGCTTCCGCTATCGTGGCATCGGCCGCGGCAACGGCCGCCGCAACGGCAATGGCAATGGCGGGACAGGTGGCGACAAGCCATCTGCGGCGCCCACCGCCACGACACCTGCCGAGCACGCCAGCAAGGCGCGCGCCAACGGCGCCGCGCGGCCAGGTGGGAACGGGAGTGGCAAAGCCGGCGGTCGCCAGCGCCGGGCGTGAGGCGACGTGAGGTGAGATGAACGAGGACGCGCCCGATGCGGCGGAAGCGAGAAGCTCTGGCGGCACGCACGTAGCGATTGCCATCGGCGTAGATCTGCTGGAGCGGCGGCGCCTGCTGGAGAGCTATCGCCGCTACGGCGAGCGCTTCTTGCGGCGGGTGTTCACCGAGACAGAGATCGCGCAGGCTGGCGGGCGCGTGGAGCGGCTGATCGGGCGCTTCGCGGCCAAAGAAGCCTGCTCGAAGGCGCTCGGCACCGGCATGATCACGGTGGCGTGGCGCGAGATCGAGATCTTGCGCTTAGAGGGCGGCAAGCCGGGCATCCGCCTACATGGGCGCGCGGCCGCGCGCGCGGCGCTGCTCGGCCTCACCGCCTTCGACGTGAGCATCTCAGACACAGCCGATCATGCGATGGCGGTGGTGGTGGCGCTGCGCGGCATCAGCCCGGCGTGAGCAGTTCTCGTCCCCGGCTCCTCTCTCAGAGTGGAAAGGGATCCGTGCCTAGCGGGCGAAGAAGGCCCGGACATCGGCGATCTCGATGGTGCGCTGGGCGGGCGGGAGGGCGGCGAGCACCTGGCGGCCGTAGCCTTTAGTGTGCAGGCGCTTGTCGAGGATCGCCATCACGCCGCGGTCGTCTGTGGTACGGAGCAGGCGGCCGATGCCCTGTTTGAGGCGCAGGATGGCGAGCGGCAGGGTGTATTCGCCGAACCAGTTGACGCCGGCCTCTTTCATCTTGGTGATGCGGGCCTCGTTGACGGGGTCGTCAGGCGGGTCGAAGGGGAGCTTGTCAATCACGACCAGCGAGAGCGCCTCGCCGGCGACATCCACGCCTTCCCAGAAGGATTTGAGGCCGAAGAGGACGGCGCGCTCGCGCTCGCGGAAGCGGCGCAGCATCTCGGCGCGGCCGTACTCGCTGCCCTGCACGATCTGCGAGTAGCCCTCGTCGTCCATCCAGCCAGCCAGGTGCTCGCGGACGGCGCTGAGGGCGGCCCGGCTGCTGAAGAGCAGGAAGGCGCGGCCGCCGGAGGCGTCTACGAGCTGGCGCATCTGCTCGGCCAACTCGGCCAGATACGGCTTGGCGTTGGCGCCATAGGCCGGTTCCAGGCGCATGCGTGGAATGTAGAGCAGGGCGTTCTTCTCATACTCAAAGCTGAGGGGCAGCACGAGCTCGCGGGCGGCGGCCAGCCCGACACGGCGACGGAAGAAGGCGAAGTCGCCGCCGACGGCGAGGGTGGCGGAGGTGGCGATGGTGGGGATTTTGTCGAAGAGCTGCTCGCGCAGCAGCTCGGTGACGGAGAGCGGGGCGGCGGAGACGCTGGGCTGGGGCGCGCGGCGGGCGGTGGCGCTGGTCATCTCAACGTAGTAGACGCGCTCCTCAGGCGACTTGACGGCGAAGACGATGCGCAGGTCGGCGGCGAGGTTGCGTGTGCGCTTGACGAGCTTCTCGTAGAGCTGATCGTCTTTGTCGCTCGTGTTGGCGGGGCGGTTGCGCATGAGGCTGTCGGCGAGGTCGTCCACGGCGGAGGCGAGGCGCAGGCCCTCTTCGAGCGGCTGGGTGAGGTTTTGGCGGCCTTTGGCGTCGGGCCGCAACACGCGCTCTAGCGCGTTCCAGCAACGCACGTCGGCCTCGGTGGCCTCTTCGAGGGCGCGCGGGGCGGCATGCTCGCGCAGGCGGCGCTGGGAGAGCAAGCTCGCCACGCGGCCAGGGGTGACGGTGACGGTGAAGGCACGGGTGGCCTCTTCTTCCAGATGGTGCGCCTCGTCAATCACGATCACGTCGCGTTCGGGCAGCAGCCAGCCGCCCATCTCGGCGTCGAGCAGCAGCAGGGTGTGGTTGACGACGATCACCTGGGCGTCGCGGGAGCGGTCGCGCATCTTGCGGACGTAGCAATCGCCGAAGTGGGGGCAGGATTGCCAGGCGCAGGAGTCGCTGTCGGCGGCGAGGCGCATGCGTGTGTCGGAGGGCAGGGAGTGTTCCAGCAGGTCGAAGTCGCCGTCCCAGGCGCCGGGGGCATCGGCGCCGGCCAGCAGCTCTTCCATCCGCGTGAATGCGGGGTGACCGACGAGCTGCTGGAATGCCTGCTCCTCGGCGAGATGGTCCAGGCAGAGGTAGTTGCCCATGCCTTTGACGAGCGCGGCCTTGAAGGGGGTGACGTGGCGCTGGACGAAGGGGATATCTTTGTAGAAGAGCTGCTCTTGCAGGTTCTTGTTGGCGGTGCTGATGAGAGCGACCTTGCCGGAGCGGACGATAGCAAACAAGTAAGCAAGCGACTTGCCGGTCCCGGTACTTGCCTCGGTGACAAGATGTTCGCCGGCTTCGAGGGCGTGGGCGACGGCGCCGGCCATGTCGATCTGGGCGGGGCGCTCCTCGTAGCCAGGGAGCGATTGAGAGAGAATCCCGCCGTTGCGCAGGTCTGATTCGACTGCGGCGCGCAGCGCGACTTCCTGATCGGTATCGGTGGGCGGGTTCGCCATCGTATGTGCCTGTTCACTCTCACTCGTTCAGTTGGGGCAGGTGTTCGATTGGTCTACGAGAGTGTATCACAGCCCATCGGCACGCCGGCGGCCGGGTAGGTCAGAAGGCGGTCATGCAGATGGGTGGGTCGTCTACGCGGAATAGTCTGTCTATCACCTCCGAGGCGGAAGGGTCGGAGAGCTGGGCGAGGCCGTACTGGTGGAGGCGCTTGAAGGAGACGGCGCCCAGCAGCAGCGAGGAGAACTCGGTGACGTCGAGGCGGATGGCGGCGTCGTGGGCGGGGTCGTCCGTGACGTGGGGCTGGCCGGAGCCGAAGGCGACGGTGACGGGGCCGGCGTTTTCTGGGAAGAAGGAGTCGTCCAGGGTGATCTGGAGGCGGATGGTTTGGCCGTTGAAGTCGCGGCCGGCGAGGGCGGCGAAGACGCCGGGCAGGTCAATCACGCGGTACATAAGGCCGACGCCCTGGGTGTCGCTCTGGTGGTAGACGCTGGGGATGAGGCGGCCGGAGTCGTCGCGCGGGTCGGCGAGCAAGTGATGGAAGGTGGGGTCTTGCGTGCGGATGACGACGGTGCGGAACTGGTCGGCCTGGCTGCGCAGGAAGGCGAGCAATGCGGCGAGAGCGTCCGGCGTCTCGTAGACCAACTCTTCGACGATCAGGTCGTTGAGGACGAAGTTGCCGTTGGGGTCGGTGGCGTCGTCGAAGAGGAGGTAGCCGGTGAGGCGGCCGTCGCGCTCATAGCCGATGGCATGGTGGGCGGGATTGGCGAAGCGGCGCGGGAAGGAGAATTCGTCACGGCGGATCATGCCGTGGGTGGCGGCTTGGTAGCGGTTGTAGCACTCCAACAGGGCCGGGGCATCGGCGATGGTGAGCGTGCGCGGGCGCTCGCGGCCGGGGCCGGCGGGGAAGCTCTCGGTGCGGGCGCGGTACTCGCTCATCTTGGTGCCGTAACCGAAGCCCATCTGTTTGTAGAAGTCGGGGCGGAAAGGATACAACTCGGTCAGCGTGGCGCCGCGCTCGCGGTAGTGGCGCAGGAAGTGTTGGATGAGGTCGAAGGCGACGCGCTGCTTCTTGTGAAGTAGGTCTACGGCGACCATGCCGACGCCGCCGGTGGGGAGCTGGGCGCCGCGGACGTTCATGGTGAAGTCGTAGAGCTTCATGGCGCCGACGAGGCGGCCGTCGCGGAAGGCGCCGACATTGCTGATGGTAGGGTCGGCAGCCTGGGCGATCCAGCGCTGGACGATGGTGTGGCGCTCCTCGGCGGAATGGGCCTGGAAGGCGGGGTAGGCGTTGGCGGCGATGACGGCGAAGGCGGGCAGCTCGTCTTCGGCCAGGGGACGAATCTCAGTAGGCATCGGGATACCTGCTTCCTTCCTGGGCGGGATGGACACGCATACCAGACGAGTGTATCACGGGGGACGAGAACGACCACAGAGGACAAGGAGGTTACGGTGGAAGAAGAAGAGAGAAGTGAACCAAGGGACGGTTTAGGCGCGATTCGCCCACGCCGCGAGATACTGCTCGCTTTCTCTCGATGCCCACGGCGCCACGAAAAAGCCCCTCGACATGATGGTCGAGAGGCTATGGGTGGCGGCGGACAGATTTGAACTGTCGACCAAGGGCTTATGAGTCCCCTGCTCTACCACTGAGCTACACCGCCAAGACACGCCGGCGGAAGTCGCCGGCGTGTCATTTGGTAGCGGGGGGCGGATTCGAACCGCCGACCTCCGGGTTATGCGTACTACTACAGCTTTCGCTGCCCGGCGCACTGGCCGGTTTGTAGTCTGGACTTTCCCTTCACCCTCGGCCTAACCCGGTAGGGTGCCTCACATCAAGTCTCTACACGTTCCCTCTTGTGGATTCAGCATCCTCAGAGGGCTTCGCTCGGGATTACCCCGCCAGCGGCTTCCCCGAATTTGTGAGGTGTTCACACGTAAGTTTCCCTACGTGCAGCCCATTGTGAAATCAAGTGCCAGGCGTCGCGATCATCGGCGGATTTTGGTTTTCGCTGACGCTTGTCGGCTTCTACGGCCGATTGACTCCACGGAATTGAGCCCGACGAGCTAACCACTGCTCTACCCCGCGTCGCAAAGGAGATTGTATCACTCGCCCCGACCGATGTCAACCCTGTGCTATGCCCATGTGTTACTGTTCAGTGATTGTGTCCGGAAGAAGTGTTCAGTGAAAACGTCCACATATGGAAGCGAGCATTAGACTAAAGTCAACGCCGCGCCATCGCTCCACACACGCGCTGATATTCCCGCCACCACGCCCACAATCCTCCGTGGCCCTCCCTCCGCCTCCGTTGCCTCCGCGTTCGTTCTCGTTATCCTCTGCCTCTCTCCCTCTGCTCTCCGTGAACCTCGAACCGCTGTGTCCTCCGTGGGAGTTCCTCGTCTCTCCTACCAACGCTGCACGAGGATCAGGCTTGCCAGGATCACCGCGCCGCCGACCACCGTCTGCGGTGTCACGGCCTCGCCCAGCAGCAGCGCGCCCAGCGCCACCGCCACCACCGGCTCCAGGTAGATCCAGACCGCCGCTTTGCTGGCCTCGATGCGCGAGAGCGCGTAGTTGTAGAGAAAAAACGCCGTCACCGAGCAGATCAACCCAAGGTACGCGATCGCCGCCCACTGCCCCGCTGAGAGCGTGCCGAGCGTGCGCCAGTCTTCCGTCACGAGCGCCAGCAAGAGCAGCCCCAGCGTGCCGCCGAGCATCATCCCCGCCGTGATCGTCAGCGGCGAGTAGCGCGCGCGCACGCCGCGGATGAGCGTCGTGTAGATCGCGAACATGATCGCGTTCCCCACCAGGCAGAGGCCTCCCAACAGGAAGCCGCCGCCCGTGTCCACGCGCAGCCCGCCCTGGCTGACGACAATCGCCACGCCCGCCGCGCCCACCAGCAGCGCCAGCGTCCGCTTCCCCCCAATCGGCTCGCGCAGCGCCACGCCGGAAACCACCAGCGTCGCCAGCGGCGTCAGCCCGATCACCGTCACCGCCGCGATCCCCGCGTTTGTGAGGCGCACGCCGGTATACTGCATCAGGAAGTAGAGCGAGATGCCAATCTGCCCCAGCAGCAGGAAGGTCGGCACGTCGCGCCAATGGATCGGCCGCGAGCGCTGGCGCACGGCCAGGATCGGCAGGAACACCGCCGAGGCCAGCAGGAAGCGCACCGTCGCCAGCAGCGTCGGCGTCAGCGCCGTCCCGCCATGCTCCGGCGCCAGCAGCGCCCGCGCCGCCACGAACGAGCCACCCCACACGAGGACGACGAACAGCAGCAGCGCGTACAGGCCGAAGCGCCGCCAGAGCGCGGACACCCGCGTCGCCGACGCCGCCGCAATCGCGCCGCCCGGCGCCGGGACATCCGCCATCTATCACGCTCCTCACATGCTCCTCGCATGCTCCTCGCGCTCGCCGTATCGGGCGGTGCGCGCTGCGCCACATCGCCAGACGGCGCGCGCTGATCGCAGTGTACACTATCGCGCGCCGGACGCTGGTAGCCGCCGGCCGCTCGTAACTCCTGTTGCCGCTCGCCCGTACTTCCCTATGCGAGCCTATCCGCGTCTGCGCGTGGACGCCGCTCGTACTGGGATGGTGTACCGGCTGCGCTATAATGCGCGCGTGACACCGCCCCACTTTAGCCGTTGCGCGCCGCCGCACGGAGACATACACGGACATACAAAGGACTTTCGCCCATGTCGTCGTCGTCCCCCACGCCACCAGTGCCATCCATGCCGTCCCATCCTGGCGCGTTCCCTGGCACGCCTGCCCTGCCCGCCGCGTTCCCGCCGCCGGATGCCGCCGTCGCCACCTGGGCGCTCACCAAGACGTTCGGACAGAAGGTGGCGGTTAACGCGCTCAGCCTGGCCGTGCGTCGCGGCGAGTTCTTCGGCTTCCTCGGCCCCAACGGCGCCGGCAAGTCCACCACCATCAAGATGCTCGTCGGCCTGCTGCGGCCGACCGCCGGCAGCGCCTATATCGCCGGCGTGGACGTCTGGCGCGAGCCGCTGCGCGCCAAGGCGGTGATGGGTGTGCTGCCGGAGCAGCTCAACCTCTACGACCGCCTGACCGGCCGCGAGCTGATCGAGTTCGCCGGCCGCCTCTACGATCTGCCGCGCGACGAAGTGCGCCACCGCACCGATGCCCTGCTCAACGTGCTCGCGTTGAGCGACGACGCTGATAAGCTCGTCGTGGACTATTCGGTCGGCATGCGCAAGAAGGTCTCGCTCGCCAGCGCGCTCATCCACCGCCCGCGCGTGCTCTTTCTGGACGAGCCGTTCGAGGGCATCGATCCGGTCAGCTCGCGCGTCATCCGCGACATTTTGCGCGATCTGACGGCTTCCGGCACCACCATCTTCTTCAGCTCGCACATCATGGAGGTGGTCGAGCGGCTCTGCACGCGCGTCGGCATCATCAACCAGGGCACGCTGGTGGCCGAGGGGACGCTCGCCGAGCTGCGCCAGCGCGCCGGGGCCAGCGGCGCCGAGAGCCAGACGCTGGAAGACATCTTCCTCCAGCTCGTCGGCGCGACCACGCGCGAAGGAGGGCTTGAATGGCTGGAATAGCCGGCTCGCGCGCATCCACCACTCCCGCGGACCTGGCTGGCGAGCCGCCGCGCGCCGTCAGCTTCGCCATCCGCCCCAGCCATGTGCGCGCGCTGCTCTGGCTGCGCTGGAAGATCACGCTGCGCGGCTACGCCCGCAGTTGGCAGCGCGTGGTCGGGCTGATCTTCGCCCTGCTCTTCATCATCCCCGCCGCGGGCGGCATTGCCTCGCTGACCGCCTTCGGCTACCTCACCACGCCGTACGCCTTCGCCACGCAGATTCTCTTCGTCGTCGTCGCGCTGCTCTATCTAATCTGGGCCGCGCTGCCGCTGCTGCAATACACGCTCAACGAGGGGCTGGATGTCACCAAGCTGGTGATCTATCCCGTCACGCGCGGCGAGCAGATGGTCAGCCTGGTGATCGCGACGCTGCTGGACATCAGCACGCTGTTCATCCTGGCATTCTACATCGCCATCCTGGTCGGCTTCCACGCCACGCCGCTGGCGGCGGCGGTGACGCTGGTCGCGCTGGTCGCCATCTACATCCACACCGTCGGCCTCAGCCAGCTGGTGCTGGCCGCGCTGATGGGGCTGCTGCGCAGCCGGCGCTATCGCGACCTCACCGTCGTCGTCTTCGCGCTCTTCGGCTCGGTCTGCTCGTTCTCGCAGGTCTTCTTCTCGCGCTTCTTCACCACGCTCGCCCGTGGCAGCCGCACGCTGGATACCGAAAGTCTCCATGTCGAGCGCATCCTGCACTGGACACCGCCCGGCATGGCCGCCCAGGCCATCGTGGACGCCAACGCCGGCGACTACCTGCGCGCGCTGCCCTGGCTGCTGGCCTCGCTCGCGCTCATCCCCGTGCTGCTCGCCGCGTGGGCGTTCGTGCTGGACCGCGGCATCACCAACGCCGAAAGTGGCGGCGCCGGCCGCTCGCGGCGCCGCCGCATCGCCGCCGCGCCCGCTGTCGCTGTCGGCCCTTCCGCCGGTTCAACTGCCACGTCCCCCGTCTCTCTTAGGGAAGCGGGCCAGGGGGTGAGGTCCGTGGCGCGGGGCTGGCGCCCGATCTCGCGCCCGGCGCTGGCGTTCACGCAGAAGGAAGCGCGCTATCTCTGGCGTGACCCGCAGCTCAAGGCGGCGCTGATCAGCGTCCTCTTCGCCACTGTCTTCATCCTCGTGCCCAACATCTTCGGCGGCGGCCGCAACGGCAATGGCGAGTTCGTGACGTTCCTCAGCGGGCCGCGCTCTGTGCTCATTGCGCCCATCCCGGCGCTGCTCGCCGTGCTCACCTTCGCGCTCAACGCGCTGGGCATGGAGCGGCAGGGCTTGCAGACGCTGTTTCTCTTCCCCGTCCGCCCGCTCGACGTGTTCTATGGCAAGAACCTGTTCGTCGGCGCGTTCGCGATGGCGCTGGGCGCCGTGCTGACGGTCATCAAGGCGTGGCTGACAGGCGGCTGGGAGTACATCCCGGTCGCGCTCGCCGCCGCGCTCGCCGCTGTGCTGGTGATGCTCGGCTGCGGCAACATCACATCGGTGCTCAGCCCGTTCCGCTGGCGGCAGATGCGCATGGGCGAGACCAGCACGCTCGCCACCGAGAACGGCTGCCTGCGCAGCATCGTCTCGCTCGTCGCGATGTTCGTCACCGCCATCCTGGTCATCCCGACCATCGCCGCCGTGGCGCTGCCGCTCTTCCTCAATCACCCGGAGTACATGCTGGTCACGTTGCCCGCTTCCATCGTGTACGCCGCCTTCTTCTACCAGGTCGCGACGCGCTCCATCGCCCCGGTGATGCTGCGCCGCGCGCCGGAAATTCTCGCCGTCACCGTCCGCGAGGCGTGAGGGTAGTTCACACATGAGCCTGCTCACTGTTGCCGGCGCGTTCGCCGCGGGGCTGCTCTCGTTCCTCTCGCCGTGCGTGCTGCCGCTCACGCCCGTCTACGTCGCGCAGCTTACCGGGCCGGCCATCTGGCGCGCATCCGAGCTGGAGCCGCGCGCCCGCGCGCGCCTGCGCCTGGCCGCCACACTGCACGCCACCGCGTTCGTCGCCGGCTTCGCCGCCACCTTCATCGCCCTCGGCGCGACAGCCGGCGTGCTCGGCAGCTTCCTCGCCGCGCACCAGCTCGAATTGCGCCAGATCGGCGGCCTGCTGCTCATCCTCTTCGGCCTGCACGTCGCCGGCATCCTGCCCATTCCCGGCCTCGCGTACACGCGCCGGCTCGCCGCGCCCCCGGCCAACATGAGCTATCCCGCCTCGTTCCTCGTCGGCGTCGTCTTCGGCTTCGGCTGGACACCCTGCGTCGGCCCGGTGCTGGCCGGCATCCTGACGCTCGCCGCCGGCGCCGGCACCCTCAGCGCCGGCGTGCTGCTGCTCGCCGTCTATTCCCTCGGCCTGGGTGTGCCGTTCCTGCTGCTCGGCGCGGCCTTCGACCGCATCGCCCCCATGCTCAAGCGGCTGACACCGCGCCTGCGTGCCGTCGAGCTGGTCACGGGGCTGCTGCTGGCGCTGATGGGCGTTGTGATATTCTTCAATTGGCTGCTGATCGTCAACAGCCGCTTCCCCGTCCCGACCCTGGGCTAGCAGTCACACGCCAATGTGCGTAGCATACAGGAGCGCGCATGAGCATCGAACAGGCCGAGCGCCCCGCTGGCGTTCCCGTGCCGGCGCCACACGCGGCTCCGCCACACACGAGCGAGCCGCCGCCCTGGCTCATGATCGGCCTGGGCGCGGCCTACCTCGCCGCGCTGGCGGTGATGGTCTTCTACCCCGGCGCGACACTGCTGGACCGGCTGCGTGCGCTGGACGGCGGCATCTGCGCGCAGGCGCCCACGCACTCGTTCTTCATCGCCTCACAGCAGCTCCCGCTCTGCTCGCGCAACACCGGCATCTACCTCGGCTTCGCCTGCACGGCGCTCGTGCTGCTCGGCTCCGGCCGGCTGCGCGCCGCGCTCTTCCCCTCGCGCGGTGTCATCCTCGCGCTCGGTGTCGCCTTCCTCTTCATGGCCGAGGATGGCTTGAACTCCTTCTTCCTGGACCTCGGCCTGCCACACCCGTACCAGCCGTTCAACCCAGTGCGGCTGGTGTCGGGGCTGGGCGCCGGCGTCGCCATGGCCGCCTTCATCCTGCCCGTCGCCAACACGCTGATCTGGCGCGAGGAAGATGAGCGCCCAAGCTTCCGCGGCCTCGGCCAGCTCGCCGTGATGCTCCCAGTGCTGCTGCTCGCGTTCCTCGCCGTCATCTCGCAGACGGACTTCCTGCTCTATCCCATCGCCATCCTCAGCTCGCTGGGGCTGGCGCTGGCGCTCACGCTCGTCAACGTCGTCTTCATCCTGGGGCTGACCAATCGCGTCGGCCGCTTCGCGAGCTGGCGACAGCTCTTCCCGTTCGCCAGCATCGCGCTCGTGCTGGCGGTGATCGAATTGATGGCACTGTTTGCGCTAAAAACGATGGTGATGCAGGCGTTGGCCCCGCATTGACGCCTCCCTGGCCGTCGGCCGTTCTCGCTCGTCCGAATCAGGATATCGAGCGGGCGCGTGAGGGGCGTGAATGCGGGCGTCATCCGCATGTGTCTCGCCATGTGTCTCGCCATGTGTCTCGCCATGTGTCTCGCCATGTGTCTCGCCATGTGCCTTGCCCAGAGCAGGCGCATGCGCTATACTTGTGCCACAGCCTGTGCGCTGTCGGCGTGCGGTCGTCGGTCTGGGACTGCTCCGGCAGGGGGTTCTCTATGCCCAACAAATATCAGCGCGAAATCGAAGAGATCCTGCGCAACATGGAACGCACGGAGCCACGCCAGGGACTTGGCAATCGCATCCGTGCGTTCAACCGCCCCCGCCCCAAGCCCCACCGCGAGTTCCACTGGGCGCTCAACGCATCCGAGACGTGCATCCTGATCGGCGTCGCGCTCGCTCTCGTCGCCGCTGGCATCGCCTATTACGTGCAGGGCGATCTCTTTATCCCGGTACTGCGCCTCTCGCTGAACGGCATCGTCGCCGTCGCGGCGTTCGCCTTCATCCTCTCCGGCCTGATCATCGCCTGGCGCGAGCGCTTCGGCTATGGTCGCCGCCAGCCAGTGTGGCGCGGCAACGTCGTGGATATGACGCCGCGCCGGCGCGGCCCCTTCCACGCCCTCGCCACACAGTATCGCATCCTTCGTCTCAAGCTCCGCTACTGGCGCAGTCGCGGCAAAGAATAGCCATTTCCCCTCCTTCTCCGCTCACCCACCGCCTCTCTCTCGGCAGTTTCACTCATTGGCTGCCACACCTACCGCACGCTTGATACCACTTTGGTCGGCGGGGATTGAGGATTACCCCCGGCATTCATGCCTGGGAGCCAGCAAACAACATTCGCCGGCCTCCCGGCATACCAGATATTCTCGCTTCCCGCATCCAATTGGAATCATAGTGACCAGCACAAGTTGTTGTGATACGTTGGCTCCCAGGCATGAATGTCGGGGGTAATCCCTGCCTCGGATCAGTCGAGGCAATGACAACATCCCAGGACGAACCAGTTATGAAAGACGGATAGCACTGAGCGACTGGGCGGAATCAGACTGTCACACAACGAGCAGTCACGACGCAGGCTGAGGTGGAAATAGTACCGGCGTCTTGACAACCGTTCCATTGCCGTGTTATACATTTCCCTGCAAAGAGGTTGTGTAGTATGGCGGCATGGATAGCAGTGTAAGGCGCGTCCCCTCGCGTCCCCTCGCGTCCCCTCGCGTCCCCTCGCGTCCCCTCGCGTCCCCTCGCGTCCCCTCGCGTCCCCTCGCGTCCCCTCGCGTCCCCTCGCGTCCA
>JAICVS010000141.1 GCA_025935195.1 Ktedonobacterales bacterium
GGATCGCCAATCTGGTCGTTGGTCCAGGCGTAGGTCTTCTTCGCGGTGTTGGTGAAGTTGGTGTGGACCTCGAAGCGCTCGATGTCGCAGACGACGAGCAGCGGGGGATTCTCGAGCGCTTCGCGATATTGCAGGAGCTGGCGGTAGGCGTCTTTCAGGTCGCGGTGCCGTGTCTTGTATTCCCAGGCGAAGTGGCGCCTGAACCAGACGTCGGCGAAGCCCGCGCCGCCGGCGATCTTGCGCGCGCCGCGCTCGAAGGTGAAGGAGGTGCCGTCGGGGTCGGCTTGCGCGGGGGTCTCGTGGCCGAGCAGGCGGCAGATGTCGAGGAAATGCTCCTGGGCGGCCGAGCGTTCCTTGAGACTGACATCGCGCCACTTGGCGGCGAATTCCTGGGGTGTCATCGAAATCTTCGGCGCGGAGACCCCTGCCTTCAGGCATGGGGAGGAAGCGCCGTCTCCTTTCTCGTCCACGTGCCCCTTGCGGGGGCCGGCTTTTGCTGACGCAGAGCCGGCCAACTGCCGCCCCTCCGGCTTGCGCCTTCGGGGGGAATGGTCCCCTCGACAACGATATGCGGCGGTACTTTCCCAGAGCGCACTGGCTCGAACCCCGTCCGCCTGTTGAACGCCCAGGTTCTCGAGCAGCGGGCTGAGGTGCCACCCGCTGGTAGGTCGTTGAACACCCCCGCATATCGTCGCCCGATAGGAGGTTGCCCTCCCCTGGCTGAGTCTGGTCAGGTCCAGGCATGCTCAGCACATGCCCCCGGCTTCAGCCGTGGGGTACCTGACGTAGTGCGGTCCTTCATAGTCTTGCGTGGTCACGGAGCCGATGGGCCTTTCCGCGCGCATTGTAAACCCGTCCGTAGCGATGGACAAGCGGCACGTGGGAGAGCGTTCATTCCCAACCGCGCGGCCCTCACTCGGATTGGGCTACCTTGATCTTTTGCGCCGGGCAGAGCGGGCATTGTCGCGGGCGTCCGTGGCATGCCACAATGGCGAGCGACAGTGAGGGCGTAGCGCGCGGCCAGAGGTGCGAGGGGCGGCGCGGTGTTGGCGCGGCGCGGGAGCGTTCGCGCGCGAGTTTGGGGGTGAGCGATATGCGGGCGATTGAGGTGGTACGGCGACAGCTCGACAGCATACACAAGCGATTCACGGAGACGGCGGCGGGTGTCACGGACGCAGAGTGGACCGCGCGCGCACTGCCCGGCGCGAATCTGCCGGGCTTCACGCTCTGGCACATGGCACGGGCACAAGATTGGGCGGTGCAGACGCTGATCCGCGGTGTGCCGGAGGTGATCGCGGATGCGCGGTGGGCGAGCGTCGGTGGGCCGGGGACGCCTAGCATGGGCCTCGACCTGACGCTGGACGAGGCGGACGCCATGGCGCGCTCGGTCACACGGGCGGACATGCTCGGCTATCACGATGCGGTGCATGCGCGCATCGTCGCGTGGGTGGCGACGCTGGCGGACGACGATCTGGACGCGACGCCGGAATCGGCGGCGCACCAGGCGGCCATTCCCGCGTATCAGCATCCGGCCTACGCCGAGGAGGCGGGCGGCACCGTGCTGACGTATCTGGTCGGCCCGTGCTTCGGCCACCTGCGCGGGCATCTGGGCGAGCTGGAGACGCTGCTGCAGGCGATGCGGGCACGCTAAGACCGCGGAATCATATTCAAGAGTATGACAGGAGAGGAGAACGGCGATGTTCTTCCGGCTCAACGACGAGCAGAGCGAGATTCGCGATCTGGTGCGCAAGTTCGCGCGGAACGAGATCGCGCCGCACGCCGAACGCTGGGATGAGGAGTCCCACTTTCCGCGTGAGATTTTCGCGCCGATGGCGGAGATGGGGCTGGCGGGGCTGCTGGTGCCTGAGCAGTACGGTGGGTCGGCGCTGCCACGGCTGACGGGGGCGCTGATCTATGAGGAGATCGGCGCGGCGGATATGTCCACCGGGGTGTGGATGTCGGTGCATAACATGGTGGCGGGGCTGATCAACACGTATGGCAGCGAGGAGCAGCGCGCGCGCTGGCTGCCGAAGATGACGGCCGGCGAGCTGCTGGGAGCGTTCGCGCTGAGCGAGGCGCACGCGGGATCGGACGCGGCGAATGTGCGCTGTCTGGCTGCGCGCGAGGGCGAGGAGTACATCCTGAACGGCACGAAGTTCTGGGTGTCGAGCGCGGGCGTGGCGGACGTGTACGTGGTGTTCGCGCGCACCAGCGCATCCGGCTCGCGCGGCATCAGCGCGTTCGTGATCGAGCGGGGGATGGCGGGGTTCAGCATCGGCAAGCTGGAGCGCAAGATGGGGTTGCATTCCAGCCCGACGGGCGAGCTGATCTTCGAGAATTGCCGCGTGCCGGCGGCGCAACGGCTGGGCGCGGAGGGCGAAGGGCTGCGTATCGCGCTCTCGTCGCTCAACGGCGGGCGCATCAACATTGGGGCAATCGCGACGGGTGTGGCGCGGGCGGCGTTCGAGGTGGCGACGCGCTACGCGCGCGAGCGCATGGCGTTCGGGCGGGCGATTGGCGCGTTCGAGGGGGTGCAGTTCACGCTGGCGGATATGGCGATGCGCATCGAGGCGGCGCGGCTGCTGGTCTACGAGGCGGGGTTCAAGATGGACGAGGAGGGCGAGGATGCCAGCATGTACGCGGCGATGGCGAAGTGCCTGGCGACGGATACGGCGATGGCGGTGACGACGGATGCGGTGCAGGTGCTTGGGGGCGCGGGCTACGTGCGCGACTGGCCGGTGGAGCGGTACATGCGCGACGTGAAGGTGAGCCAGATTTTCGAGGGGACGAACCAGATCCAGCGGCTGGTGATCGCGCGGGCGCTGCTGGGCGAGGTGGCGGCGGCGAAGTGAGGAACGTTCGTCGCCTCTCCGATCCTGGCTTCCCGGCATGAATGCCGGGGGTAATCCCTCGCCGCGCACGCAGAACGACCGGCGGGTGATGTGGTTTTACAATTCAAGACGGGCAGACCGTCCGCACGGGCCGGCGGTTGAAACCGCGCCTGGATGGCCGTTGGCCGCGAAGTCCGCCGCCGCGGACTGGAGAAGCGGCGAGGGGTCCGCCTCGCTGTGTCAAACCGCATCATACCGAGGGTAATCCTGGCCCGGCAAGCGCGGCATGGTCCTACGCGGCCCTGCTCAATTCGGTATGAGGCGTGGCTTCGTCCCTCTCCGCGCGGACGAAGAGCCTGATCCGCAACACGGGCGATGGCGCGCACGTAGACAGGGCATGAGCACCGCCGAACACGATATCAAGACGACTACCACCTTGCAGCTGACCGTTGTGGAGAGCCTGACGGTGCCGCGCGGCACCGCCTGCATCGGCGCGGCGGCGATGGCCGCGCTCGACTGCCAGACGGGCGACGTGATCGAGATTCGCGGCGCACGAGCGACCGTGGCGCAGGTTTGCCCGTGGTCCATTGGAGGGGACGACGACGCGCAGCCGGGATCGCCGCGCGCCGCTGAGGAGCAGACGATTGCCATGGATGGCCTGGTGCGCCAGAACGCGGGGGCGGCGCTGGGCGAGGTCGTCAGCATTCGACGGGTGCGCGCGCAGCCGGCGGTCAGCGTGGCGCTGGTTCCCGCCGGGCCAGCCAATCTGAGCGAGGTGGAGCTGCGGCATGTGGCACGCTCGCTCAAGGGGCTGGCGGTGACGGCGGGCGATCTGGTGCGCGTGCCGGGGTTGGGCCTGACGGCGCGCGAGTTCCAGATCTTCGCCACTAATCCCGCCAGCGCGGTGATCCTGGAGCCGGGCACGAGCGTGCGCATCCAGGGGCGCGGCGCGGCGGTGGCCCCGCGCTCCGGCGCCGTCACGTATGAGGACATCGGCGGGCTGGGCCGCGAGCTACAGCACGTGCGCGAGCTGATCGAGCTGCCGCTGCGCCACCCGGAGCTGTTCGACCGGCTGGGTATCGAGGCGCCGAAGGGGGTGCTGCTGTATGGGCCGCCGGGAACGGGCAAGACGCTGATCGCGCGCGCGGTGGCCGCCGAGAGCAGCGCGCATTTCTATAGCATCAGCGGACCTGAGGTGATTGACAAGTTCTACGGCGAGAGCGAGGCGCAGTTGCGGCGCGTCTTCGAGACGGCGCAGAAGAATGCGCCGAGCGTGATCTTTCTGGACGAGATTGACGCCATCGCGCCGAAACGCTCCGAGGTGTGGGGTGAGGTGGAGAAGCGTGTGGTCGGGCAGCTGCTCACGCTGATGGACGGGCTGCGCGCGCGCGGGCAGGTGGTGGTGGTGGGCGCGACGAATCGCCCCGACGCGCTGGACGCGGCGCTGCGCCGGCCGGGCCGCTTCGACCGTGAGGTGAGCCTGCACGCGCCGGACGCGCAGGGGCGGCGGGAGGTGCTGGGCATCCACAGCCGCGACATGCCGCTGGCCGACGACATCGATCTGGCGGAGCTCGCGCGCATCACGCCGGGATTTGTCGGGGCGGATCTGGCCGCGCTCTGCCGCGAGTCGGCGATGGCGGCGCTGCGGCGCACCTTCCCGCGCGCGGCCGTGACCTCGAACAGCATCCCGACAGAAGAGCTGTTGGCGCTGACGGTGCGCATGGACGACTTCCGCGACGCGCTGCGCGGCATCGAGCCGTCGGCGGCGCGCGAGGTGGCCGTCGAGCTGTCACACACGACGTGGGAGGAGATCGGCGGGCTAGAGGAGGTCAAGCGCGCGCTGACGGAGACCATCGAGTGGCCGCTGCGCTACCCGGAGCTGTACGCGGCGATGGACCTGGATCCGACGCACGGCGTGCTGCTCTCCGGTGCGCCGGGAACGGGCAAGACGCTGGTGGCACGGGCGTTGGCTACCGCGTGCCAGGCCAACTTCATCTCGGTCAAAGGGCCGGAGCTGCTCTCGAAGTGGGTGGGGGAGTCGGAGCGCGGCGTGCGCGAGACGTTCGCGCGGGCGCGGCAGGTGGCGCCGTCGGTGCTGTTCCTGGATGAGTTCGACGCGCTGGCGCCGGCACGCGGCCACGATGTGTCGGGCGTGACGGACCGGGTGATCGGCCAACTGCTGACCGAGCTGGACGGCATCGAGGGGCGGCGCGGCGTGATCGTGGTCGCGGCGACGAACCGCCCGGAGCTGATCGATCCGGCGGTGCTGCGGTCGGGCCGCTTCGACCTGGTGCTGGATTTGCCACTGCCGGACCGCGCGGCGCGGCGGGCGATCTTCGCCATCCACACAGCGCGACGCCCGCTGGCGTCGGACCTCTCGCTGGATACGCTGGCGAAGAAGACGAATGGCTTTAGCGGCGCGGATATCGAGGCGGCGTGCCGGCGCGCGGCGAATCTGGCGCTGGCGGACTGGCTGCGGGCACGCGGCGCGGGGGGAGCGAGCGCAGCGGCGGCGGGTGGCGCGGCGAAGGCGGACGGCCCGCGCATCGAGTCACGGCACTTCGAGCATGCGCTGGCGGAGGCGCGCGACCGCTCGCCTACGGCGGCGGCGGGCTTCCACGCATAGTCAGGACGACTGTCGGCATTGCGATGCTGAATAGCGATGCTGAGATGCGGGCCGAGCCCTAGAACACCCAGGACAGCGCCAGGGTCAACGCCAGGCCCCAGACGACGTAGGCTGCCGTGCCCAGGCGGAAGACGCCGCACGGGATTGCCTGATGTCCAATTGGTCCCCTTCCGGACAAAGCCGGTTTCATCGAGGGCGAGGACGGCTGCCGGAGCGGCCAAGTGCTCCAGAATATACGCGACCAGGGCGTCGCGCACCGCGTCCGCATCTCAGTGGGCGGTGCTGAGCCGGAGCCGCATGCCGTCCGGCGTCGCTTCGCCGACCAGTTCCGCGAGCTGCCAGCCATTCTTGCGCTCGGCCGTGCTGAGCAGGCCCGTCAGAGAGCGCAACACCCGCTGGCGCGGCTCCGCGCGCGATGCGCACAGTCAGCTTGTCTGCGACCGCATCCAATTCCGCCGCCCACGTGTGCAACTCGGCCTCCGCCGGGAACGGCGCGGTCGTGGTGTCGCTCTCGCCGGTGCGTCACCTGGGCGCGCGGCAGGCTGAGGTCATGCCGGCGATCGGGCGGAGCACCTGATCGCATCCGGCCACGAGGGCGGCTGGGCGACCTCACTCCGGCGCACGGCCGGAATCGTTGCCATCATCGGGGCGGTGCGCGGAGCCGAGCTGCGCCTGAAGCTCGGCACGATGCCCGTCATAGCGTTCCAGACGCGCCTGGACGTGGGCGCGCATGTCTTGCAGCCCGGCGAGCTTCTCGTCCACCAGTTGGAGCTGGCGCCGCGTGATGGTCTCAACACGATCGAGCCAGGCAAGGCGGGCGCGCGGATCGGTCTCGCGCTGCCAGGCGGCGCGCACCTGCTCGCGCTCCTCTTCGGCCTGCGCGATCTCACGAATGTCTTTGAGCGAGAACCCTAGCAGGTCACGCAGGCGCTTGATGCGCTCGAGCTGGACGATGTCGGCCTCGCTGTAGAGCCGGTAGTTGCCCTCGGTGCGCGTGGGCGGCGGCAGCAGGCCGATCTCTTCGTAGTAGCGGAGGGTGCGCTTGGTCAGGCCGGTGCGCGCGGCCACCTGCTCGATGCGGGAGTAGCCGTCGCCGGCGGGAGTCGCGCCGGCCGCAGCGCCATCCACGGGCGTGCCGTCCCGCGTGTCGGTTCCGTCCGTGCGTTGTCGCTCGCTCGATGCCATGTGCGCACCCCTCGACGTATCTCGTCAGGGCGCCGCTCCTCTCCATTGAAGGGCGCCGCTCATCCGCATTATATCCGCTGGTGGGCCAGTGTGGGGGTGGACACCTTGCCTACGCATTGTGCCGTGCTGGCCGCTCTGGGGTAAAATCCGAGCGGATGCCCCGGAGAGCCTGGACCGAATGGTGACGAGCGATCCCCATGACCAGCAAAGGTAGGTGGGCGCGTGCAAAGCGGCGTCGAGGTGACAAGCGGGACGGCCGGCGCGAGCGACAATAGCCACGACACGGGCAACAACATGATTGACGCGGTGATAGCTGATCTCACGCGCATCCGCGACGAGCCGGACCGGCCACGCGAGGCGTGCGGCGTCTTCGGCATCTACGCGCCCGGCGAGGATGTCGCGCGCATCGCCTACTTCGGCCTCTACGCCTTGCAGCATCGTGGCCAGGAGAGCGCGGGCATCGCCACGGCCGACGGCATGAGCCTGCGCCTGCACCGCCAGATGGGGCTGGTGGCGCAGGCGTTCACGGAAGACGACCTCGCGCGCCTGCCGGGACACATCGCCATTGGCCACACGCGCTATTCCACCACCGGCGCCAGCCAGATCGCCAACGCGCAGCCGTTCATTGTCGAGGGGACGCTCGGCCCGCTGGCGCTCGGCCACAACGGCAACCTGACCAACACGGAGACGTTGCGCGAGCGGCTGCTGTCTGAGGGGGAGCAGGTCGCGGAGAGCAGCGACAGCGAGATCATCGCGCGCATGATCGCCGCCGCGCCGGGAACGAGCTACGTCGCCAAGATCAAGCGCGTGATGGCCTCGCTGCAGGGCGCGTACAGCCTGGTGATCCTGACGCCGGATGCGTTGTATGGCGTGCGCGATCCGCACGGCGTGCGTCCGCTGGCGCTCGGCCGCGTGCAGGATCACTGGGTGGTCGCGTCGGAGACGTGCGCCATCGAGACGGTGGGCGGCGAGGCGGTGCGTGATGTGCGGCCCGGCGAGATCGTGGTCGTGCGGGGCGAGGGCGCGGCGGGGCTGGAGTCGCACATTGGCCACCGGCCGCTCGGTTCGGCGGCCTGCCTCTTCGAGTACATCTACTTCGCGCGGCCGGACAGCACCATGTCGGATCGCTCGCTCTACCTGGCACGGCAGCGCATGGGCGCGCAACTGGCCGCGGAGTTTCCGGTGGCGGCGGATCTGGTGATCGGCGTGCCGGATTCGGCGACGCCAGCGGCGGCGGGCTACGCGGCGGCGCGCGGCCTGCCCTACGCGGACGGGCTGATCAAGAATCGCTACATCGGGCGCACGTTCATTCAGCCCGACCAGCGGTTGCGCCAGCTCGGCGTGAAGATGAAGTTCAACGCGCTGAACGCGGTGCTGAGTGGCAAGCGTGTTGTGATGATTGACGACAGCGTGGTGCGCGGCACGACGGTGCGCCCGCTGGTGAAGCTGCTGCGCGACGCCGGCGCGGCGGAGATTCATCTGGGCATCTCGTCGCCGCCGTTCCGCTGGCCGTGCTACCTGGGGCTGGACGTGGCGCGGCGCGAGGAGCTGATCGCGGCGCGGCTGCCCAACGTGGAGGCCATCGCGCGCGAGGTGGGCGTGGACAGCCTGCACTATCTGAGCCTGCCGGGCCTGATCGCCGCCATTGATTTGCCGCGCGAGACGTTCTGCACCGGCTGCTTTACCGGCGTCTATCCGGTGCCGGTGCAGATGGAGCTGGCGGATCGCCTCTCGCTTGAGCGCGAGCAGCGGGAACAGGCCGTCGTCGCGGGCGCGGTGTAGCGTCGTCGCAATGTCCAGTAGCGGCGAGAAGCGAGAGTAGGGGGACGTGAGTCATGGCGACGCTCCGCGAGGCGCTTGGGCGCCTGCTGACGATTCCCGGCGTGCGCGCGGCGGCGCTGGTGGGCCGCGACGGGCTGCCGATCGAGGTGACGGGCCGCGGCGACGAACGCTACCTGGAGACGCTGGGCGCGCATGGCGCGAGCGCGCTGGGCACGACGGAGGCGCTGGGCCACGACCTGGGGCAAGGGGCGACCGTCGCCGCGCTGATGGAGTATGAAGACGGGCTGGTCAGTGTGGATCCGCTGGGGCAGTTCGCGGCGGTAGTGACACTGGCGGAGAGCGCGGCCAGCCTGGGCAGCATCCGCCGCATGGTGCGCTCCAGCCGCGACGAGCTGCTGCGGCTGCTCGACATGCGGTAACGAGAACGACCACAGACGAGAACGACCACAGAGGACACAGAGGAAACGGAGGTCAGAGGAGGAAATCAGAGAGACGAGACGAGACGAGACGAGACGAGAGTGGCAGGTGATACTACGATGCGGTGTGTGGCGAGATCAGCACTCGCTCGGTGGTGCGATATGAGCGGATCGAGCGCCATTTGGCCCTCCGGGCTTCAACATCTCCTCATCTCCTCTCTCTGCCCTCCGCGACCTCCGCGGTTCATTCTCTGAGCGACGCGTGCGAGAAAGGGTGAGGGCGGATGAGCTCGTCGGCGGATGCCTACGCGCGGGCCGGGGTGGACCTGGACGCGGCGGACGAGGCGAAGCGGGGGATGCGCGCGGCGGCGCGGTCCACACATGGGCCGCGGGTGCTGGCGGGGTTGGGCGGCTTCGGTGGGCTGTTCGCGCTGGGCGAGCTGGGCCTGCGCGATCCGGTGCTCGTCTCCTCGATTGACGGCGTCGGCACCAAGCTCAAGATCGCCTTCGCGCTGGACCGGCACGAGAGCGTGGGCGCCGATCTGGTGGCGCACTGCGTCAACGACATTCTCGTCTGCGGCGCGCACCCGCTCTTCTTCCTGGATTACCTGGCGCTCGGCGTCATGGATGCGGAGCGGGCGGTGGCGGTGGTGCGCGGCGTGGCGGCAGGGTGCCGCGCGACGGGGTGCGCGCTGATTGGTGGCGAGACGGCGGCGATGCCCGGATTCTACGCGCCGGGGGAATACGACCTGGCGGGCTGCATCGTCGGCATGGTGGCGCGCGAGAAGCTGCTGACCGGCGCGGCGATCGAGGCGGGAGACGCGGTGATCGGCTTTCCCTCGGCGGGGTTGCACACCAATGGCTATTCGCTGGCGCGGCGAGTGTTCGACGGCGTCGATCTGAGCGCGTTCGTGCCTGAATTGGGGCGCACACTAGGCGACGAGCTGCTGCGGCCGCACATCAGCTACCTGCGCACGGTGCGCCCGCTGCTGGATGCCGGACTCGCAACCGGGCTGGCGCACATCACCGGCGGCGGGCTGGTGGACAACATCCCGCGCGTGGTTCCCAACGGGCTGATGGTCCAGTTGGATGCGCGGACGTGGGAGGTGCCGCCGATCTTTCGGCTCATCCAGCGCACCGGCGGCGTAAGCTGGGATGAGATGCGGCGCGTCTTCAACCTGGGCATCGGCTTTGTGGCGTTCTGCCGCGCGGCGGATGTCGAGGAGGCGCTACGACTCGCGAACGCGGCTACGATTGGGGCGGACGCGCGCGCGATCGGCACGGTGCGCGTGCGAGGCGCGGGCGAGCCGGTGGTGCTGGTGGAGGGGCTGGATGGCTGAGCCGGGGATGGGGGAATCGGGCGGAGACAATGCGGTGGCGACGGGACCACGGACGCCGGCGCTGGGTGTGCTCGTCTCGGGGCGGGGCAGCAATCTGCGCGCGATCCTGGATGCCATCGCACGGGGCGATCTGCGGGCGCGCGCCGGCATCGTGATCTCCAGCCGCGCGGGCGTTCCCGCGCTCGAGATCGCGGCGGCGCGCGGCATCCCAACGCGGGTGATCGCGCCGAGGGACTACCCCTCGCGCGCCGCAGAGGGCGCGGCCGTCGTTGCGGCGCTGTCGGAGGCGGGCGTGGATCTGGTCGTGCTGGCGGGCTATGCGCGCATTTTCGATCCGTGTGTTGTGCGCGCCTTCCCGTACCGCATCCTCAACATCCATCCGTCGCTGCTGCCGGCGTTCGCGGGTGGCATGGCGCCGAAGCCGCAGGCCGACGCGCTGGCGGCGGGGGTGAAGCTGAGCGGCTGCACGGTCCACTTCGTGACGGATGAGGTGGACGCGGGGCCGATCATCGCGCAGGTGGCGGTGCCAGTGCTGGATGACGACACGGTGGAGCGGCTAGCGGAGCGTATCCTGGCGGCGGAGCATACGCTGCTACCGGAGGCGATCCGGCGCGTGCTGGAGGGACATCCGCGTGTCACGGGCAGGCGGGTGCTGTTCGATCACAGGTGATGTTGGCCTTGCGCTCTACTGGCCCTACTTAGAGTGCGTGACTTGAGTGCGTGACGTCGGGCCAGACCGCATCGTTGGGAACGATCTGATCGAGGGCGTTTCGTAACCCAGAGGAAGTGGTAGGCTGACCTCCCGACGAGGCTCGTACCCTCGCGCAGGAGATCAGCCCATGGTTGCGGTCCCGTGTGTCAGCACGGCGCCCGTCCCGCCTCCAGCATACCACCGTGCGCA
>JAICVS010000257.1 GCA_025935195.1 Ktedonobacterales bacterium
GAATGTGCGGAGATCCATGCGGCGCCTCCCGCTTCGACTGGAGCATACGGCCTCTTATAGCATATACGGTCGGGGATACGGCCGCTCGTGCGGATTCGCTGTGGAGGTCGGCGGCTGGCTCCGGCATACTTGAGCCTGGACGACCAGGCGCGTCAAACCGCCGTCCGGCTCGTCTACTACAGTAGAGCTGACGCGCGACGCGGATAAGCGATGTGCCAGGCGCGGAGAAGAGGAGAGGCACGATGAGGAACGGCTATCTGGAATGCTCGCGGTGTCACAATCTGTCTCCGCTCGGCACGCGCTACTGCCCCAATTGTGGCGAGGCGGTGGATCCGGCGCTGGTTGCGGAGCTGCGCCAGCTCTATGAGCGAGTGCGCGCGCTCGATGGATTGATCGCCGACGGCCAGGGCGGACGTACCGTGAGCGAGCTGCGCGAGGAGATCTCCGCGCGCTATCTGGCATTGCGCCAGCCGCCAGGACAGCCGGCCGCAACGGCCACGACCATGACGGCTCTGGCCCAACCGCTGCCCGCCGCGCCGGTTACTCAGCCGGCAGCCGCACCGGCGGGGCGGGCGATTCCTCCGGTCGCGGCGGTTGTTGTGGCTCCCGCCGCCGCTGGCGCTGGCGCTGGCGGTTCCGGCGAGGCGCTCTCCACAGGCTCACTGGAGCTACGCGGGCCGGTCTTCTCGTGGCGCGCGTTCGTCGCCGACCAAGCCATCGCGATCATGGCGTATCTCGGCGGCTTCCTGCTGCTCGTCGCCACGCTCAGCTTCATCGTCGGCGGCTGGCAGGTGCTCGGCGATCTCGTCAAGCTGGCCGCCGTCTGCGCCGTGTATCTCGTCTTCGGCGCGCTCGGCGTCGCGCTGCGCCGATCCGCACAGCTCGCCACCGTCGGCCGCGCCTATCTCGGCGTCTTCGCGCTGATGACGCCGCTGGTCGCCTTGGCAACGTATCGCTTCGCGCTGCAAGGGCTGGGCTTCCCCGTCGCCGGCATCGTCTGCACCGCCGCCGCCTATGCCGCCGTGATCTACCTCGCGCTCGGCTGGCGCACCGATTTCGCGCCCTACGCCTACATCGGCTGGACGGCCTTCCTGGTTGCCGGATTGGCAATCGTGCCGTGGGCGGATATCCCGCGCGAATGGGAGTTCTTCGCGCTGGCGGCGCTCGCGCTGGCGCTGCTGGTGCCACACCAATTGCGCCGCTTGCCCGTCGCGGCGGCGCTCGCCGTGCCGGCCGTGCAGCTCGCGACGCTCGCCACAGCCATAGCGGCGCTCGGCACCGAGGTGGTGGGCCTCTCGCTGATCGGCGATGGATCAGTGTTGGATGGGACCACACATGGTGCGCTCTCTCTGGCGGCATTCGCGCTCGCCTCGTGTACACTCATCCCGCTGGCCGTTCTCTGGAGCCGCACACTGCGCACGCTCGACACGCCGGCTGATGCCGCGCTCACCGATCTCAGCGACTGGTCCATCGCCGCTTTCGCCGCGCAGGCCGTTGCCGCCGTCGCGATCTGGCGCCAGGCGGACGCGCGCACGATGGCGATTCTCCTCGCGGCGCTCGCGCTGGCCGAGCTGGGCGCCGCCATACTGTTGCGGCTGCGCGCGGAGGATCGCGTTGCCCCGCGGGGGGGCATCGAGACGCTGGCGGCCGGACTCGCGACTGTGGGCGCGGGCATTGTCTGGGGCGGCGCCGCGCCCAACTGGCCGCTGATCGCCGCGCTTTCGGCCGGCGCGGTGGTGCTGCTCGGCGTGGCGTTGATCGAGGACATGCCCTGGTGGTCGCTCGCCGCCGGCCTCTTCCTCTCACTCGACCACTACCAGATCGTCGCGGCCCTCACGTCTGGCCTGTCCACCCCGAGCCTCCATCCAGTGGACAGGGTGCTAGGAGCCAGTATTGTTACGTCAAGTTACGCGGCCACCTTCGCGCTTGCCCTCTGGCTGCTCGCGCTCGGCCTCAGCTTCGTGCCGCGCGCACGGCGCTATGCCGCGCCGGCCTCTCTGACGGCGCTGGGCAATGCGCTCTACACGCTGCCCTTCCTGCCGAGCTACCCCAACGCCTACATCACCGTGATCCTCACGACCTTCGCACTCATGTCCTTGCTCGCCGGATGGCGCGAGGGCAGGTCGGTGGCGGGCGGGCTTGCCACCGGCTTCTTCGGCGTGCTGGCCGTCCTGCCCTACACAATTGATGCCGACGGCCATGCTGTCGCGCTGGCGATGCTGGCCGCCGCCGCGGTCGCGCTCGCCGTGCGTCGCCTGCTCGGTCGTGGCTGGGCGGTCGCGCCGTATATCATCGGGCTATGGGCGGCGCTGCTCGGTGGTCTGCATCTGACTGGGGCCGCGGGCATACCGGTCGTGAGCACCACCACGGCAAGCTTTGCCGGTTTATCTTTCGCGGCCTGGGCGCTGCTCGGCGTCGCGCTGCTGGCGGTGGTCGCCGCGCTCTGGGAGGACGCTCCGGCGGCGACGGCGCCAGCGGCACTGCTCGCGCTCTGGGCGCAGCTCGTGGTGGGCGATCATAAAGCGGCGTTCGTGCTCGTGCTCGTGATGGTTGGCGCCGGTGTCGCGTTGCGGATGGTGCGCAATGGCGAGTGGGCGATCATGTGGTATCTGGCCGCGCTCGCCGGCTCGGCCGTCGCGGTAGTGGGCCTGCGCGATCTGGGTCCGGATGGGCAGATATGGCAGGTCGCCGAGCT
Organism: Ktedonobacterales bacterium; assembly: GCA_025935195.1. Lineage (GTDB taxonomy): Bacteria > Chloroflexota > Ktedonobacteria > Ktedonobacterales > JADMIN01 > JAICVS01. The sequence continues at coordinate 2,696 of JAICVS010000257.1, forward strand.
GGGCGCGTTCGCGCTGCTGGCCTATCTGATCGCCGTGCTGGAGGGCGCCGCCGCGGCATCGCTGCTCGCCGTCCTGTACGCGGCGGCGGCGACGTACCTGTTTCCAGGCAACGCTCCACTCGTGCCGACGCTGGTAGTCGTCGGCGCGGCTGTCGCGCTGGGACTCATCATCTCGTCGCGGTTCGGCGGACACTGGGCGCTGGCGCTCTATCTCGTCGCCGCGCAGGCGTCAATTTTGGCTGTCGCACGCGCCATTGCATCGGGTGCGGGCGTCGTCGAGGCGCTGTTGCTCGTCTTCGCGGCCGTCGCTTTCCTGGTGATGGCGGTCGAGCGGGAGCCGCTGGCTGGCTTCGCGCCGGCTCTGTATGCGGCGGCGGCTGTCGTCGCGCAGCCGGACGCGCATGCGCTGCTGCCGCTCGCGTTCAGCCTGGCGCTGCTTGGCATGGCAGTGAGCCGGGTCGCCGGCATCCGCTGGGCGTGGCCGTGGTATGCCGCGGCGGCGGTGGCCGCTGGCTTCACCACTATCCTTGGAGAACCAGCTCCGGGCTTCGAGGCGCTGGCGCTCGCCGCGCTCGTCGTCGTCGCCTACGCCATCGCCTGGCTCGAATCACGGGCGGACCTGTTGCCGCTGCCGTTGGTGCTGGGGGTGCTGGCTGTGGCCGCCGGCGCGCGGGCGCTGGAGTGGACCGAGTGGCAGACGCTGCTCGC
>JAICVS010000050.1 GCA_025935195.1 Ktedonobacterales bacterium
CAGTGCGGCTACGAGAGCGCCAAGTTCCTCGGCCGCTGCCCCGACTGCGGCGAGTGGACCACGCTCGTCGAGACCGCCGTGCAGCCGGCTCACGTCCCCGCCGAGGGCCGTGGCGCGGCGCTCGCCCGTGGCGGCCACGCCGTCGCCGTCACATTGCCACAGGTCGAGGCCACCAGCCACCGGCGTACGCGCACCGGCTCCCCGGAGCTTGATCGCGTGCTGGGCGGCGGCATCGTACCGGGGTCGCTCGTGCTGCTTGGCGGTGAGCCTGGCATCGGCAAGTCCACGCTACTGCTGGAGGTCGCGGGCGACGTTGCCCTTGGCGCCACTGGCGAGGTGCTCTACGTCTCGGCGGAGGAATCGCCTCAGCAGGTCAAGCTGCGCGCCGAGCGCCTGGGCATCGCCACCGAGAAGCTGCTGTTGCTGCCGGAAACCGAGATCGAGGCCATCGCCGAGATCGCGGCCCGCATGAAGCCCGCGCTCGTGATCGTGGACTCGATCCAGACCGTCGGCTCGACGCAGATCAGCTCCGCGCCGGGCAGCGTCAGCCAGGTGCGCGACTGCACGCTCCAGCTCATGCGCATGGCGAAGAGCAGTTCCGTGCCGGTCTTCATCATCGGCCACGTCACCAAGGAGGGCACCGTCGCCGGGCCGCGGGCGCTGGAGCACATCGTGGACGCCGTGCTCTACCTGGAGGGCGAACGCTTCCATAGCTACCGTCTGCTGCGCGGCACCAAGAATCGCTTCGGCGCTACCAACGAGGTCGGCGTCTTCGAGATGCGCGGCGAGGGCATGGTGGATGTCGAGAACCCCTCGGCGCTCTTCCTTGCCGAGCATAGCGGCCATGCCAGCGGCTCCGCCGTCACCGTCAGCATGGAGGGCACGCGCCCGCTGCTGGTGGAGGTGCAGGCGCTGGTCAGCACCACCGCCTTCGGCACACCGCGCTGCACCACCAATGGCCTCGACCACAACCGCGTGCTGATGCTGCTCGCCGTGCTGACCAAGCGGATCGGTCTCGCGCTCGGCAACCAGGATGTCTACGTCAACGTCGCCGGCGGCTTCACCCTCGGCGAGCCGGCGGTGGACCTCGGCGTGGCGGCGGCCGTCGCCTCCAGCTTTCGCGAGCAGCCCATCGCTCCCGATACGGCGCTGATTGGTGAGGTCGGTCTGGGCGGCGAGCTGCGCGCCGTCACGCGCATCGAGGCGCGCGTGCGCGAGGCGGCCAAGCTCGGCTTCAAGCGCTGCGTCTTGCCGCGCTCCGGCGCGGCCCTCGACCACGAGGTCAGTAGTACCTCCGGCGACATCAAACTGGCACGGGCCGCGACGCTGGACGAGGCGTTGCGACTCGCGCTCGCCTCCGACGTATAGGTGGCAATAGAGGGCAAGTCGTATACTATCCCACACAAGCGTGCCGGTTCGTTCTGGACAGACGTGATGAAAGGAGCATGCGCCTCAACGGGAGAGACAACAGAAGCGGCGGTTGAGAGCTTGAGAGCGCCAGCAAACCCATCCCGCATTCATCCGCGATCCTTTGCGGATCGCACCCACGCCGACCCCGGACTTATTCGCGCCACTTACGGCGCACATCCGACGACGTTTCGCTCCCACTCTCTCACCGCCTTCAGGCGCGTGGACGGTGTGTCCACGACAGCGAAAGCGGGCGGGCAGTGCGCTCCGCCCCACTGGAGGACGGTATGTCTGGCAGAAACATCTCACGGATCGCCGGGCTGCTGATCGCCATCGCGCTGGCCGTGCTGGTCGGTTTCCAGGTTGACGGCAACGCGCGCGAGCACTGGCAGATCATCGGCGGCATCGCGGGCCTCTGCGGCCTGGTCGCACTCATCATCACCCCCTATATCACCATCGCGCCGTACCGCCGGCTGCGCGACCTCATCCGCCACGCCGCCGTCAGCGACCTGATCGCCGGCGCTATCGGCCTGATCGTCGGCCTCAGCATCGCCGCGCTCGCCAACATCTTCCTCTCGCAGATTCGCTTCCTCGCCCTCGGCCAGTGGCTGCCCATCCTCACCGCCGTCGGCTTCGCCTACATCGGCATGTTCACCGTCATCGTTCACAAGAGCGACTTCGGCCGGCTCTTCACCTCGATGGTCACGGCCGGGCGTGGCGCCCGGCGCGCGGCAGAGGACCGCGACGAGCGGCGTGATGAGCGGCGCGACGCCGAGGACGACGAGCCGCCCAGCCGCCTGCGCGACCGCATCAGTGGCCGTAGCAGAGGCCAGCGCGGCGCCGAGCGCATTCTCGTGGACACCAGCGCGATCATTGACGGTCGCATCGCTGACATCGCCGAGACCGGCTTCATCAGCGGCACGCTCGTCGTGCCGCGCTTCGTCCTCGAAGAGCTCCAGCGCATCGCGGACTCGGCTGATAGCATGCGCCGCACAAGGGGCCGTCGCGGCCTCGAAATCCTCCAGCGCATGCAGAAGGGCGGCGTCACAGTCGAGATCTCGGACGCCGACGCCGAGGGCATCCCTGAGGTGGACGCCAAGCTCGTCAAGCTGGCCCGCCAGTGGCACTGCGCCATCATCACCAACGACTTCAACCTCAACCGTGTCGCCGAGCTGCAAGGCGTCAAGGTGCTCAATATCAACGAGCTGGCCCACGCCGTCAAGCCGATCCTGCTGCCGGGCGAGGAGATGGCGATCAAGATCATGCAGGACGGCAAGGAGCTGGGCCAGGGCGTCGGCTACCTGGACGACGGCACAATGATCGTCGTCGAAGGCGGCAAAGCCCACATGAACACCACGATTGACGTGATCGTGACGCGCGTGTTGCAGACCGTCGCCGGCCGCATGATCTTCGCCCACCCGAAGCAGCAATCCGCTGGCGGCGCCGTGCCGATCCGCCGCACCGGCACGGCATAGGCGTAGGTGCGGCCTATGCCAATGCCTGCCGGCGCCGTCATTCTCGCCGCCGAGCCCGCCGCCGATCCGGGCTTCGATGCCGTCTGGGCCGTCGCCGCCGGCCGCCCCGTGCTTGCCTGGGCGGTGGAGGCCTGCGCGCGCGTGCCGGCCAGCTCGTCTGTCGTCCTCGTCGTACGCCCCGACCGGCTGGACGACGCCCGCGAGCTGATCGCCCGCTCCGGCTGGCGCGGTGTTCACGCCATCGGCAGCGCCGGCCCACGGCGGCGCGACGCCCTCCGGGTGGGACTGGCAACGCTGCCGATGGATCTGGAGTGGGTGATCGTCCACGACGGCACGCGCCCGCTCGTCACGCCGGAGCTGATCGCGGCGGGGCTGACGGCGGCAGCGCGCACCGGCGCGGCGGCCGCCTGGACGCCAGTGAACGAGACGCTCAAGCGGGTGGAGGGCGACACAGTGACGGCGACGCTGTCCCGCGCCGAGCTGGCGCTCGTGCGGACGCCGCAGGTCTTCCGGCGCGCGCTGCTGCTCGCCGCGCACGATGCCGCCCCCACTGATCTCGACCCGCCGGACGACGCCACCCTGGCCCAGCGCGCCGGCATCCCGGTTGCCCTCTACCCCGCCGGCCCTGACACCCTGAAGGTGTCGGACGCCCGCGACCTTGCTGTCGCCGCGGCCTTGCTCGCCACGCACATCCCCCCAGACTAGCGCGGATCGGCTGCTTGGCGGCGAGCGGTCACGCGCGTTACAGTATCCCCTGTTACTGGCAGCGCCTGGTTTGGCTGTGGTGTATGAAGGCGGCACGACGCCGTATATGCGAAGGATCGCGCCCCGCTCCGGCACGCGCTCCCGCATTGCCACTATTGCCGGCCGCCAGGTATGCTGGCACGTTTCTTGGTAGCCCGAACGGTGAGCTAGACGACCGATCACTTCTCCCAGCGAGGGCCAGGGATGGCGAGCGACGGCGCTCGTGTCACACTGGATGGTTCCGGATTGCCCTGGTAGGCGCGCTCGCGCGCGTGATGCGGCGGAGCCGGCGCATTCGGGGCAACGGTTCTTCGCGCCCAGGGGGAATGGCGTGAGGGATGGCGTGAATGCATGGTGCGGCGCGGCGCGGCGAGGGTGAAGGCACACACGAGCGCAACGAGGGAGAGACACGTGGAGCGAGCGAGGCGGACGCCATCGTTGACGACATCTTCGATACCCCCCTTGACGCCCTTCTCGCCCTGGCGCCGGTTGCGCCAGCGCGTCCCGTTCGTATTCGTCCCGCCGTCTCCCGATGGCGCGTTGGCGCTGGATGACGAGCTGCCCGAAGCGCGGGCGGCGGCCGGGCGGCGCGGGAGACGCCTGCTCTGGGCGGTGGCGCTGCTGGCGCTGGCGCTGCGGCTGCTGTTGCTGCCGCTCGGCCACTGGTGGGACGTGACGGTGGACTACAACGTCTTCATCGATCTCGCCCACAACCATTCGCCCTACGATACGATGGCCTATCTCTCGCATATCGCGCGCGCCTCGGGCTGGGACGTGAGCTACGAATACTACGCCTACCCGCCCGTGCCGCTCTACCTGTACTATCTGCCGGCGAAGCTTTTCGGCCTGCTCCACCCGGACGCTACGTACTTCATCCCGGTTTCGAGCACATTCGCCATGCCGACGCTGCCGCTGGACTTCTACGTGCTGTTGAAGGCGCCGGTCTGGGTGGCGGACTTGCTGATCGCGGCGCTGCTGGCGCGCATGTCGGGCACGATCCGCGGCTGGCGCGATTATCTCGTCAACCCGTATGTGCTGCTGGTCAGCGGCGCGTGGACCTTCGACGCGGTGATGGTGCTGGGGCTGGTGGCCTCCGTCTACTACATCCAGCGCGGGCGCGTCGGCCGTTCCGCGCTGGCGCTGGCGGTGGGCACGATGGTCAAGTTCATCCCGGCCATCGCCGCGCCGACGCTCGTGCTGTACCTGATCAAGAAGCGGCGACCGCTGCGCGAGATCGCGCTGTTTCTGGGCGTCTACGCCGCCGCTTGCGCGCTGTTGATCGGCCCGTTTCTGGGCGGGCTGCTGTATGTGCTCGGCTTCCACGGCCAGCGTGTGGGCGGGGGCATGAACTGGGAGATGTTCTTCCGGCTGGGGGCGTTCTTTCCCAAGGATGCGCGGCTCGATCCGCTGGCGCTGGCGGTGGGCGCTTTCGGCACGCCGCTGCTCGCGATTGTGCTGCTGCTGGCCTACTGGCATGCCTTCACCTCTGAGCGGATGGGCCTGAACCGCATGATCCTGGTGACGCTGCTGGCGTTCTTCGTCGGCTCGAAGCTGGTGAACGAGCAGTACGCGCTGGTGATCTTCCCCTTCGCGTTCCTGGAGGCCTATCGGGTGCGCGGCGCCTGGCGGCATTTCGCGCGGCTGCTCTGGCTGATCCCACTGCTGTACGCCGTCGTGCGCGTGCCGATTGACCGCTTCTTCTGGCTCTTCTATCACACGGTGCTGGGCAGGAGCGCGGACGCCATCGCCGTGACGGGCAAGACGGGCTTCGAGGGGCCGCTGACGCCGTGGCTGCCGGGCGGCGTCTTCACGCAGATCGAGATTCTGGTGCTGGGCCTCGCGTTCTGGGGTCTGTGCGTGGTGGCGCTGGTCTGGCCGGTGCGGCCCGCGCGCCGGGCTGTGCGCCGCTCCGTCGCTCACTCATCCAGGACGGCGGAGCCGGTGGCGCTGGCGGAGCTGGCGCCGATCCAGCCGATCCAGGTGCTCGAGAGCGACGTCGCGCCGGAGCGCGAGGTGGCGCTGCCACGATAGCTATTGTCACAGGTGGACCTCCCATGTTCAAGACACGGATGCTGACCGATCGGTTGAATGTGCGCCTCTACCGGCTGGTGCGGAAGTTCATCACGCCGGTGGTGCTGCTGGCTGGGCTGCTGCTGCTGGCCGTCTTCCACTTCAAGGGGGTGCTGGCGACCACGCAGGCGCAGGATGATCTCTTTCGCGGGCAGAAGGCGTATAGCCTGGGGCCGCTGGGCTTCGATTTCGTGGAGAACGCCGGCACGAACCGACCGGCCATCTCGTACAACGGCACGGACGTGCTGGCCTATGTGGATTGGAACTCCAGCATCGCGGTGGACGGCCACCTCGCGAACCTGTGGGACAACTTCCACGGCTACGACTTCGACCGCACCAACGCCGACGCGCGCCAGTTCTTCGCGACGACGAGCGGCGACGGCTGGCAGGTGGTCGAGGTGGTGACGCTGGTGGACGCGCATACGGTGACGGTGCATTACGCCTTCGTGGCACGTCCCGTCGGCGCGGCCGAGCCGCATCAGGTGACGCTGCGCATCGCGCACCTGCATCGCACGCTCTACCAGCCGACCGTTCAGGGCAATACGCTGACGGCTGAGGTGCTGCCGACCTCCTTCCAGAGCGTGAGCTTCGGCCATACGCCCAGCCCGATTGGCACGCTGCGTGTCGTGGTGAGCGGGCCACAGGCGCCGGCCGGCACGGCGATCAGCCTGGATGACTTGCACGGCACGGTGGACGCGCGCGGCGCGCAGTTCGGGCTCGCCAACTCGTTCACGACCACCTACAGCATCACCAATCCGCAGGTGAACCGGCTGGTGCCGCTGGGGACGGAGACCGTGACGTTCACGACGGCCATCGCCGCCGGCACGCCTATCCCCGCGCCCGTCTCTACGCCCGCTGTCGCTCCACTTCCGTAGGGGAACGAGAACGACCACGGAGGACACAGAGGAAAGAGGGAGGAGAGAATTGAACCGCGGAGGACGCGGAGGGAGGATGGAAGGTGAAGGGATGGACAGGTGGGACATAGGATAGACCTCTTGGCATGCATGCGGGGACGCATCCCAGGTGGCAATGGTGACTGGGGTGATCACCATTGCCGTTTTTGCCGCTTTTCGGCCGCGTGTCGGGGGTATCTTCCTCTCGACTGCTGAATTCAAGCCGGTTTGCCGGGATGGGCCACGTGACGTTGCGTGTTATGGGCGGCAAAAGCGGCACGATCGTGGCAAAAACGGCAAGGGTCGCGGCACGGTTTCGACCGATTCCGGCACGCTCTGGCGCGTCCAGGGGGCGGTCGCGCAAGGTGGATGGGTGGGGATGAGCGGGTTTCGCCTCGCTATGCGGTTGTTCAGGTGCTTGAGGAGCCAGGTGGCACTGCGGAGATAGAACTAAATCACCATTTACAAGAGGAATTGTCAAGGGGGAAGGGTCGCTGACGCATCGTCAGTTGATGTAGGGGCCGGGTGGCACGGCAGCGCGTGAGAGCGGCACAAGCATAGCAACGCGGGTCAACCCGGCGCTTCTGCCGTCGTGACAGTGGAGCATTGTCTGCGATACGCTGATCCCGGCGTCCCTGCCCTGCGCTCATGCATCCCTCGCCGCCTATCGGTTGTGTCGCTCCGCCGTGTCAATGCGCGTCTTGAACCAGGCCGCGATCTCCGGCCAGCGGGCGTCGGCGATGTCGCTGTATTTGCCCACATGGAACGCCGCGTTGAGCTCGCCGTAGATGGTCGCGTAGGCGAAGCCGCTCAGCTCGTTCAGCCGCCGCGCCAGGTTCTTCACCGTCGCCTGGTGCTCCGGGGTGAGCGTTTGCGGTCCCAGCCGTTGCAGGATCTCCGGCACCAGCCGCGTGACCTCCTCCATGCCCTCCAGCCGCCCATGCAGCGCGCCGATCTGCTCGTTGTGCTCGTCGAGACGCGCGCTCAGTCCGCTCACCGTCGCATCCACATACGCTAACTGTGCCTCATACGCTGCCTGGCGCCGGTAGAGCGCGGCGAGCCGCTCGAAATACTCCGCCACCATGAGCGGGGGCGCGTCGGGCGCGGGCTTGGGTTACGCACCGTGCGTACACGTCACGGAACCCCTCGATTTCGCCAAGGCGGCGCTTCATGTCGGTCCAATAACGTCGCGGCGTTCGGCTGTCCGTCAGCACGCCGATCACGTCAATGACGCTGAAGAATCACCGTCCATCTTGATAGACACGCCGGATGGACGCGTCCGCTTGCTCCTCGATCAGCGCGAGGCTCATGTCACTTCCGCTCGTACCGTTCATGTCGTGTTCGCCTGCCATGTCACCCTCCCACAAGATAGGGGCGCCGTCATCAGGACGGCACCTGGAGAGGCGCTGGTGCGGCAGAGGGTGAGGGGAAGGCGCAGAGGATAGGAGACAGCCAGGCGAGCTAGCCAATACCCAGGCTCGCGTGCTATCCTCTGCGCAGCCCTCGCGCTGAGACTACCAGCGTCGGGGTCAGATGGGCGTGCCTGTTCTCAGCGGGTGCGCCCATCGCACATCATGGCCCAAGTATAGCAGACGTGCGCGACAAATACCAGGCGTGCTCACGCTCCGCGGCCACGCCCTCCGAGCGTTTCGCGCATCCGCCCGGCGCGTCGCTCCGCTCCTCGCACCAACCGTCCTTGACAGGCTCGTGTACCCTGGAATGGGAACGCCGGGAAGGGTTCACCTGAGGCCGCACGACACGACCATGCGCGCTGCCTGATCGCGGGATCGTCACCACCGCCAGCACGAAGGAGCTTCACCATGGCTACTCTCTTCCGCCGTCGTGATCGCGGCACAGCCGCCGAGCGTGGCACCGGCCGCCGCTTCTTCTGGCTGGGTGGGCGCCGCCACGTCGCCGACGCCCCCTACGTTCTTCCCTCCGACGACCAGGAGATCAACCGGCTCGACTTCCAGCACTACATGCTGCGCTACGCCCTGCGCGGCAACTACGCCGCTCCCCTCAATCACCCCGCCACCATCCTGGATGTCGGCAGCGGCACGGGACGCTGGGCCTATGAGATGGCCGCGCTATTCCCCGAAACCCGCATCGTCGGCACCGACCTCGTCGCCCCCAAGCCCGACGCCAGCGGCCCGCTCCCGCCCCCCAACTACACCTTCGCGCAGGGCAATGTGCTGGAGGGCTTGCCCTTCCCCGACGACTCGTTCGACTTCGTTCACATGCGCCTGCTGCTCTTCGCTATCTCCGCCGACAAGTGGCCGGCCGTCGCCCGCGAGCTGATCCGCGTCACCCGCCCCGGCGGCTGGGTCGAATCCATCGAGACTGGCCCGCAGCAGCACGGCGGCCCCGCCATGGATACCCTCGTCGGCTGGATCACCGAGGCCAGCCGGCGCCGCAGCGTGGATCCGCTGCTCGGCCCGCATGTCGCATCCTTCTTCGCCAACGCCGGGCTCACCAGCATGGTCACCCGCGCGATCTCGCTCCCCGTCGGTCGCGCTGGCGGTCGCCTCGGCAACATGGCCGCCGCCGATGTCTTCGGTGTCGTCGCCGGCGTCAAGCCGCTCGTCGCCGGTCTGGGCATCGCCGACGCCCAGACCTACGACTCCGTGCTTGAGGCCGCCCGCGCCGACCTCGACCGCCACCACTGCACGCTGCCCTTCTACATCGCTTACGGCCAGAAGCCGCGCTGATCCAGCCGCGCTGATCCAGCCGTCCGTCCCGTCGCGCCCTGTCCCGTCACACGTTGCCACTCCGCCCGCGCCAGCCGCGTCATCCCGGCTGGCGGCGCGTTTCCATGCGCATGCGCCGCCCATGCCGATGCGCCTCCTGCGCGTCCACACGTCCACACCTACCCCTTGCCCTCCGACCACATCTCTGCTATGCTTACATAGAACATAGTTTCGCAAGCATAGCATCCGCAATGCTCTCCGCTCCGCCGTGCTCCTCCCTTCTCCCCGTTCCTCCGTATTGGTGCTCGTCCCTGTTCCCTTGTGGACAAACTTGCCCGTTGTCCACGGCTTATCCACCGGCCCGCGGCAAAGTCGTGGATAAAGGGCTTACGTGCGGCATTGGGAGGGCCGTATACTAGCGATGTGGGGCAAAGTGGGGCAAAGTGGGGAGACCGCCCACATGTTCGTCGGTGAATACCTTCATAACGTAGACACCAAAGGCCGTGTCGCCATCCCGGCCCGCTTCCGCTCAAAGATCGAGCGCGGCGCGGTGCTGACCCGTGGCATGGACTCTTGCCTCACGGTCTACCCCACAGAGACCTGGGAGCGCAAGGCCCAGGCGCTGGACAACATCGCGGACACCCGCAAGCGCCACGCCGTCGAGCGCCAGTTCTTCGCCGCTGCCTTCGAGGTCGAGCTGGACGCCCAGGGCCGCATCGTCATCCCGCCCAAACTGCGCAAGTACGCCGGACTCAATGGCGAGGCGATGATCGTCGGCGCCCGCGACCGCTTCGAGATCTGGAGCAGCGAGCGCTGGCAGTCCTACCTCGACGAGCTGGCCGCCGAAGACCTCAGCGACTTGGCGCTGCCGTTCTAGCTAAAGAACCGGCTGAGGCCCCCTGCCTGTAGGCATGGGGATGAAAGCCGGGTAGCCCGCCAGGGCTACGACAGTACCGTGAATTGCCCGTTTCTCGCCTATCAGGCAGAAGAGATGGATATGGGACAGCAGAGCGTGCGCAAAACCTACCAGTACCGGCTGATGCCAACGCCTGAACAGGAACGGGCGCTGGAGACGGTGCTGTGGCGCTGCCGCACGCTCTACAACGTCGCCCTGGAACAGCGCACGACCTGGTGGGGGCGCGGGCAGGGCAACAGCGCCACCTACTCCCAGCAGAAGGCGGAATTGCCGGACCTGAAGGTGGCCCACCCGGAGTATGCCGAAATCAACGCGCAGGTGTTGCAGGACGTGGTGTTGCGCGTCGATCGCGCCTTCCAGGCGTTCTTCCGCCGCGTCAAGGCCGGTGAGAAGCAGCCCGGTTATCCTCGCTACCAGGGGCGCGACCGCTACCACAGCTTCACCTATCCGCAGTACGGCGGTGGGGCCGTGCTGGACGGCGGCATCCTCAGCCTGTCGAAGATTGGCCGCATCCCCCTCCGGCTGCATCGCCCGCTCGCGGGCACCCCCAAGACCGTCACCATCTCGCGGGAGACCGACGGCTGGTACGCCTGCATCTCCTGTGAGGCGGTGCCGGTCCAACCGTTGCCGCCCACCGGCCAGGAGACGGGGATCGACGTGGGGCTGGTGCATTTCCTCACCCGTGCGGACGGTGAGCACGTCCCCAATCCCCGCCACCTGCGCACAGCCGAGCGTGCCCTGAAGAAGGCCCAACGGCGCGTGAGCCGGCGCAAAAAGGGCAGCAACCGTCGCAAGAAGGCCGTCAAGCTGCTCGCCAAGCAGCACCAGAAGGTGCGCAGGCAGCGCCAGGACTTCCACCACAAGGAGGCTCTGGCTCTGGTCAGGGCCTACGACACCATCTATTTGGAAGATTTGCGGGTCGCCAACATGGTACGGAACCACCACCTCGCCAAAAGCATCAGTGATGCCGGCTGGGCGGCGTTCCGCACCATCCTTGAGGGCAAAGCAGCATACGCTGGCCGTCAGGTGATCGCCGTCCCGCCACACCATACCAGCCAGGACTGTAGCGGCTGCGGGGCGCGCGTGCGCAAGAGTCTGAGCGTGCGTACCCACGTCTGCCCCTCCTGTGGGCTGGTGATCGACCGCGACGAGAACGCGGCGCTGAACATTCAATGGGCCGGGCAGGCCCTTCGTGGACTCGCGGGACCACCTGCGGGGATGAAGCGAGAAGCCCCTTCCCTTTAGGGATGGGGAGCATGTCACTTGCTTCTCACTCCTTTCCCTCACGAGGGATACAGGGCAGGGAGGTTAGGTCGTACGAACACCATACTGCGCCCGGACAACTTCATAGCGGAGCCAGATGCCGGCGGCGATCTCGCCGCGACCGTCCACGTTCCCGTCCTGCCGGCTGAGACGCTGGATGGCCTCGCGCCCCGTCCTGGCGGTCGCTACATTGACGGCACGCTGGGTGGCGCCGGCCATGCCGCCCTGCTGCTGGAGCGATCCGCCCCGGATGGTCGTGTGCTTGGCATAGATGCCGACCCCGCCGCCCTCGCGCGCGTGCGCGCCCGGCTCGCGGGCGCCGTGGCCGCCGGCCGGCTCATCCCGCGCCAGGGCAACTTCGCCCAGATCGCCCAGCTTGCCGCCGCTGCCGGCTTCTCCCCGGCCGACGGCATCCTGCTCGATCTCGGCCTTTCCTCCGACCAGCTTGCCGACCGCCAGCGCGGCTTCAGCTTCGCCGCCGACGCCCCGCTGGACATGCGCTTCGACCCCACGCGCGGCCCATCCGCCGCCGAGCTGGTGAACACGCTGGACGAGACCGCGCTGGCGGATGTGCTCTACCGCTACGGCGAGGAGCGGCGCTCGCGCCCCATCGCCCGGCGCATCGTCGAGCGGCGCGCGCGCGCGTCCATTGAGCGCACCGGCGAGCTGGCGGGACTGGTCGCCGGCGTCATCCACGGCCGCCCCGGCGGCATCCACCCCGCCACGCGCACCTTCCAGGCCTTGCGCATCGCCGTCAACGATGAGCTGGGCAGCCTGGAGGCCGCGCTTCCCGCCGCGCTGGACCTGCTCGCTGCCGGCGGCCGGCTCGCCGTTATCAGCTTTCATTCCTTGGAGGATCGCATCGTCAAGCGCTTCTTCCAGGCTGAAGAGCGCGGCTGCGTCTGCCCGCCGGAGCTGCCGGCGTGCGTCTGCGGCCGCGCGCCGCGCCTGCGCATCCTCACACGCCACCCTATCGTGGCCGGCGAGGACGAGCAGGCGCGCAACCCGCGCGCGCGCAGCGCCAAGCTGCGCGTCGCCCAACGTCTCGAAACGTCGTCCCCGTAGGGGCGCACCAAACGCGCCCGCCCTGCCCTCATTCACCCGCCGGCCATCCCACGCCGGCCACTCAGCACCTTACCAACTGAATATCGTTTCGTACAGACCGCGGTACCCGCGCGCTCCCCCCTTCCCTGGCAGGGAAGGGGCCAGGGGGTTAGGTTGGCTCGGCACGGCGCATGCTCAACTGGCTTGCGGTACGCTCTTCCATAGCAAAGGTCGGGCGTATGGAAAGCTGAGGACGGCATGGACACTCCCGATCCCACACTCGACTCCCCGGACGGTCCCGGCGATTGGCGCATGCGCGCCCTGGCCGCGCTGCGCCGGCCGCTCGCGCTCGCCATCTTCGGCGTCGCGATGATCGGCCTGATCGCTTTGCTCTACCTGCACCAGGTCGCCGCGCTGGCTGCCGCCAACGACCGCCTCGCGACGCTGCGGGCAGAGCAGGCCCGCCTGGAGCGGCAGGACGCCGACCAACGCGCCCGCCTCGGCGCGGTCACCAGCCCCGCCTACGTGGACGAGCGCGCCCGCGCGCTGGGCCTCGTGCCCGCCCCGCTTGGCTCCGCGCTCATCGTCTCCATCAATCAGGCGACACTGAGCGCACTACGCGATGGAGGCCAGCCATGAGCCGCCGCGGTTCCCTGTTGACGGCGCTGACCCCGTTGCTCGCCCGTGCCCGGACGTCGTCTCGTCCCACGTGGGATGGCGGCCGGAGCTGGCGCGAGCGCGAGCGCTCCGAGCAGGCGACGCTGCGGCAGGCGCGTGGTCGCCAGGCCGTGCTCTTTCTGCTGCTGGCCGGCGTGCTGGCCGCGCTGCTCGGCCGCACCGCCTACTGGCAGCTCGGCCAGCGCGACGCGCTTGCTGCCCGCGCCGATGCCCAACACCTGCGCGCTTTCGCGATCCCGGCCGGACGCGGCGCCATCTACGACGCCAACGGCCGCCCGCTCGCCGTCAGCGTCACGCAGGACTCGGTCATCGCCGACCCGGACGTCATCCGCTCGGTGAAGGCGATGGATACGGTCGTTGCGGCGCTGGCGACACTGACCGGCCTGCCGCAAGCGCGGGTGCGGGCGCAGCTCGACGTGCCAGGCGCGTATGTGCGGCTGCGTGGCGCGGATGGCAAGACGCTGCTGCTCCAGCAGGCGCGGAGCGACGGCATCCGTGCCGCCCTCGCCGGCGGCGATCTGCCCGGCGTCGCGCTCATCCCGGTGGTGACGCGCGTCTACCCGGCCGGCGACCTCGCGGCGCAGACGCTCGGCTTCGTCAGCCTGAACGGCGGCGCCGGGCAGTACGGTGTTGAGCAGCGGGAGCAGCGGCTGCTGGCCGGCACGCCCGGCCAGCTCTACACGGCGGTGGACGCCGCCGGCAACCCGCTGGCGACGGCGCCGCAACGCTCGACCCCGGCGGTCCCCGGCGCGGACCTCACGCTCACGCTGGATGCCACCGTTCAGTACTGGGCGGAGCAAGGGCTGGCGCGGACCGTCGCCCAGACGGGCGCCGGCGGCGGCACGGTGATCGTGTTGGACCCGCGCAGCGGCGCCATCCGCGCGCTGGCGAACGTCCCATCGTTCGACCCGAACGCCTACGCCCGCTCGCCGCTGGCGACCTTGCAGAATCCGGCGGTGAGCGCGGTCTACGACCCCGGCTCGGTGATGAAGGCCGTCACCATCGCGTCGGGCATAGACGCCGGAGCCGTCGAGCCGGGCACGCTCTTCGACGACACCGGCACGCTCGTCGCCGGCGGCACGCCGATCCACAACTGGGATCTGAGCGCACACGGGATGGTGAATATGACGCAGGTGCTGCAATTCTCGCTCAACACCGGCGCCGGCTGGGTTGCCACCCAGATCGGCCGCGAGCGTTTCGACCGCTATCTGGCCGCCTTCGGCTTCGGCGCGAAGACGGGCGTTGACCTGCCGGATGAGTCGCCCGGCATCATCAACGTCCCGCAGGCAGCGGATGAGGCCGCGCTCCAACTGGCGGAGAATGGCTTCGGCGAGGGCATCGGCGTGACACCGTTGCAGGTCGCGGCGGCCTACGGCGCGCTGGCGAATGGCGGGGTGCTGATGCGCCCGTACGTGGTGGCGAGCGTCGCGGCGGACGGTGGCGCGGGTGCGGTGACGCGCACTCAGCCGGTGGCCGTGCGCCAGGCGGTCAGCCAGCCGGCGGCGCGGAGCATCACGCAAATGCTGGTCAGCTCCGCCTACGTGGAGACGGGCATGTACCTGCTGCCGGGCTATAGCATCGCCGCCAAGACGGGCACGTCCACGCCGGACCCCGCCGATCCGACGGTGACGTACGCCTCGGTCGCGGGCTACGCGCCGGCCTACGACCCGCGCTTCGTGCTGCTGGTCAAGCTCGACCATCCGCGCACGACGATCTACGGCGCGACGGCGGCCGCTCCGCTCTGGCGGGCGCTGGCGGCGCAGCTCTTGACGTACTACCAGGTTCCGCCCGACCGCACCGGTCAGGGGAACGTTCAGACAGCCGGGCAGTCCGGCCAAGATCCCAACAAGCTCTTACCATAGACGCGATAGACGCGATAGACGCGACGCGGAGGGACCGTGACGGCCCCGCCGCCCCCGACAGGATGCGGGCGAAGGGAGGCTGATGATGACGACATCGAAACAGGTGACGGGTGAGCGTCGCCCGGCGCGGCTCACCCAGGCCGAGCGCGCGCCCGCGCGGCATGAGCGGCATGAGCGCCCCGACCACGCCCGTAAGGCCCACGCCGTGCAGGTCTATGCCGCCCGTCCGCGTCCATCCACCGCCGCGCCCGGCGTCTCCTCGGCTATGGCCCAGCTCTCACTGCCGGTGCGGCTGGGCGCCACATCCGCCGGCACAGCCGCCGCCGTCGCCACCCTCACCGTCACGCCGATCCACGTTCCCATCGCTGAGCCGGCCGCCAGCCATCCCAGCCATCCCGGCCGGCGCAACGGTGTGCGCCAGCGCTTCGGCGAGCTGCGCGCCGCCCTGGCTGAGGGCTGGGAGATCGTCCAGCCCATCTTCGCTCGCCCGCTCTGGTCCGTCAGCGACGATTCGACCACCGCCTTCAACTTCGTGCTGCGCCGCGAGCAGACCACGCGCCTGCTCACTGTGCCTTCCGGCCGCACCGTCCAGCGCTTCATCCAGGAGCGCAACCTCGCCGTGGACTATCGCCGCTGATCGCCTATCGCCTGTTATCCGCCCGGCAGTCCCACTGCCGCCTGGTTGACCACCTCGGCCAGCTCGGTGATGTCGAACGGCTTCGACACGATGAACACACGCAGCCGCGCCAGCTCTGGCGTGGTTCCACCGACGAGCATGCGGGCGCTGCCCGTCATCAGGATGTAGGCGTGCCCGGTGGTCAGGGTAGGCTCCCGCGCCACCTCCGCCAGCACCTCCATGCCGCTCAGGTGTGGCATCAGGTCGTCCAGCAGCACGACCAGCGGTCCCGCCGCCGTTCGCAGCATGTTCAGCCCTTCCGGTCCGTCCACCGCCTCGCGCACCGTGTGGCCCTCCTGCTCCAGCACCAGCCGCACCACCTCGCGGATCGCCTGATCGTCGTCCACCACGAGCACTGTCGCCATAGCCGCATCCCCGTCCCTTCCCTGCGGACCGCCCATCCCCGTTCCAGGCCGGCCCTATCCGGTCAGCCGCGCACTTGCTCTCCCCGCCTCCGTTTCCACAACGTACCGCCGAGCATAACACCCGCGTCAAGCCGCCGGCTGCCCGCGCGTCCGTCCGCCCCGCCGGACGCCTACCCGAACGACTAGGCGCACGGCTGGCCGAACGCGGGATGCTCCCGCCCAGCGCGCCGCCGTATCCTTCCAAGCACGAGCCGCCGGCCGAATGAGGGCGCGGCGGCACGCGACGAGACACGGAATGAGACGCGGAAGGACGGCAGACGACATGGCAGAGACGACAGATCAGCAGGCGCCGGCGCAGAGTCAGACAGCGGGCCAGCCGCAGAGTCAGGCGCAGACGACAGGGCAGACGCAGAACACGACGGCGCTCAGCGCCTTTTCGGATCAGTTGGCGGGCGTGGTCGAGCGCGCGGCCCGCTCGATTGTGACGGTGGCGGCGCGGCAGCGCCAGTCCGCGACGGGCATTCTCTGGAACGCCGGGCAGGAGACCATCGTCCTCACCGCCGATCACGTGGTCGAGCGCGAGGACAACATCAGTGTGACGCTGCCCGACAAGCGTGAGGTCAAGGCCCAGCTCATCGGGCGCGACCCCGGCACCGACCTGGCCGCGCTGCGCATCACCGGCACGGACCTGGGCACGAGCGCGGCAGCGGCCGAGGTGGCCGAGGGCGTGAAGGTCGGCAATCTGGTGCTGGCGATTGGCCGGCCGGGAGCGGACGGGCCGCGTGTCTCGTTCGGCGCGGTCAGCGCCATCGCGGGGCCGCTGCGCTCCTGGCAGGGCGGCGAGATCGAGGGCATCATCTACGCCGACGTGACGCTCTACCCCGGCTTCTCCGGCGGCCCGCTGGTGGACCTGGCCGGGCGCGTGGTTGGGTTGAACAGCTCGCACCTGACGCGCCAGAGCAGCACGGCCATCCCGGTGGCGACGCTGCGGCGTGTGGCGACCACGCTGCTGACGCACGGGCGCGTCAAGCGCGGCTACCTGGGCGTCGGCACGCAGCAGGTGCCGCTGCCGGCGGCGTTGGCGCAGAAGGTTGGCGCGACCCAGGAGGCGGGCCTCTTGATCGTGACGGTCGAGCCGGGCAGTCCGGCGGAGCAGGCCGGCCTGCTGCTGGGCGATCTGCTGGTGAAGCTCGGCGGCCAGCCGGTGGGCGACGTGGACGCGCTGCGCCGGCAGCTCGGCGGCGACACGCTCGGCCAGGCGCTCACGGCGACGATCCTGCGCGGTGGCGAGCCGAAGGATGTGACGCTGACCGTCGGCGAGCGACAGTAGTTCCTCACCTTTTGCCCTGGCTCTCCACGGGGAGCCGGGAATCGCATAGATGACCTGACAAGAAGTGGAGCGACTCTGATGGCGGAGGAGATAACGGCCCTCACGGCCCTCTCGGATGGGCTGGCGGAGGTGGCGGCGACGGTGCGCGCGAGCGTCGCGCAGGTGCGCGCGGGGCGCGGCGGCATGGGCTCGGGCATCGTCTGGAAGCTGGGCGAGCCGGATGCGCAAGGTGTGGCCGACGCGACGGTGATCACCAATGCGCATGTCGTGCGCGCGGCGGGCGGCGGCGCGATTGCGCTGCGGCTGGCCGATGGGCGCGAGATCGCGGCAGGCGTGGTGGCCGTAGACCCGGCGCACGACCTGGCGGCACTCACCACACGCGCGAGCGGGCTGCGGGCGGTCCAGATCGGCGATTCGAGCGCGCTGCGTGTCGGCGAGCTGGTGATCGCGGTCGGCAATCCGTGGGGCCGCGAGGGCGCGGTGACGGCCGGCGTCGTCGCCATGCGCGCGCCGACTGATCCGGATCTGGCGCTGGAGCCGGTCGAGCCGGATGAGGATGGCGACCGGCATGGCGGCGAGCCAGGCGGCACGGCACGGCGCGAGGGGCCGGATGGACCGGGGCGCGGGCGTGGTGGGCGCTGGCGTCCGGGCGGCATTGACCTGATCCAGGCGGACATCCGCCTCTATCCCGGCAATTCGGGTGGACCGCTGGCGGACGCGCACGGCCGGGTGGTCGGCGTGAACGCGATGGTCGGCGGCGGGCTGGGCTTTGCCATCCCCAGCCGCACGGTGCAACAATTCCTGAGCGAGACGGCCAACGCCACCCCGCCGGTGCGCCTGGGCGTGCAGGTGTTGACTGTGCCGCTGCCGGCGGGCATGCGCGCGGCGCTGGGGCTGGCGCAGGAGTCCGCCGTGCTGATCACGGATGTGGAGGCGGGCGCGGCGGCTGATACGGCGGGCGTGCTCGTCGGCGACGTGCTCTATGGACTGAACGGCCAGGCGGCGCCCTCTGCCGAGCGCCTGCTGGCGGGGCTGCGACGGAGCAATGGGGGTGACTTGCGCCTGCACCTCATCCGTGGCGGCCAGAAGATCGAGCTGGCCGTCCGCGCCGCGGCGCCCGTCGCGGCATAGAGGGACGGAATTGAACCGCGGAGGACGCGGAGAGCGCAGAGGAGAGACGGAGGGAGAGGGGGTTGGGGCCAGTGACAATGTTGCCCGGTGTGGCGGCTTGGTTGACTGGCCCACTTTCACCCGATGCGACACGATCTCATCTCGTTCCTCTCCTCTGAACTCTGCGTTCTCTGCGAACTCCGCGGTAAATATTCTCCTTGAAAGTGCGGCGGCGATGCGCGTGTATGTGGTCGCGGCGTATCCGACGGTGCGTGCGGGGCTGGCGGCGCTGGTGCGCGAGCGGCCCGGCTGGATCGTGGCCGGGCAGAGCGCGCTGGACTTCGCTTCGCCGGGCATGACGGCCGGCGAGCCGCCGGATGTGGCGCTGGCGGACCTGGAGGGCGTGCGCGACGCGGGCGTGATTGACGCGCTGCTGGCGGCGCTGCGCCCGCGTGCGGGGCTGGTGGCGCTGGGTGGGCCGGATGCCGGTGCGCGGCGGGGCGCGGCGGGGCGTGAGGCGCTGCGGCTGGTGGCGGAGGCGGCGCGGGCGACGGAGGAGCAGGGGTTGGCCTTCGGCGCGCTGCGGCGCGACGCGACGGCCGAGGAGATCGTGGCGGCGCTGGGCGCGGTGGCGGGCGGGCTGATCGCGCTCGACCGGCGGCTGGCGGGCGACCTGCTGGCGGCGCCGGAGCGTGTGATGGCCGGCGCGGGCGCGGCGGGGGTTCGGGGGCCGGGGGAGGAGCACGTCGCCGTGGCGGATGAGACGCTGACGCCGCGCGAGCTGGAGGTGTTGCAGCTGATGGCGCAAGGGCTGCCCAACAAGCTGATCGCCCAGCGGCTGCACATCACCGAGCATACGGCCAAGTTCCACGTCTCGGCCATCCTCACCAAGCTCGCCGCCGCCAGCCGCACCGAAGCCGTCACCATCGCCGCCCGCCGTGGGTTGCTCATCCTGTAGGGACAGAGACGAGAACGACCGCAGAGGACACGGAGGTTCACGGAGGAGGAACAGAGAGGGAGAGGGAGGTGAGGGCAGGTGGGGCAGGTGGGACAAGCTGTGCGCGTATTCATATGGCGTTGGAGACGACGGATGGGTTCCAGCGTTAGCAGGCGTGCCTCAGAATGCTGACAGCGGATGTCATGTAGTGGCGGATATGCTCTGGCTACGCCGCATCTCTTTCTTCCCTCTGCGTCCTCTGCGAACTCTGCGGTGAAATTCTCTCGTTCTGGAAAGAAGTGGCGTGTATGTTTCGAGTGCCGGGCAGCATCGTCAACATGGGCTGGGGGTTGCGGCCGGGCGACGAGGAGCGGCTGACGCCGGAGAAGATCGTCACGGCGTTCACCAGCCTGCCACGTGTGCTGCGGCTGGTGTGGGACGTGCAGCCGGCGTTCACGGCGGCGCTGGGCGCGCTCTACATCGCGCAGGGCTTCGTGCCGGCGGCGACGGCCTACATCTCGAAGCTGCTGATTGACGCGGTGGTGGCGGCGATCCGCACCGGCGGCAAGGACGGCGCCGCGACGCTGGTGATCTGGCTGGTGGTGGCGCAGTTCGCCGTGCAGGGGGCGCAGGCGCTCTTGCAGACGCTCGCGAACATCGTGCAGCAACTTTTGCAAGAGAAGATGTCGTACGCCGTGCAATTGCAGGTGATGGAGAAGGCGAACGCGCTGGACCTGGCGTTTTTCGAGGACGCGAAGTTCTACGACCAGCTCCAGCAGGCGCAGCGCGAGGCGTCGTCGCGCCCGGTCAGCATGATCTCGCAGACGTTCGGGCTGGCGCGCACGATTGTGACGCTGCTCTCGATGATCGTCGTGCTGACGCAATTGCAATGGTGGCTGGCGGTCCTGGCGCTGGTGGCGCCGATCCCGTCGTTCTTCGCCAGCATGCGCTACGGCTGGTGGGGCTACCAGCAGATGCGGCGGCAGTCGCCGCTGCGGCGCGAGATGGCCTATTACAACAACCTGCTGACGACCGACACCTACAACAAGGAGATCAAGCTCTTCACGCTGGGCGACTTCTTCATCGGCCAGTATCGCCGGTTGGCGGCGCAGTTCTACGAGCAGGCGCGGGCGCTGGTGGTGCCGCGCTACCTCTCGGCGTTCGTCTGGGGGTTGGGCAGCCAATTGGTGAACGGGCTGGTCTACCTGTACGTGGCGTTGCAGGCGGTAGCGGGGCGCATCACGCTGGGCGACCTGACCTTCTACACGCAGGCGGCGCTCTCGCTGGGCAGCAGCTTCCAGGGATTGCTTTCGGGCATCTCCTCGACCTACGAGAACAACCTGTTCGTCAACACGCTCTTCGAGTTTTTGGAGTATAAGCCGCGCATCGTCGGGCCGGTGGATGGGCGCCGGCCGGAGGGCGAGGGGCTGACCATCGAGTTCCGCCACGTGAGCTTCACGTATCCGGGCGGCAAGGGCCAGGCGCTGCGCGATGTGAGCTTCACCATCCGCGCCGGCGAGGCGGTGGCGCTGGTCGGGCGCAACGGCGCGGGCAAGACGACGATCGTGAAGCTCTTGACGCGGCTCTACGATCCCGATGAGGGCGAGATTCTGGTCAACGGCCACGACATCCGCGAATATGACCTGGCGGCGCTGCGCGAGAAGATCGGCGTGATCTTCCAGGACTACGTGACGTACTTCCTGACGGCGGCGCGCAACATCGGCGTGGGCAACGTGCGCGCGATTGACGATCTGGAGGGCGTGCGCGACGCGGCGGGCAAGAGCGGGGCGGACGCGGTGATCGCGAAGCTGCCCGAAGAGTATCAGACGATGCTGGGTAAGTGGTTCGACAAGGGGCAGCAGCTTTCGGGCGGGGAGTGGCAGAAGATCGCGCTGGCGCGGGCGTTCATGCGTGACGCGCAGCTTTTGATTTTGGATGAGCCGACGAGCGCGCTGGATGCGGAGGCGGAGTATGAGGTGTTCAAACGCTTCCGCGAGCTGACGGCGGGGAAGTCCGCGGTGTTCATCTCGCACCGCTTCAGCACGGTGCGGCTGGCGAACCGCATCATCGTGATCGAGCATGGGCGCGTGCTGGAGGAGGGAACGCACGCCGATCTGGTGGCGCTGCGCGGGCGCTACGCGGAGCTGTTCGAGCTGCAAGCGGAGGCGTATCGGTAGGAGAGGACGAGAACTCCCACAGAGGACACAGAGGTTCACGGAGGAGGAGGGGAGTAGTTGACTGGAGTGGTCAACATTGCCGTTTTTGCCGCTTTTCACATGGTGTCGCGGGGGCGACGGGCGCGAGGCCGGGAGTGAAGCGGGTTGGTGGGGAGCGGCAACGTGACATTGCGTGTTATGGGCGGCAAAGGTGGCAAGAATCGGCACGGTGGGATTGCCGTTTTGGCCGGGGAGGTTGCCGCGGCCCTTGCCAGGGGCGATGGATGGGGCCGATGCGGGCGCGGAATGGCGCTGTTTGAGCGCGGATGAGGCGGGCACGGCAATAAGGAGAACGCATACAGGCGCCGCCATGATGACCACCACCGTTTCCCGTCACCGCCACATTCGCCCTGGTTTCTGGCACACATATTATGGAATATTATTTCAATTCATGCAAGCGGATGGCGGGAGCGGATGGCGGGAGCGGATGGCGGGAGCGGATGGCGGGCGGTTGAAACCGCGCCTGAAGGCTGCGCCACAACGCCGACCTGCGTCGGCGGGGGTCGCGATGGATGGGATGGGGTGATGGTGGGCGAGGATGGTGGGAGCGGGCGCTGGTTAATCGCCATCGTCGCCGGATGTCTCCCATTCAGCGATGAGGGAACCGGCGGCATGATGTTCCTTCTGGTGGGCGATGTAGTCGGCTACGGCGCGCAGGTCACGTGGGGAGACCGAGAATGCGCCATAGGCGTCCTGCCATTTGAAGAATTGATGGCGTTCTTCGGCCTGTGCAGAGAGTAGATGGGCCGAGGCGCCTTTGACGTGCTTGACGAGATCCGCAATGGTGAGGGTTGATGGGATGCGGACGAGGAGATGGACGTGATCGGTAACGCCGCCAATCGCGATCATCTCGACCCCAAGCTCCCGGCATTTGGCGCCGATGACGCGGTATGCCTGGTGCTCGGCATCCGGCGTGAGGAGCGGCAAGCGATCCCACGTCGCCCAGACGAGATGCAGGAAGACGCCGATCTTGGGGCGGCGCATGATGCATCCTCGTGTTATGGGTTACAATGGCAGGCCGTAGGGCGGACGTTACGATGGCGGGCGGTTGAAACCGCGCCTGAAGGCGTGCCGCCACGACGCCGACCTGCGTCGGCGGGGGTCGGATGGGCCAACCAGGATGCGCTCTTCCGCGCGTCCACATTGTAGCATGCTGGCGATACAGGTGAGGGAAGTGTTTACCCGCATTGCCACCCGTATGACCATCCGAGCGGACACGAACGCCGTCCGCGCAGGCGGACGTGGTGGCGGCATGCCTTCAGGCGCGGTTTCAACCGCCCGCCATCTACAGCGCCCGCCCGAAGGTGGGACGCTGCTTCCCGGAGGAGGATGGCGCGATGGATGTGACTGGGGGGCGCGCGAGCGGCGGCTCCGAGACGACCACCTACGTGGCGCTGCTGCGCGGTGTCAACGTCGGCGGCCACCGGCTGATCAAGATGCCCGAATTGAAGCGGCTGTTTGAGACGATGGGCTTCGGCCAGGTGCGGACGTACATCCAGAGCGGCAACGTCATCTTCACGTCGGCGGATGAGCCGCTGGAGCTGCTCCGCCAGCGCATCGAGCGCGAGATCGCGGCGCGCTTCGGCTTTCCCGTCACCGTCGTGCCGCGGACGGCGGCCGAGCTGGAGCGGGTGATCGCGGACTGCCCGTTCGCGGCGGACGCATTGGCCGAGGGGGAGAGCCTGTATGTCGCCCTGCTGGCGGATGCGCCATCGCCGGATGGGGTCGAGCGATTGCGGGCGTGCGACTGCGGGAGCGATGAGGCGCGCATCGCGGGGCGGGAGGTCTATCTCCTGTACCGCCGGAGCGTGCGGGACACCCCGCTCACGAACGCTTTCCTCGAACGCACGCTCGGTGTCGCGGCGACCACGCGCAACTGGCGGACGATGCAAACACTTGTCGGTATGGCGAGCGCGACGGAGGCGTGAGCAGGACCAAGCGCCATATCAGCATGCCTGGAGGAAGTGGGCGCTGCTGGGTGGCGCGAACGACAACGGGATTCACTCGTGATGGGAGCGCGCTGGCGCCTGATCGCGCTCGGACAGCGTTTCGGGATGGATGTCGCGGATGGCAGCCATGCTGGAAATGATGGCATACCAGACGGTATTCCCATCCCGCCGCTCGTGTGCTACGGTCGCCTCGGCTTCCAGTTCATGCGGATAGACGAGGCGCACACGCTCACCGTCGCTGAGACCGGCCAAATCCGGCGATAACTCCTGGGAGCCCAAGGGAATGCGCACGGTGCCGTCGGGGCGTCGTTCGAGGCGCATGAAGTCGGTGAAGAGCTCGTGCATATTGTCCCACCCTCTCATCAGGGATTCGGCTGACGATACGGATTATCTACCACGGTCGAGGCACGAATCAACGCATCCGCAGCGGCATCTGTCAGCGTAGGATGCGCTTGCCCGCTGCGCCCTACGGCCAGGGAATGATGATCGGGCAGATCCGGAGTCGGCGTCACGTAGAGTATAGGTTCGTAGCCTACAACAGCCAATGCCTGTATCAATGGGCCAATGAACGAAAAACTCAGCTTGCGGTGCGGAAATAATCCTTCCCGCGCCAGTTCGTCTAATGTGGCGCCCCGTCGGAACAGCACAGACAGCCCTACCGCATCGGGGTATGAGGGGTCACGCTTCGCGTAAGCCGTTTGTAAGCTCCCACGTGCTCCCGCGATAGAGACATCACCCGCGCGCAAGACGATTTCCATCAGAGGGCTGAGAGCCTTCAGATCGACGACAGGCGTCGGCATCGGAAACCCCTATCGCGTCACGTACCAGATGCTGTAGGGATCAACTGTCGGTAGTATACCATGCGGCCGATATGTTGTGCTGTTGTAGCGTCACCTTGACGCGGCGCGGTACGCTTGCGTGCGAAGCGTGCGCGTGATGGGCGAGACGGGCAGAGGCAACGGCCGGCGAGATAGGGAGGCGGGACGGCGATGAGCGAGACGATTGTTTTCATCCACGGCGCGTGGATGACGCCGCTGTGCTGGGAGCCGTTCAGCCGCTATTTCCAGCTCAAAGGATACGAGTGCGTGGCGCCGGCCTGGCCGTATCACGACCAGCCGGTGGAGGAGCTGCGCGCGCATCCCGCGCCGGAGCTGGCCGGCCTGGGGGTGCGCGAGATCGCCGATCATTATGCGCGTATCATCACGGCGATGGATGAGCCGCCGATCCTCATCGGCCACTCCTTCGGTGGGCTGATCGTGCAACTGCTGCTGGACCGCGGGCTGGGCGCGGCGGGCATTGCCATTGATTCCGCGCCGCCGCGCGGCGTGCTGCCGCTAGGGTGGACGGGCCTGCGCGCGAACGCGCCGGTGCTGCTGCGCCCCGGCGCGTGGCATCAGGTCGTCGCGCTCTCCTTCCCCGCCTTCCGCTACGCCTTTGTCCACACGCTGCCCGAAGACGAGCAGAAGGCCGCCTACGCGCGTCAGGTCGTGCCGGAGTCGGGGCGCATCTTCTTCCAAGCGGCGCTGGCCGCGCTGCGCCCGCGCGCGCCTACCCGCGTCAACTTTCGCAACCGGCGGCGCGCGCCGCTGCTGCTGGTTGCCGGTGGGCAGGATCACATCGTGCCGGCGCGGTGGAACCGGGTCAACTACCGCAAGTATCGCAAGCACCGCGCGACGCAGGAAGGCTATGGTCCCGCGCATGTCGAGTTCGTGCTCTTCCGCGACCGTACGCACTGGCTGATCGCGGATGCGCGCGTGCGGGAGGTCGCCAGCTTCGTGGGCGAATGGCTGGAGCGTGTGCCGCGCGGCAGCGCGGACGATGCGCCGGGCGCTCCTGGACTCAGACGCTCGTAGCGGCACCGGCCAACGGCAGCGTACACCAGAACGTTGATCCCTCGCCCGGCGTACTGAGCACGCCGATGCGGCCGCCGTGGCGCTCGACGATTTCACGGCAGATGGAGAGGCCCAGGCCCGCGCCGCCGGGATCGCGCGCCGGGACGGCGGGATCGGCCGGGTCGGCGGGATCGGGATCGCTCGCGCCGACGCTCGCCGCGCGCACATACGGCGCGAACAGGTGCGGCCGCACCGCGGCGGAGATGCCCTGCCCGTCGTCGCGCACGGTGATGCGCGCGATCGGCCCGCGCACGCGCAGCGTGAGCGAGACGCGCCCTCCAGACGCGGAATACTTGAGCGCATTCGAGAGCAGGTTGCAGAGCACCTGCGTGATGCGATCGGCGTCGGCGGTGACCAGCACGGCGTGCGGCGGCAGCGCGAGGGCGATCAGGCGTCCCGACGCCGCCGACTGGCTCGCCATCGCCCGGCGGCAAAGCTCGGTCAGGTCGGTGGGGCGCAGCCGCACGGCCAGCAGGCTGGCATCGGGCGTCGCCAGCGCGGAGAGGTCGTAGATGAGGCGCTCCAGCCGCACGATGTCATGCTCCATCATGCTCAGGTGCGCATCCAGGCGTGCAACGAGGCCCGCGCTTTCTGGCTGTGTCAGCGTGAGGCGAGCCAGTTGCGCGCGCGCCTTGAGGGCTGTGAGCGGAGAGCGCAGCTCGTGCGCGATGACATCCACGTGGTGCGGCCATTCGAATGCGGGCTGCGCTGGTGCGGGAGGCGACGAGCGACGGCGCGCGGCGCGTGCGCTCAACGGGCGCATGTGGGCAGACGCGCGCGCGGATGTGGCGTCGGATGGCGCTTGATAGGTAACTTGATAGGTAGCTTGATGGATCGTCTGGCCGATGCGTTCGTCGCCCATGATGACCTCCCCGCATGACCTTCCCCGCCGTCCCCTGAGCCTGCCGTACGCATCGGTGAGTACGTTATTTTGCGTACTCTATCACACAGGGACAGTCGCGCATAGCCCTGTGGGATGAAGATCGCGTATCACGCGGTCACGCGGAGGGAGAGATGCGCGGCGCTGAGGGCGCGCTTACGGCGTATGTGGCGGGGAGGCCAGGCGGCGGGCGAGCGCGGCCACGGTGTCCAGCAGGTCGTCCATCTCGAACGGCTTGGGGAGGATCGGCACCCCCAGCCGCGCGCACAGGTCACGCAGCTCCGGCTCGTCCATTTCGCGCCGGGCGCTCACCAGCGCGGCGGCGTGGCGGCCCGCGAGGGCCGGATCGGCTTCCAGCGTGCGCAGTAGCGTGGGGCCATCCAGATGGGGCAGGGTGTAGTCCAGCAGCACGACGTAGCGCGCCGCGCCCGCGCGCAGGCGCTCCAGCGCCTCGGCGCCGTCGCGCGCCTCCGTAACGGCATAGCCCGCGCCTTCGAGTATGAG
>JAICVS010000046.1 GCA_025935195.1 Ktedonobacterales bacterium
CGCCCCATCCCCGCTGCACCAACAGCGACAACTGACCCTGCCGCCGCAATCATTGAGGCGGACAGCAGTGTCCGCCCGACCGCTGCGTCCATGCCGCCGAAGCAGCGCACCCCACGCGCGCAAGCGTCCGCCGCTACGCCACCCGATGCCGTGCCTTCCACTACGCCACCCAAAAAGCGCACGCCACGCACTGCGAAGCCCACCGCCGCGCCCGCAGCTGAGCCGAACACACCGCCGAAGCAGCGCACCACCCGCGCCACGAACGCCACGCCGCCCGCCGCTACCGCCGCCGTATCCGACGCGCCCGCCCCCAAGCAGCGCATCCCTCGCGCCCGGAAGACGGTAGGCGACAACGAGCCGGCGTGAGAGGGCGCACGCGCGAGGGTGTTGCCACCACAGATGATCACCGTCTCACACAGGCGATCACCCCACGGGCATGATCGTCTGTGGCGCGGTTTGATCATCTGTTGCGCATCGCCCCTTTCCCGATAGCCCGCAACGCCGCGCCCGCCGCCGCCATCGTGTACACTGGGTAAGGAGCTAAGCGTGCATGGGACACGGCCGGACGGCCAGATGGGGGAGGCGCGACGATGGCAACGGTTGAGACGCGAGCCGACGCGGCTGGAGTGGCAGACGATGGACCCCCAGCGGAGGCGCCAGCGCGCGACAACGCCGTCCCCCATCCACAGCCGCGCATGGGCGCCATGCCCGACACGCGCGCCGTCAACTTCTACGACGCCGACCCTCACCTGCGCTTCCTGCTCCGCCGGCAGCTCACGCCGGACGAGCTGGCGGCAGGCGAGCCGCTGCTGCGGGCGCTGGGCGCGCGGCTGGGCGGCGAGATCGAAGACCTGGCCGCTGAAGCCGACCGCCACACCCCGGAGCTACGCCGGCGCGACAAGCGCGGCGAGCGCGTGGACGAGATCGTCCCCTCGCGCGCCTACCGTGACCTGGAGCGCATCTTTTACTGCGAGTACGGGCTGCACGCGCTGGCGCTGCGTCCCGGCCTCGTCCACCCGGACCGCCCTACTTCGCCGCTGCTGAACGACGCGCTGATCTACCTGGGCGAGCAAGCCGAATCCGGCCTGTTCTGTCCCCTCAGCATGACCCGCGCCCTCACGCGCACGCTGCTCAAATACGCCCCGCCCGACATCGTAGACGCCTACCTGCCCGGCCTGACCGCGACGGAGCCAGATACATTCCAGACCGGCGCGATGTTCATGACCGAGAAGCAGGGCGGCTCCGACCTTGGCCTGGTGGAGACGACCGCGCGCCCATCCGCCACGCACGACGGCTGGTGGGAGCTCGACGGCGACAAGTGGTTCTGCTCCAACGCCGGTGCCGATCTGATCCTGACGCTCGCTCGCCCAGAGGGCGCCGGCCCCGGCACGCGCGGCCTGGGCCTCTTCCTCGTGCCGCGCCTGCTGCCCGATAGCACGCGCAACCGCTACGCCATCGAGCGCGTCAAGGACAAGCTCGGCATCCGCTCCTTCGCCAGCGGCGAGGTCACGTTCGCCGGCACGCTCGCCCACCTGATCGGTGGCCCTGGCGAGGGCTGGCTGCAAATGACCGAGATGCTCAACGTCACCCGGCTGGCCTGCGCCAGCGCCGCCGCCGCCCTCGCCCGCCGCGCGCTTTTAGAGGCGCTCACCCATGCGCGCGGGCGCGTCGCCTTCGGCAAACCGCTGGCCGATCACCCGCTGATGCGCGAGCAGCTCCTCGACATGCTGGTGGACGTGGAAGCCTTCACCGCCCTCTCCTTCGAGGGCGCCGCCCAACTGCAAGCGGCGGACGCCGGCGACGCCGAGGCGCGGCTGCTCGCGCGCGTGCTGACCCCGCTTGCCAAGTACCACGTCTCCGAGGAGGCGCGGCGTGTGGTGGCCGAGGGCATGGAGGTACGCGGCGGCAACTCGTTCATCCAGGAATGGCCGGACGGCCGGCTGCTGCGCGATGTGCATGTGCAGGCGATCTGGGAAGGCACCGGCAACATCGCCGCGCTCGACGTGGGCCGCGCCATCGCCAGGGAGGGTGCCGGCTCGGCCCTGCTCGCCAACCTGCGGCGGCGCATGGCCGCCGTGTCGGACGCGCAGGTGGCGCGGGCGGCGCGGCTGGTGGACGGCGCGCTGGCGCGCATGGGCGCGACACTCACGCGCATCGCTGGCATGGCCCCCGACGAGCGCGAGCTGCTGATGAAGCGCGTCACCCGCGATCTCGCCCGCCTCACCTCGGCCGCGTTGCTCGTCGAAGACGCGGACGCGCTGGCGTGCGAAGGGGGCGGCTACCGTTCGCTCGTCCAGGCCGCGCGCTACCTGCGCCGCTACGTCATCCGCCCGCGCGACGGCCTCGCCGCCGAGCTGGATCGCATCCCGCTCGACGCCTTCGATGCCCTGGTGGATTGGTCGCCCGCCCTGCCCGCCACCGTCGCGCACCCGCTGCTGACCGCGATGGAAGCTGAGACGGGCAACCACTAACCCATGCCCGCGCATCCAATACTGTTCTCACACAGCGGTGGCACACTCTCTCACCAGCGCGGCACGATGACATGGCCGTGCGCATCAGCGGTTCCACAGACGAGAGCCGCCCCACGCATCAGCACACCATCATCAGCCACCATCAGACAGGTGAGACAGGGGACCATCGGCAGTGCGACAGGTAGCACAGCGTCCGCGCACGCGCATCGCTCTCGGCGTCGCGGCGCTGCTCATCATCGCCTTCGCGGCGGTCATCTTCTACATCTTCGGCGGCAACGGCGCCAAATCGTCCAGCGGGCCGGTCGCCGCGCCCACGCTCGCGCCCAGCGGTGGCACCGGCATCGTCTTTACCATTGACGCCTCGGCATCGCGGGCCACCTTCAGTATTGACGAGGTGCTGTTCGGCCAGCCGAACACCGTCGTGGGCCAGACCAGCGCCGTCGCCGGGCAGATCCGTGTGGATAGCGCCGACCCATCGAAGAGCCAGGTCGGCCAGATCAAGATTGATTTGAGCGCGCTCACCACCGACAACGACCTGCGCACCCGCACGCTGCAAAACCGCATCCTGGAGACGGGCGATCCCTCCAACCAGTTCGCCACCTTCACGTCGAAAACCGTGACGGGCCTGCCTGCCGGCGTCGCCATCGGCCAGGCCGTCCCGCTCACCATCACCGGCGACCTCACCATCCACGGCGCCACCCGCACCGTCACGTTCAACGCGACGGTGACGCTCGTCAGCGCGACACAGCTCAAAGGGCAGGCGACGGCGACCGTGAAGTACGCGGACTTTGGCCTCGCCATCCCCGATGTGCCGTCGGTCACGAGCGTGGGCGACACCGTGAAGCTGACACTGAGCTTCACGGCGAAGGCGTGACGGGGTGGGGCAAGTGATGCGTGGGGCGGGCCTCGTGGCCTTCAGGTCACGGCTCATCCCACTGGGGCAAGCGGATGCATGGCGCAACGGGATTACCCCTGGCATTCATGCCAGGAGCGGACCCCCACCACGACCCTTGCCCGTCGGGATTACCCCCGGCAGTATGCTTTTTTCCTCATTGACGCGGACCCCTCGCCGCATCCCCGTCCACGCAGGTGGACGTTGTGGCCGGAGGCCCTCAGGCGCGGTTTCAACCGCCCGCCGGCCCGCGCGGGCGCCGTGTCCGTCCTCAATTGTAAAACGACATTATGCCGGGAAGCCTGCCCGCCATTGCCATCACCCGCTCATGTCACTGCCGGCTACCGCAGGTACAATGACGTAGCGCGCACATGCTCCGCGCCGCTCGCCGCGCCCGTAATGCGCTGCGCGACGAGCAGGCTGCGGCTGCCGTGTGGGGCGCGGCTCGTCTCGACGCGGATAGTATCGCCGGGCAGCGCGGGGCGAGCGTACGTGATGTGCGCGGCGCGCGCCTGCCATCGCCCCCCCGGCGTGAGCGCGGCGGCCAGCCCTTCGCTCAGCCAGTCCGCATAGACCGTAGTGTTGATATGCTGATTGATGTCCGCCTCGTAGACGCGCGCCGTCAGGTCGAGCGTCTGCGCCACGGCGTCCTCGCTGGACGGCACCGCGACCACAGGCAACGTCTCGGCGCGCATCGGATACCCTGGCACGCCGAAGCGGACCATCAACTCGTCATGGAGACGCAGCGGCGTGCCACGCACGCGGTCCACGTACGCCCAGCGCGCCTGCCCGCGTGCGAGCAGGTGGCCCGACACCGGCGTCCAGACCGCGTATTCGCGGTACGCCTGCACGCGCCCCCAACTGGAGAGCCACGTCACCAGCTCCAACCGCTCGCCGATGCCGGGCAGCGTGCCGAGCCGCAGCCGCATGTCGCGCACCACCCATGCGCTGCCGTGCGCCTCGTACCAGCGCCAGTCGAAGCCGCGCGCCGTCGAGGCCTCAGTGGCGAGGTGTTCCAGATAGCGCAGCACGGATCCCAGGCCAATACGCCCGTCGCGGCCAACCTCGTAGCTGCGCACCTGGATCGCCATCGTGAAGGCGTCCGCTGGAACGGTAGCCGTGCCGCTCCCAATCCTCATACGCGCGCCCGCGTGCTGCCGCCCCCCTGCTTCGCTTCCAGATAGCGCGCGAGAATGAACACCACATCCGAGAGCCGGTTCAGGTAGCGCACCGTCTCGCCGTTGGCGATCACGCCGTCATGCAGCAGCTTCGCCGTCATGCGCTCAGCGCGGCGGATGATCGTGCGGGCGAGGTCGAGCGCGGCGCCGTCGGGCGAGTCGCCGGGAACGATGAACTTGTTGGGAATCTCCACCTCAGCCTTCAGTTCGTTCTCGACCGCCTCCAGCCGCGCGACGTGTTCGGGCGTGATGCGCATGCCGACCGCATCCAGATGTTCGGGTGGCGTCGCCAGCTCGGCCATCAGCACGTAGAGGTCGCGCTGCATGGCGAGGATGACCGTGCGCGCTTTCTCGTCATGTGTGAGGGCGCGGCCCAGTCCCAGCGCGGACGTGGCCTCATCCACCGTGCCGAAGGTATCGGGCCGCGGATCGTACTTGGGAACGCGGGCGTCGCCGAGCAGGCTGGTGTAGCCGGTGTCGCCGGTGCCGGTGGTAACTTTCGCCATGCGGGTGCGCTTTCCGATCAGGTGAGCGGACAGGGACGTCATGCCACATCACACTATAGCGCGCCGCCCGATCTTCCTATAGCCGACGGCTAGTGATCATCTCACAACCTGCATCCGAACCGTCGTGCGCATGGTCAGGCGCTGGCGAGATACGGCGTGCGCGTACGAGCGTGAAGAGCTGATCTAGCACAGTAATCTCATCAAGCTCGGCGACCTCGTCGGGCGTGAGCGTCCCGGCCTCGTTCCGCTCCATCAGCGCGCTCACCCGCTCCTGCACCTCTTCGGTCAACGTGCGCCGCGCCGCTGTTTTGCTCATTCCGCTCACCTCGATTCCGCTGCCTCGCCAGCGCCTCAGTATAGCACTCTCCACCCTCGCGCGGCGCCAAATCTTCCTATAGCCGTTGCCTACACACCTCAGAACAATTCAATACGGTTCAGATCAACTCTGCTGCCTCGCCAACGCCGCACACACGAGGGCCGGATTACCCTCGGCATGGTGGTCTTTTACAATTTGCTACGGACAGGTCATCGAATCCGAGTCCGCGACGGCGAACGTCGCGGCCGGAGGCCATCCAGGCGCGATTTCAATCGCCGGCCGATCCGTGCGGGCGGGGTGTCCGCCGTAAATTGCAAAACTCCATCATGCCGGGAAGTCAACGAAAGTATCGCACTCGCCACCCTCAGAACCCTCAGAACCCTCAGGCGCCGCCGCGTACCGCGCCACCATCTCCGGCAGCAGCGCCAGCGCGTGCCCCTCCACCGTGCCGCGCTCGTTCAACACCGTCGTCGGCACCTGCGAGTAATAGCTGCCAGAAGGCACTATGGCACAGCCGCCCCAGCGGCGCAGCAGCAGATTCTGCGCGAGCACTTCCTCACCCGAATGCCAGCGTGGCAGGCGCCGCCAAAAGCCGAAGCCGCCCACCGCCAGCAGCTTGGCGCGGTCGTAGAGCACGCACGAGGCCACCCAGGCGACCTTGTAGAGCCGCCGCTCGCCCGGCGCGAGCCGCTGGGCGACGTGCCAGAGGTTGGCCGCACGGTGCAGGTGGAAGCGTTGCCACTCTGGCGAGTCCGGCTCGACGATCTCAGGCTGAACCGGCCCCTCCCAGCACTCGATGCGCTGCTGCTCTGGGCGCACATCATCGCGGTGCGACAATCCAGCCGGGAACGCGCCCACGAAGCCGCAGCCCTGCTCGCGCAACACCTCCAGCAGCCGCGCCACCACCCACGGCTCCATGAACACATCGTCGTCCAGGTAGAGCGCCGCGTCGGCCGTCGCCTGCCGCAGCAAGAAGTCGCGCTGCTCGGCGATACCATGAACCTGCGGCCGCTCGTGCCACTCGACGCTTCCCCCGCGCGCCTCGATCACCCGCAGCAGCGTCCGCACCACCGGCGACTCACGCGCGGACACACCGCTCTGGTCCGCGACCACGACCCGCAGATCGCAAAGCGTCTGCGCCGCGACACCGGAGAGCGTCAGAATGAGCGATTCCAGCCGGTTGTACGTCGGCAGCAGCACATCCACCGTCGCCACAAACGGTCTCCTTCCTCCGCGCCCTCCGCGGTTCAACCTAAAATATGCCGTTGTAGACCGCGCAGGAGCGGCAGATGTCAGGTGGATCGTCCGAGTCCAGCCGCGCGCGGAATGCCCGCGCATCAGCGCCGTTCCAGACCGCCTCCACACCATCGGCGGCCATCGAGCCGAAGCTCGCGCGGTCCGGCGTCGAGACCATGCAGCAGGGCATCGCCTCGCCCTGGTAGCTCAGATACGCGCCGCGCCAGGGCCAATCGCAGCGGGCGCGGCCCGGCGTGCCGAGCGCATGCGGGCGTGGCTGGATGCGCGGCAGCCGCAGCTCCACGCCCAACGCCGCCGCCACCTCCCGCGCCTCACCAAAATACCGCTCCACCCGCTCTGGATTCTCACCCAGCAACGTCTGCTCCGAGACGAAGTCGCGCATCGGACGATAGCGTTCCGGCAGGCTCGCCTCACCAAAATCGTGGCAGAGATGCTGAACGAAGACCGCGCGCATATGATGGCGGTGCGCCAGCCGCACGATGTCGGGCAGCTCGTGCAGGTTCTGCCGCATGATGACCATCACCAGCCGCAGGTGCGGCCGCTCGCTCTGCCGCCGCTCGCGCGCCGCCAGCAATAGCTCCAGATGGGCCAGCACGCGGTCGAAGTGCGCCCGCAAGCGGATGCGCTCGTAGGTCGCGGCGGTCGCGCCGTCCAGCGAGACGTGTAGCGTCTCCAGCCCGCTCGCTACGCACAGCTCCGCCCGCCGCGCGTTCAGCAGCGTCAGGTTGGAGTTGGTGGAGACGCGCACGCCCCGCGCGGCGGCGTAAGCCACCATCTCGAAGAAGCGCGGATGCATCATCGGCTCGCCCAACCCTTGCAGGTGCAGCTCCCGTAGATCGGGAAACTGGTGCACCAGCCGCGCGAACGTCTCGAACGGCATGAAGGCCGGCGGGCCATAGGGCGGGCCGTCCCGCCGGAACTGGATCGCGCACATCTGGCAGCGCAGGTTGCACTGCCCCACCGGCTCGATCTGCACGTAGCTCGGCAACTCCATCACCGACCTCCTTCCCAGCCGATTCCCAGTCCGGCTTGGCCGGACGTCGCGGCGGCACGCCCCCAGGCGCGGTTGCAACCGCCGGCTGGCTGGCCCGCGCATAGCACCACCACCGAACCGGACCCGGTCTGACAACACCTCAACGCACATCGGTATGACTGACTGTCAGTCATGTGGGACGGCCCACGCATCTTGTTCTCTTGACATCTTACATCGTTCATGGTATTTTAGTTCTATCACCACGGCGCCACCCCGCACCGCTGTCACCTGAACAACTGAATATCGTGCCAAACACGGCAACCGTACCCGCGTGCAGCCGCGGACCTGGATGCGTGGAGGCGGCCACAACCGCGCCAATCCGTGCCGTTTTTGCCATCCTCCTTGCCACATCGGTGCCGTTTCTTGCCGTTTCTTGCCGTTTTTGCCACCCAGAACGCGAAACGTCACGTTGCCGGATCGGCCAAATCGGCTTGAATGCGGCATTCGCGACCGATCGGAGGCGCGACACATATGCGAAAAGCGGCAAAAACGGCAATGTTGACTCCTCCAGTGAACTTTGCCGCCTCAAAAGAACAGCACGCGGAACCTGAGCGCGCCACGCAGCCGCCAGTAGACCGCGAGCGGCGGGATGAGCGCCGATGTCACCGCCATCTCCAGCAGGTGACGCGGCGCATGCGACGTGCCGCGCAGCCGGCGCGCGCAGAACTCGCCCGTCAGCGCCAGCCAGAGCGCCGATCCGGCCAGCGCCGCCGCCGGCCGCCGCCGCACCAGCGCCGCCGCGCCGAAGGTCAGCGCGGCGAGCATGGCGTAGTAGCGCAGCGGTGGCGCCGGCTGGATGCGCTCGCGATACAAACGCGGGTGCTTCTTGAAGAGCAGCGCGTTGCACATGCTCTTGCGCTGCTGGCCCAGGCTCACGCCCCACACCGCCGGCCGCACCGGATGCCGGACGATGGCGCTGGGCGCGCGGCCGATCGCGAACCCCTTCGCCAGCAGCGTGAAGTGCAGATCGCTGTCCTCACGAAACGCCAGCGGAAAGCGCTCGTCGAAGCCGCCGACGGCCTCCAGCGCGTCGCGGCGGCAGAAACAGTTGGCCGTGACGAACTCCGCGGTTTGCAGGCGGCCCGCGTCCACCTCGTAGTCGCTCGGCACCGGCGGCGTCGGCATGACGATGCGCCCAGAGACGGCGGCGACACAGGAGCGCCGGAACACCGCCAGCCCTTCGCGCAGCCAGCACGGATCGGGCAAACAATCGTCATCGGTGAAGGCGACGATGGCGCCACGCGCCGCGCGCCAGCCGGCGTTGCGCGCCGCCGCCGGGCCATGGCCGCCGTGGACCGGCACGTAACGCACCGCCGGGGCAGAGCGGCCGGCACACATGGCGATGCCCGCCACCAGCGCTCGCGTCTCATCGTCAGCCGCGTCATCCGCCACGACGATCTCATACAGCCTGGCCGGCAGCTCCTGCGCCAGCAGCGCCTCCAGGCAACGGCCGAGCAGCTCCGGCCGGCGGCAGGTCGGCACGACGACGGAGACGCGAACGCACGACACGGACACGGCTACTTCTCCAGCAGGAACGGGCCGATCACGAGCGCGTCCAGCGGCGATGTCCAGAAGCACTCGACGGCGTCGCGCGGCGTACAGACCATCGGCTCGCCGCGCGTGTTGAACGAGGTGTTGACCAGCACCGGTACGCCGGTGCGCGCCTGGAAGGCGGTGAGCAGGTCGTGGTAGAGCGGGTGTTGCGCGCGGCTGATCGTCTGGATACGCGCGGTGCCGTCCACGTGGCGCACCGCCGGGATGCGCTCGGCCTGGCCAGGCAGCACGTCGTAAACGAAGAGCATGAAGGGCGAGCGCCCCTCACTCGCCCCGGCGAACCACGCCCCGGCCTCCTCCTCCAGCACCACCGGCGCGACCGGGCGAAAGTCCTCGCGGTCTTTGAGCTCGTTCAGCCGCCGCTGCATATCGGGCGAGCGGGGCGAGGCGAGGATCGAGCGCGCCCCCAGCGCACGCGGGCCGAACTCCATACGCCCCTGGAACCAGCCGAGAATCCTGTCGCGCGCCAGCAGCTCCGCCGCCTCGCCGGCCACATCGTCCAGCCGGCGATACGCCAGTTTCGACCACCGCAGGAACGCCTCGATCTCACCCTCGTCGTAGGCCGGGCCGAGGTAGGCATGATCCATCGTGTAGCGGCGCTCGTCCGTGCCGCGCTCGCGCGCGTCCACCCAGAGCGCCGCGCCCAGCGCCGTGCCGGCGTCGCCGGCGGCCGGCTGCACCCAGATGCGCGCGAACGGCCCACGGTCGCGCAGCCGCGCGTTCAGCACACAGTTGAGCGCGACACCGCCGGCCAGGCAGAGCGTCTCCAACCGGGTGACACCGTGCAGCCACGCCGCCAGCGCCAGCACCGTCTCTTCCAGCGCGAGCTGCAACGAGCGCGCCAGGTCATAATGCCGCCGCTCCAACGGCTCGCCGCGCCGCCGCGCCGGGCCGAAACGCTCTTCCAGTCGCTCCAATCGCGGATCGTCAATCGTGTACTGCCCATCCGGCGCGAGATGGATCATGGCGCGAAACTCGTCCAGATAGGCCGGCGCGCCGAACGAGGCCAGCGCCATCACCTTGTACTCATCCGCGGACGGCAGGAAGCCCAAGTGCTCGGTGACACGCTCGTAGAGCAGCCCCAACGACTGCGGATAGTCCACCTGCCCGATGCGTTCCAGCCGGTTGCCGGCGCCGATGCTGTAGGTCGTGGTGGCGCGCTCGCCGCGCCCATCCAGCGTCATCACCGCCGCCGAGGTGTACGGCGAGGCGTGGAAGGCGCTGGCGGCGTGCGCGACGTGATGCTCCACGAAATGCCAGCGATACGGCCCATCTGGGCGCGCATCCCGGAACCGCTCGCGCAGATGATGCGGGGCGCCGCTCGCCAGATGCCGTGGCGCGTTGACAATGGATGCGAGGAAGAGCGGATCCCAGGCGGACTCCCATTCGGCGGGCGTGGGCTGCGCGCTTGGCTCCAGCGGCAGGCTGATGGCGGCGTCGTCGCGGCGACGGCCCAGCAGCGGATACGGGTCGTAGGAGTACGCGACGTGATCCACATCCACCAGGCGAATGCCGGCCGCGCCCAGGCAGTAGGCGATGGCGGCGTAGGGCAGCTCATAGGCGGAGAACGGGATGGGGCGCTTGCCGTGCTTGACGCGCGTGAAACGCTCCTCCTCGGCCGCGGCCAGCACAACCCCGTCGCGTACGAGGCAGGCCGCCGAGTCGTGGTACGCCGCGTTGATGCCCAGCGTATACATGGCCTAGCCTCCCACCGCCTCCACCGGCGGCTCGATCTCACCCGCCAGCAGCGGCGGCTCGGCGCGCTCCACGATAGTGATCGGCCGGCGGCGCCGGCCCAGGCGCGGCAACGCGGCGGCGCTGGTTGCGCGTCGTGGGGCGCGCGACGCGAGGTGGCCGCGCAGCGTGACGCACAGGCTGTGCGCGATCATCAGGTGCGCGTCCTCCACCTGCTCGATGCTCGGCGACGGCACGCGGATGGTGAGGTCAGCCAGATCGCGCAGCGCGCCGCCGCTCTGGCCGGTGAGGGCGATCACCGTCGCGCCAGCCTGGCGGGCAACCTGCGCGCTCGCCAGCACGTTGGGCGAGTTGCCGCTGGCGCTGATCGCCACCAGCGCGTCGCCCGCGCGCACCAGCGCGGCGAGCTGCGCGGCGAAGACGCGGTCGTAGCTGGTGTCGTTGGCCCACGCGGTGAGCAGCGGCACATTGTCGGTGAGGGCGACGACGCGAAACGCCGGCACCCCCTGCGCCAGCGTCCCTTTGGCGAGATCGCAGGCGAAGTGCGAGGCGGTGGCCGCGCTGCCGCCGTTGCCGACGGCGAAGACCGTGCCGCCGCGCGCGTGGCAGTCCAGCAGCGTGTCCACGGCGCGCGAGAGCAGGCTGAGCGGCATCGCCTCCATCGCGCCGACCAGCTCGCGCCAGTAGCGCTCGATTGCGTCATGCATCGTCGTTCCCCACTTTCCAGTCAATCCGCGGTTCGGCGGACCGGCGCCGCGCCGCGCATGAAAGGCGATGAAGGCGATGAAGGCGATTCCCATCGCTCCCGAAGCCCGTGCCAGTCGCGTAGGTCGGTCCGGTGCGCTATATGGTCGAGGGCCGCACGGCGCTCCTCGTGGCTGTGCGGCACGGTAGCGCCGGCGCGGTCGAAGGCGAAGCTCAGCTCGCGCAGGCCGCGGGAAGCCATCGCCGCGCGCACGGCCGCGCGCCGCCGTGGCGGCGCATATAACAGCAGGAAGCCGCCACCGCCCGCGCCGGTGATCTTGCCGCCCAGCGCGCCCGCCGCGCGTGCCGCCGCGTACGCGGCATCTATCGCATCGGAAGAGATAGCGGCGGACAGCCCCCGCTTCTCTTGCCAGGCACGATCCAGCAGCGCGCCAAAGTCGTCGAAATCCTCCGCGAGCAGGGCATCGCGCATCGCGACGGCGAGCGTCTTCAGCCGGTGCAGCCGCTCCACCACGGCCGGGTTGTCGCGTGTGTCGGCGCGCTGTCCATGCAGGATGCTCGCGGAGTTGCGCGTGCCACCGGTGGCGAAGAGCAGCAGCCGCGACGCCAGCGCATCCAGCGCGCCGTCCGGCAGCGCGAGCGGCGTCACGCACACGCCCGCGGATGCGAAGGCGATGCTGTT
This sequence comes from Ktedonobacterales bacterium, assembly GCA_025935195.1. Taxonomy (GTDB): domain Bacteria; phylum Chloroflexota; class Ktedonobacteria; order Ktedonobacterales; family JADMIN01; genus JAICVS01. Next base: position 12,290 of record JAICVS010000046.1, read on the forward strand.
CAGGCCGCCAAACGCGCTGGCGTACTGGTCCTGCTTGCCGATGGGCAGGCCCAGCCGCTCGATCTCGATCTGGCAGGCCAGATCAGCGGTCCGCGCGGCATCCAGCGGCATGCCGATATACTCGGCGAGCGCGCGTACGAGCGCGGCTGCCATTGCGCTGGAGGAGCCGAGGCCCGTCCCTGGCGGCACGTCGGCGGCGAGAACGAGCTGTACCCCACGAGCGCGCGGCCCACCGCAATGCGCACGGCCATCGAAGGCGGCGAGCGCGGCCTTGGGCAGCGCCAGCGGCTCGCCCACCGCGATGGGCTGGCCAGGGGGGAGATGTTCCACCCTCCGGTAGTCGGCGGAGACGATGGAGATACCCTGATCGGGCGACGGCCGGGCGACCACGTAGGCGTAGCGCGTGATGGCGGCGCTCAACACCAGCCCGCCGAAGCGTCCGTAGTACGCTTCGAGGTCAGTGCCGCCCCCACCGAAGCTGATGCGCATGGGCGCACGAGCGATGATCATGGGTTTCTCCACGTTGCTGGTCTCCCTACCAAGGTCTCACGGCCAGCTCGTCTCCGTCACCGGCGTGATGATCACCTCTTGCAGCGCCGAGTCGCGCGGCATCCGCACGGCGAAGAGGATGACCTCGGCGACATTGGCGGGGTCTTGCAGGTTGCTCGCGTCGGGCATCGGAATGCCCTGGTCGGCGAAGCGGTCGAAGAAGTGCGTCTTCATGCCGCCAGGGATGATGGTGGTCACACGGATGCCGTCGCCGCGCCCCTCGACGCCCAGCGCGCGGCTGAAGCCGACCAGCCCCCACTTCGAGGCGTGGTAGGCGGCGGCGTTGGCCCAGGCGCGCGTGGCGGCGGTGGAAGCGATGTTGACGATATGGCCGGAGCGTTGCGCGCGCATCATCGGCAGCACGGCCTTCGCCAGCAGGAACGGCCCGCGCAGATTGACGCCGATCACCTGATCCCACTGCTCGACGGTCATCTCATCCACCGAGAGAGTGTGATCCACCGCCGCGCAGCTCACCAGCACATCCAGCCGGCCCAGGCGCCCAGCCACCGCCGCCACCGTATCGGCGACCTGGTCCGCGTCGCTCACGTCGCAGCCCAGGCCCAGCACCGGCACATCCAGCCCGGCCAGCTCGCCCGCGACCCGCCGCACCGCCTCGGCGCGCACGTCCACACAGGCCACCGCCGCGCCCGCGCGCGCGAAGGCCCATGCCGTCGCCTCGCCCAGGCCGCTGCCCGCGCCCGTCACCAGCGCCACCTTGCCCTTCAACTCCCGCTCTCCCATGGGTCGTCTCCTCTCATCCCTTATGCCGCGCCACGCCGTTGTGTCGCGGGCCAATCGCCATCCGAGCTGCCATCCAGCCATCAAACCAGGCTCTCCCGCTTCGCCTCTCGCGCCTCCCGCCATTGCTCGTCTTCCGCGACTGATGCCTGCCCCTCCAGCTCGTCGAGCAGCTCGCGGAAGAGCGCGGTGGCGTTGTGGCGCCGGTCCGTGATGGTCGTCGGCAGGCCCAGGTGGTACGTCCCGCTGGGCAGGATGCCGCAGCCGCCGTAGCGGCGGATGAGCAGGAACTGCACGACCACCTCTTCGCCGGCATGCACCGCCGGCAGCCGCCGCCAGAACGAGAACCCGCCGATGGCGAGCAGCTTGGCGCGGTCGTAGAGCACGTTGGCGCCACCGACCCAGGCCACCTTGTAGCGCACCACCGCGCCGTCGCGGCAGAGCCGCGCTTCCAAGTGCAGCGGGTTCGCGGCGTTGTTGATCAGGTGTCGCTCCCAGGGCAGGTCGTCCGGGGCGAACGGCTCCGGCGTGACCGGCCCTTCCCACAGCTCGATGCGCTGCTGCTGTGGGCGCACGTCGTCCAGGTATTCCAGGCCGGTGGCGGGGCAGCCGACGAAGCCGCAGCCCTCCGCGCGCAGCACATCCAGCATGCGCCCCAGCACCGGCGGGTCCAGCAGCACGTCGTCGTCCAGGAAATGGACGTAGGGCGCGCGGGCGCGCGACAGCAGGAAGTGGCGCTGCTCGGCCATGCCACGGCGCGGCAGGTGGTGGTGCAGCTCGACACGATGACCGCGCCGCCGCAGCGCGCGCACCAGCGTCGCGATCTCGACAGCGTCGAACGACGGCTCACCAAGTGTCTGGTCCGAGATGGTTACGTCGAAGTCACCGAAGGTCTGGCCGAGCAGGCTCGTCAGCACAACGGCCAGCGCGGTCGCGCGCCCGGCGGTTGGGATGACGACATCCACCAGCGCCATGTCTACGCTCCTTCCCCTGGCACGCCCCCTGGCACGCCCCCTGGCACGCCCCCTGGCACGCTCGCGGCGGCCTCGACCGCGCGCGTGTACCCGACCGCTTCCGCCCCGACCACCGTGACGCGATCAGGCACCCGCCCAGCACCCGTCGTACTGTCAGGCTCCGTGCGGCCGGTGAGCAGCGCTTCGTAGAGCGCGGCGGTGCGCTCGGCCACCAGCGGCCACGTGAACTCACGCTCGACACGCACCCGCGCCGCCAGGCCCATGCGCTCGCGCAGCGCCACATCGGCGAGCAGCGCACACAATCGCTCGGCCAGCGCGGCGGGATCGCGCGGCGGCACGAGATAGCCGGTCTCGCCATCCGCGATGGTGAAGGGAATGCCGCCCACTGCCGCGCCGATCACCGGGCGACCGCAGGCCATGCCTTCCAGTGGCGTCAGGCCGAACGGCTCGTACCAGGGCGTTGTCACCGCCACATCGCCAGCGCAGTAGTAATAGCGCAGCTCATCGGCCTGCCGCTTGCCGGCGAAGCGCACATATTCGGTGATGCCCAACTCCGTCGCCAGCGCGCGCAGCACGCCGATCTCCGGCGTGGCCGCCGCGTCCGGCTCGGCGCTCTCGCCGCCCACCAGCAGCAACGTCACCAGGACGCCGCGCTCGCGCACCAGCAGCGCCAGCGCGCGCACGATGTTGCGCACGTCTTTGCGCGGCAACATCCGCCCGACGTAGACCACCACTGGGCCGTCCGTCTCCAGGCCGATGCGCCGCCGCGCCTCCTCCCGCGGCATCGGGCGGAAGACGGACGTGTTGACGGCGGACGGGATGACCGCGATCTTGGCTGGGTCCGCGCCGTAGTCCGCGATCAGCTCGCTGCGCTCGCTGGGACACTGCGCGATCAGCCGGTCGGCCCGGCGCACAATCGCGCGCTCGACGCCGATGCGGCCGGCGGGGCTGGTATCGGCCGCGCCCTGGTGGCGCCGCTTGGTCAGGCCGGTGGCGTGGAAGATCTGCGCGACGGGAACGTCCATCCGCGCGCCCAGTTCCACCGCGACCCAGCCCGACATCCAGAAGTTGCCGTGCAGCAGGTCGTAGCGCGCGCCGTCGCGGCGAGCAAAGCGCGAGAAGGCGTCGCGGAAGGCGGGCATGTGCGGCCAGAGATCATCCTTGCGGACATACGCGGCTGGGCCGGCGTCCAAGTGGACGATGCGCACACCCGGCGCCCATTCCAGCACATCGGGCAGCTCCGGGCTATCACGGCGCGTGAAGACATCCACGGCGTAGCCCAGGCGGGCCAGGTGGCGGCTGACCTCATCCACGTAGACGTTCTGGCCGCCGGCGTCCACGCCGCCGCGCAGCGCCGCCGGGCTGGCGTGCTCGCTGAGGAAGGCGATCCGGCGCGGCTCGCGCCCCTGGATCGTGCGCATCGTGCGCATCGTGCGCATCGTCGTGCCTCCCTTCATTTCAGCGCGCCGGCCAGCGCCGCCGCTCCGGTCGGTTCAACACGCCGGCTCGTGACCAGCGCGAAGGCGGCGTTCCACTCACGAACGAACCGCTCCAGGCCGAAGCGCTCGTGCGCGATGCGCCGGCCGCGCATGCCAATACGCCGCGCCTCATCGGGATGGGCCAGCAGGAAGCGCATACGCTCCATCAGCTCGTCCAGGTCGCAGGAGAGGAAGCCGCTCTCGCCGTCGCGGATCACGGATGGCAGTTCAGTGGTTGCCAGCGCTACCACCGGCATGCCCAGCGTCAGCGCTTCGATCACCGCCAGCGGCAGACTAGTGTAGCGCATCGGGCTGAAGAGGAAGCGGTACGCGCCGATGCGCCGGTGCAGGCACCGGTACGGGATGTCGCCCAGCCCGCCGAACGCCTCGGTCTCCATGCCGGCCGCATCCAGCGGCACCTGATCACGTGCGGCCAGGAAGAGGTCGTAGCCGGCGATGCGCGGCCGGCGTTGCATGCCGTTGCAGATGGTGATGCCGCGCTTGACCCCGCCGCTGTAGCGCGCGGCCGGATCGATGGCGACGCTGTGCTCGATCACGGTGGTCGGCGTGCGGCCGTTGTCCCACATCAGCCGGTTGTAGCGCGTGACGTGGACGAGCAGCGTGTTGGGATCGTCCACCAGGTGGCGCGTCTCGACGGCGTGTGGGCGCGGCACGTTATGCTCCAGGTAGATCTTGGGCAGGCGCAGCTGGGCGTCGCTGAGGATGTCGTACTGGTCGCGCTCCCAGTTTTGCGGCGACTGGAAGATGACGAGGTCAAGATCCAGATCACGTACCCGCTCGGCCGGCACCTCACGCACCCAGTCGGGCAGATCGAAGGTGGTGCCGCGGCCGATGTAGCCGGTGGATCGCTCCGGTCGAATCGGCACGTACCAGTCATGCTCCGTCCGCGTGATGGCATTGAGGTAGCTGCCGTGGACGTGCCAGATGAGAATCTTCAAGCGTTTCACGCGACGGCTCCCTTCCGTAGAAAGCGCCCGGCGGCTTGTAGCACGCGATCCGGCGTGATCCAGCGCAGGCAGCGATGGTCAATCGGACATTCGACGTAGCCACAGGGGCTGCACGGCACCGGCTCGCGCAGCACGACGTGACGCGCGCGATCCAGCGGCGCCCAGCGCCGCACGTCCACCGGACCGAAGAGGGTGATGCTGGGCGTGCGCAGCGCGTGGGCGAGGTGCGACGGGCCGGTGTCGTTGCCGATAAAGAGGTCTAGCCGGCTGATGACCGCCGCCAGGCCGCCGAGCGAGGTCTTGCCGGCGAGATTGAGCGCCGCGTCGCCGATCCCCGCCGCCACCGCGCCCGCGATTGCCTCTTCGCCCGGCCCGCCGGTGACGACGATGCGCGCGCCGTAGCGGCGGGCGAGCGCCGCGCCCAGCGTGACGAAATATTCCGCCGGCCAGCGGCGCGCAGGCGCTTTCGCGCCGGGATGCAGCCCGAAGCACAGGCCGCCGCGAGCGTGCGGCCCCAGTAGCGCATCCGCCTCGGCCAGATCGCGCGGGCGCAACGGGAACTCCATGCGCATGTCATCCGCCGGCAGGCCCAGCAGCGCCGCCAGCCCCAGGTTGCGCAACAGCTCCGGCCGGTCATCGGGATACGGCGCGGCCAGCGTCAGCCCAGCGGATGGCGTTCCCTGGTAGTAGCCAGCGGCGGCGCGCGCGCCGAGCGCGGCGACGAAGCAATTGCTGAAGCGGCCGCTGCCATGCATCTGGATGGCGAGGTCGTAGCCGTAGGCACGCTGCTCCGTGAGGAAGGCGGCGACGCGCTCCGGCACAACCGGCACCTCGGCCAGCCCTGGATAGCCGGCGAACGCGACGAAGCGGTCCACGTACGCGCCGAAGCGCTCGGCGAAGGACGCCGCCCACGGCAGCCCAATCAAGGTGATCTCGGCGTCGGGGTAACCGCGGCGGATGGCGCGCAGCGCCGGCACGGCCAGCAGCAGATCGCCCAGGTAGAGCGCGCGGAAGATCGCGATGCGCCGCGGCTGGAAGTCGCCGGTATCGGTTGTCGTAGGGATGTTCCGAGCGATCATGCCGCGCCTCCTTCCACGCCGACGCGCTCCACCGCCGGGAGAGCCATACCAACCTCCGCTAGCAGCTCCGCCGCCGCGTCCACCACCAGCGCCGGGCTGACCAGGCGCAGGCACTCGTGGCCGTAGGGGCAGACGCGGCTGTAGCAGATGCGGCAGGCGACCTCGTGATAGAGCTGACGATGCGGCACGCGCCACGGTCCCCACTGCTCCGGCGGATTGGTCAGCGCGAAGAGCGCGACGACGGGCGTCTTGAGCGCGGCGGCGATGTGCATCGGGCCAGTGTTATTGGTGATGGTGAGGTCCGCCGCCGCGATGGCCGCGCACAGTTCAGCGAAGGCGAGCGTGCCGGCACAGGGATGCACGCGCGGGCGCGCGTCGCCGGGCAGCGCGGCCACGATGCGCGCAATCAATTCGCGCTCGTCCGCCGCGCCCGTCAGCAGCACGCGCGCGCCCAGCCGCTCGACCAAGAGCGCCACCACCTCAACGTACAGCTCCCACGGATAGGTGCGCGCGGGCATGCTGCAGCCCGGATGCACCACGACCAGCGGCCCCTCGCGGTCTATCCCCATACGTGCGAGCCGCCGCTCGATACGGCGAGTCGCCGCGGGCGGCACACGCAGCACCAGATCGCGCTCGTCGGTATGCAGGCCGACCGCGCCGACCAGATCCAGCCCGCGCTCCACCTCGTGCAGCATGCGCGCGGGATGCTTGTGGCGCGTGGTCAGCAGCGATCCCGGCCCGTCAATCGAGGCGGCCAACCGTAGCGGGATGTCGGCCAGGTAGCACAGGTACGCGGCGGGCAGCGGGCTTTGGTGGTACGACGTGAAGATGACAGCGGCGTCGAAGGCGCGCGCGCGGATCGCCGCGATCACCTGCTGCTCACGCGCGCTGTCCTGAGGGAGCCGGTGCCAAGGATCCATCCAGGGTGCGGCGTACTCGATCACATCGTCCACGTCCGAGTTGAGCCGGCCGACCTGCGCGCCGACGGGACCGGCGAGCAGCGTGAGCGCGGCCTCCGGCAGCGACGCCTTGACGGCGTGCAGCGCCGGCGTCGTCACCAGCACATCGCCCAGGTTGTCCAGCCGCACGGCCAGGATGCGCCGCGCCGCCCGCCAGCGTTCATCAATCATGAAACCGCCCCCAATGAGCCATCCGCCGCGCGCGCGAGGATGCGCCCGATGACCGCGCCCGTCCCGGCGTCGCCCGTCAGCGGCAGAATGACCACGCGCCCGCCGCCCGCCGCCACCGCATCCGCCTCCGGCAGCGCCATGCCGGCGTAGTCGCCGCCCTTGGCGTGGATGTCGGGCCGCAGCGCGCGGATCAGCTCGGCGGGCGTCTCCTCGTCGAAGATCAGCGCATGATCAACCACATCCAGCGCCGCCACCAGCGCCAGCCGGTCGCGCTCGTCGTTGATGGGCTGGCCCGCGCTGGAGATTACCGCCGCTCCGCGGTTGCTGTTCACTCCGACTACCAGCACGTCGCCCAGCGCCTTCGCCTGCCGCAGCAACGCGACATGCCCCGCATGCAGGATGTCGAAGACGCCGTTGGTGAAAACCACGCTCTTGCCGGCGCGGCGCGCGCTATCCAGCGCCGCCAGCACGCGCAGCAGCTCACGACCTCTGGACGTGCCGCCTTCCCGCGCGGCGCTATCGGATCGCTCGCGCAGGCTGACGCGGCGCAGCAACTCGCGCGCCTCCACCACCGCTGTCCAGCGTTTGGTGACGGCGATGCCGGCGGCCTCGATGCCGATGCGTACGGCCTCGGCGATCTCCGCGCCCGCGATGAGCGCCAGCGCCAGCGCGGCGGTGAAGGAGTCGCCCGCGCCCACATCGCCGGCGCGCGCCACTGGATGCGCCGGCACGTGGACCGCGCCACCATTCGCGCTGCGGAGATAGACCCCCTCGCCGCCGAGTGTCACCGCGACATGCTCGCAGCCGAGCCATTCCAGCAGGTGCGGCGCGAGCCGCTCCGCCAGCGCGCGCCGGTCGCCCGCCGCCGCTTCCACATCCGGCGGCGTTTCGCGCGCCAGCAACATGCTCGCCTCAAGGTGATTGGGCGTCACGACCGTCGCGCGCAGTGCGCGGAAGCGTGCCAGGCGCTTGGAGTCCACCACCAGCGGGATTGGCCGCGCCGCGCGCAGGACACCCAGCCGCGCCAGCAGCGCATCGCTCGCCGCGCCATAGCCGTAATCTGAAACCACCACCACGTCGCACGCTGGATAGCAGTCCTCCAGGGATGCGAGCAGCGTGCGCTCGGCGGCGGGCGCGATGGGGCCGCGCCCGCCCTCGTCGAAGCGCACCACGTACTGGCCGTCGGCCAGGATGCGCAGCTTGTGCCCGGTGGCTGTTCCCGCGTCGGCGACGAGCCGCGTGTCGGCCACGCCGCGCTGGCGCAGCGCCGCGCGCAGCGCCTCCCCGGCCGCGTCCGCGCCGGTGAGGCCGAGGTACTCGACCTGGGCGCCGAGCGCGCGCCGGTTGGCGGCGGTGTTGGCCGCGCCGCCGGGCGCGCGGAACTCGCCGGTCTTGCGCACGACGGGAATCGGCCCCTCGCCGCACAGGCGCTCGGCCGTGCCCTCGTAATAGGTGTCCAGCATCGCGTCGCCGATCACCAGGGCGCGCATACGCCGGAAGCGCCGCACACGCTCAACCATGCTCGTCATGGCGTCCTCCTTGTGGCTCCCTGTCGCGTGCCGAGCGGCTCGACGCACCGGTTGGCATGGTCAACGCGGCCATCGCGCCACGACGGCGGCAGATAGCTCAGGCCCGTCTCCGGCCCCAGCCCTTCTACAGCGGCAACGATGCGCAGCGCATGGACGGTGTCGCGCGCAACGTACGCGGGCGTGCGCGGCGCGGCACTCGGAATCCCTTCAGTTCCCAGGTCCACCAGCACGCTGCGACAGCCGGCGTGGTTACCCGCCTCGATATCGTCCAGAATGTCGCCGGCCATCCACGAGCGCGCGAGATCGATCCCCAGCTCGCGCGCCGCGCGCAGCAGCAGGCCCGGCGCTGGCTTGCGGCACTCGCAACGGATCGCGAGCGCCGGGATCGCGCCGTCGGGATGGTGCGGGCAGTGATAGATCGCATCCAGCCGTACGCCCTGGCGGGCCAGCGCCGCCGTTAGGTGCGCATGCATCGCCGCCAGCTCCGCCTCGCCGAAGTAGCCGCGCGCGATGCCCGCCTGGTTGGTGACGACGACGAGGCGGAAGCCCGCGCGCTGGAACAGCCGCAGGCCTGGCGCGATCCCGTCGTAGAGCACGAGATCGCGCGGGCGCGCGGGGTAATGGCGCGGATGAACCAGCGTGCCGTCGCGGTCGAGGAAGAGGGCGCGCGCGGCCAGGTGTGCGGCGGGTGCGGTCATTGGATGGGTACACCTTCCCTGGTGGTCAGCGGCGCGCGGGCGGCCAGCGTGGTTTCGACGATCTCACACAGGATGTGCGTCGCCATCATGTGCAGCTCCTGCACGGTGGCCGTGTCCGTCAGCGGCACGCGCACCGTCACGTCCGCGAGTCGTTGCATGCGGCTAGCGCGCTCCCCAGTGATGGCGGCGGACGCCATGCCGCGCTCCCGCGCCGCCACCAGCGCGCGCACGAGATTCTCGGATTCCCCGCTCGTGCTGAAGCCGAGGAAGAGATCGCCCGGCTGCCCGAAGGCGCGCACCTGGCGCGCGAACACGTCGGCGTACCCGTAGTCATTGGCGACAGCGGTGAGGATCGCCGTGTCGGTCGTCAGCGCCAGCACCGGATACGCCACGCGCTCGCGCTTGAAGCGCCCCACCAGCTCCGCCGCGAAATGCTGCGCCTCGGCGGCGCTGCCGCCGTTGCCGGCGACGAGCACCTTGTTGTCGCGCTCCAGCGTCTCCACCAGCCGGGCCGCCACCTCCGCCAGTCCACCCGCGTCGAGCGCCAAACGCGCGAGCGCGCGGTCCAGCGTGCGGCGGCGTTCAGTCAGTGCCCGCACCACCGCCGCACGGTGGCTCGCGCTTTGAGATGACGGCTCCAGCTCCGTGATGAGCAAGGTGGGATCTTCCCGTGTGGACATGCTGCCTCCGTGCGCCGGTAATCGCCGCATCTATATGGCTACCCTGCCCTGAGGTAGGGGTCTGCCGGCATGTCCCAATCGTACGCAATGGCGCGCGGTGATTCATTAGGCATTCGCCCAACGTTTGCGCTGCCGCGCCATCGGGCATTGTGCAACTGCCCAATCAGCCCGCATGGCTCTGGAGCGAGCGTGTGAGCAACGCGAGCCGGATCTGCACGGCGTCGTCGAAGTGGCGGGGATCGAGTCCGGTCAGCAGCGAGACCTTGTCGAGGCGATAGCTGAGGGTATTGCGGTGAATGCACAGCCGCGCGGCGGTGCAGTTGGCGGAGCAGTTCTCAGTGAAAAAGACCTCGAGGGTGTCGAGCAGCTCGCGATCCTGATCGAGCGGGCTGAGCAGGTGGGTCGCGAGATCGAGCTTGGTGCGCTCATCCGAGATGCCGATGAACGCGGCGGCGCCGAGGCCATCCAGGCAATACACCTGGTTCGGCCCATGGAAGCGTCGGCCCAGCAAGAGCGCCGCCCGCGCGTCCTCGTACGAGCGCGCCAGCCCCACGACGCCCGGATGATAGCGCCCGATGCCTACGCTGACGGATGCGCGTGTGTCCTGCCGCAGTCGTCCCAGCAGCGCCGCGCCGGCTCGCTTGAGCGCCGACAGGTTCGCCCAGGATGCGTTCGACTGCTGCGTGCCGGAATCGGCGTCCGCCCAGGCTTCGAGGTCGTGCGTGCTGCTGGCCTTGAGGATAGCGATCTCGCCACCACCGATGTAGGCGCAGATGGTATCGGTCGGCAGACTGAAGAAATTCACTACGCTTGCGATTACCAGTTGCGACTGCCGGCGGATACGTGCGCTATCCGCCTCGCGGTGCTCGACACCATCTGCCGGCAGAATGTAGTCCGCGGCGTCAATCAGAATCAGCGCGCGCGGCACACGCAGATCGATGCCCAGGAGGTCGCTCTCGCGCAGAATCTCGTCGTCGTCGTCGTCCATGTGGCCCAACAAGAGATTGTGGATGAAGCGTGAGGTCAGCTCGCGATGATTGGGCAGCCGCAGTGCCGCCACCGCCTGGCCGACCACCAGATCAACGAAGACGCCCGCCAGGCGCGGTGAGAGGCCCTCGCCGGCGGCCGCCTCGCTCACGATCACCTCTCCGGACTGCTGGAACGCGCGCAGCGGCACGGACAGGTGCGGCCCCGTGCTCCCAGATAGCACATCGTCGCGATGGCGCCCGACGAGGCCGCGGTCGCTGCTGGCGATGATGGTCCCTTGCGCGTCCGCCACGCAGACCCGCGTCGCCAACAGCTCGGCCGCGCGATCAGCGATAGTGTCCGCGACGCTCTCGAAGGGGTTGATCATCACGGCCATAGACGTCCGCCTCTACTTGAATACCTGACGCTGCTGTCTCTTTTTGTCTCCGTCGTGAGCGGGCGTGTCCGCGCGCCGCCCCACGTCAGAGGTACATCTGTACTATCCGCGTACCTGCCATTGCGCCTATCAAAAAGCGTGCCACCACCCGGCGCCGCTTACACACAACGCCGCGATCTTGTGTGGCGGCGCGCTGGTGTCTCATTGCGCACGCATGCCGCGTACCAGCGTCCGGACAGGCGGGCGCATCCAGCTGCACCCAGGTGGGCTGTTGAGCTTTGACAGGGAGCGTACAATCAAGGCAACCGCTTGCGCTTGCGCACGCGCCCCGGCGCCCGTTCGGGGCGGGAAGGATAACGTTCTATGCCTGCTCTCGCACCCATTCTGGCAGTTGACGACAGCGCACCGATCCGGGAGATGATCGTCTCGGTGCTTGGCCCACGTGGCCACCCTGTAGTGACGGCGGGCAATGGCCGCGAGGCGCTGCTGCGTCTGCGCGCCGCCGTCCAGCCGTACGTCGTGCTGCTCGATGTCGTCATGCCGCTGCTCGACGGCATCGGCCTCTGCCAGGAGATCGAGCGCGACGACGAGCTACGCGACGCCGGGCATCGCATCATCCTGATGTCGTCCACGGTTCGCTTCGCCCTGCCAGATATCCCGCCCACCGCCGGCCAGCTCGCCAAGCCGTTCACGCGCCAGCAGTTGATCGCCGCCGTCGAGGCGGCCCGCCTGTCTGCCTGAGCGATCCGTGAGCGATCCGTGAGCGATCCGTGAACGCGCCACGCGGACCACAGCGAGGAACGCATGATGCCAGGGCCGGAGCGTGACGAGCCAACTGAGCCAGCCGAGCGGGAATTGACCATCGCCGTGCCGCCCACCTGGCATAATACCGGCGGAGCGGGCAGCGCGACAGGCGCCACCGCGCCGACATGGCGACGTGAGCTGCCACGCTGGCTCGCCACGCTCAATCCTGGCCGCACGCCACGCGAGTACGAAAAGGCAGCCTCGTACTTCTTCCTTACCCCCGGCGTGCCTGACGCGCTCGACCAGATCAGCTTCGACCTGCTGCTGGCCTATCGTGGCGCGCTTACTTTGCGCGCCGCCCCTCGCGAGCGCGGCGCGGCTTATATGCCACGCGCCCCGCGCGGCGACCGCCCCGCTCCCGCGCTTGGCTCCGCTCGGCCGGCCGGCAGACTTCCAGACGGCGAAACTGGCGGTGTGGCTGGTGAGAGAGAACCCACTGATCCGGCTGATACGGCGGCGCCGCTGGCGCCGGCCACGGTCAACATCCGGCTGACGGCGCTGCGCCAGTTCCTCGTCCACTGCGCGCTGATGGGACTGCTGCCCGATCTCTCACCTGACCGCGTCCGTGCCGCGCTGCGCCGGCTGCCCATCGAACACCGGCGTCCCTATCAGATTCTCGCCGAGGCCGAGTGGGAAGAGTTCTTACACGCCGCGCTGCTCCCCGCCGAGAACGCCACACAGCACGCCACACAGCAGCCGTCAGACGCGACGAGCCATGCGACGGGTGAGGATAAGACGGAACGAATGAAGTCTGGTGGCGGGCCGTGGGGTACGCCACGCGCCGCCCGCCTGGAGCGCGCCGAGGCGCGGCATGCCGCTTCCAGCGGCGTGACTCCAGACGCCCCGTCAGCGGAGCAGGCCACAGAGCATGCGAAGGCTGTGCAGGTGAAATCCCGCTTCGGCCTCACCGGCACGCGCACCGCGCAACGCGACCATGCCCTGGTGGCGCTCGCGCTCGCGACCGGCCTGCGCGCCATCGAGATCTCGCAGCTCGACATCGGCGATCTCCAGCGTGAATGGCATGCCGGGCGCGAGGAGTGGTGGCTCGTGCTGCCCGACGCCAAGACCAAAGGGCAGAAGGGCGGCCGCACACTCCCGCTCGCCCCTCAGCTCGTCGAGACGTTGCTGGCCTACATTCGCGCGACGGGCCGCAAATGGGAAAACGCCGAGGATAGATTCTCACCACTATTTCTGTCACGTCAGAGCGGGCGGCGTCCCCGAGGTGAAACAAGCACACGGGCTAGTGAGGCACGCCCACCGGGAAGGCACGGTGGCCGGTTGAGCACCGTCCAGATTCGATACATCGTGAATCAGATCGAGCAACGGTGGATTGCCATGCGGTCTGGTGCGGGAAGTGGGACAGGATCCCTCAGTTCACTCGCTGCCGAGACACGAGCGATCTCGCCCCATGCGCTTCGGCACAGCACAGCCATCGCCCTTTTGCAGGGCAATGAGGCTTCGAATCGCCCACCGGCGACGGTCGAGCACGTGCGTGGCTGGCTCGGTCACTTCGACATTCGCACTACCCAAGGCTACCTCGCGCACCTCGAATCGCGGGAGCACCGACGGCCCTTCGTGCTCGCGCCAGGCGACCCCTCCGCAGGGACACAAAATGATGAACAGCAAGTGAGGCAGCGGGACTCGGCCACTGACACCGCGCAGAGTGGTTGAGTCTTGCATGCGTGGCGGCATATTTGCAAGAGGCAGCACCTCTTAGCAAGGTGGAAGAGGGGGGGCGGCATCAGATTCAGATAGCCTAGACCTCCGCCAGATCGGCCACAGCGTGGGGAGCATCGTGGCCAGCACGATGATGCTGCCACCTGCTAGTGTACGGGCTGTCGGTACCTCACCCAGTAGGACGAACGCGAACACAATACCCCAGACAGGCTCAAGGCTTGCCATCAGACTCGCTGCTTGCGCCGAAATGCTGCCGAGACCCGAGATAAACAGTGTATGCGCCAGTGCCGTGCAGAATATGCCCAACACGAGGAGAAGGAGCAGTGTATTCGGCCGCCACAGGTTTGCGGACTGCGCGACGAATAGGGTTGGCAGCAAGACCAGCGCGGCTATGCCATCTTGATAGATGCTGATCGTGATGCTGTGAACAGTGCGCCGCAGCCAGCGATTGATGACGGTGAGAAGTGCGAAGGTTCCCCCTGAGATCAGCCCCCAGACGACCCCAACTGTCACCTGATTGGTGAGGCTGATAGAGGGCACCAGCAGGAGCACGCCCGGTAGGATTAACAACGCCGCAAGCTGTTGCATCGGGCGAGGCGAATGATGCAGCAGAAGTGGCTCAAGCGCGGCAGTAAATAGCGGGAAACTCGAGAACGACAGCAATCCAATCGCGACACTTGAGACGTTGATGGACTGGAAGAATGTCGTCCAGTGAACGGCTAGCAGTAGTCCCTGTCCAACGAGTACCGTCGCTTCTCGACGGGATGTGGGTGTTAGGGACACTCCGCTTACCATCGCGAAGATTACCAAAGTTGGCGTTGCGATGATTGTGCGGCCGAGAACCACAATGACTGCTGGCAACGCAGTCAGTTTACCGAGCACCCCCGCCAGTCCAAAGAGCGCAACCGCAAAGGTTACGATCAGCAGCGGGACAGTGGTATCAGCGGTTGCAGCCGGCAGGCCGGGCGGGCGCAATCCTGTCTTCACTGATGACCCCTCGCGAACTACATGCAGACAGCCATTCGCGTATCTGACGGTGATGATCTCACTTGGTGTGAGTATAGGTCGCGTTTCCGCTTACAGCATCCGACTGCGTAACTCTCAATCGGAATGGCCATGTGTTGCCGGCCGCTGGGTCATCCTTGGAAAGAGGGATCGATGTGACGAAGAGCCCCTGGGGCATTCCGCGCGCGGCGAGAGTTCCGAAGGTGCAAGATGAAGTTGCTAGGCACGATCGGGCGGTACGCAAGCCTGAAGTTGAGCCCACCACCCGGATCTGTCGAACCTGCGCGCGGGAGCTGCCAATCGAGGAGTTCGGGCGAAATGGCAAGCGTTGGCGGCGCTACGAATGTCGCTCATGTTCGAGTAGGAGGACGCAGCAAGGGAGGATCGCCCGGCCCGAGGTGTGGCGAAACGCATTCTTGCAGCGTACGTACAACATTTCCGGCGCCGAATATGCAACGCTGTTTGTGCGTCAGCGCGGACTCTGCGCAATTTGCCGGAAACCGGAGCGCGTTCTAAATGCTCAAGGCGAACCACGCCACCTGCACGTCGATCATGACCACAAGACAGGTAAGGTTCGATCTTTGCTGTGCAGTAACTGCAACGCCGGACTCGGTAGCTTCGGGGACGACCCGCTTCTGCTAGAGCGTGCAATTGCCTACCTTCGGAGACATGAGTAGCCCGTAGCTTCACTCGGCGCAAAGAGTGGTTTGCGCTGAGTCATCAAGCAATTTAACATAATAATAGAGACATGAACACTCGCCATCCATGGTTTCCTATAGGAAACCATGGATGGCGAGTGGGTGATGGAATTCAGATTACGACAACTAGTGGTTTCACTCAGCGCAAATGCCACTTTGCGCTGAGTCAGCTGCTGGTATACGATTACCGCCTGCATGTAGGGACGTTCTACGATGGTTAGATGCTCATCACAGGTGTTTGACGCCGCTCACAATTCGCGACAGAATGCTCCCTGTACACGGCGGCACGCGAGTGCGCCGTCGGCTCCTCTCACACGGGTCACTAGCTGGAGGTTGGATGAATGGATAGCAGTATCTTCCGCTCGCTCGAATGGCGCTGCATCGGCCCGCATCGCGGCGGCCGCGTCGTCGCCGTCGCCGGCCACCCTACGGACAAAGGGACGTTCTACTTCGGCGGTTGTGCCGGCGGCATCTGGAAGACCACCAGCGGCGGCGCCCTCTGGGAGAACGTCTCCGACGGCTACCTCACCTCCGCCGCCATCGGCGCCCTCGCTGTCTC
>JAICVS010000071.1 GCA_025935195.1 Ktedonobacterales bacterium
GATGACCGCGTCGTACTGCTCGCGCGTGACGTTGGCGACACAGGGCGCGTTGCAGCGGTGAATGTAATACTGCGTGCAAGGGCGCGGCAGCAACTTGAGCTTCCAGTCGGACGGAGGCGACTCCTCCCGGCCGCGCGGTGGCGCCCAGGTCGAGGCGTCGTAGCGGCAGGTGCGATAGGGAAATATCTTGTTCATCAGGTCGAGCGTGGCGTCCACCGCGCCGGAGTTGGTGTAGGGGCCAAAGTAGCGGTTGCCGTCCTGGCGGAAGCTGCGTACACGATAGACGCGGGGGAAGTCCTCGGTGAGGGCGACCTTGATATAAGGGTAGTTCTTATCGTCGCGCAGGCGCACGTTGTACTTAGGCTGGTGACGTTTGATGTACTCGTTCTCGAGGATGAGCGCCTCGATCTCGCTGCCCACGACGATGAACTCGATGTCAGCGATCTTCGCCACGAGGGCGCGATTCTTGGGGCTGAGATCGGCCGGATCGCCAAAATACTGGCGGACACGCGCGTAGAGCGAGGTGGCCTTGCCGACGTAGAGGATGGTGCCGTCGGCGTCCTTGTGCAGATAGATGCCCGGCCGGTGCGGCAGAGCATCGAGGATGGCCTGGAGCTTGTCTGAGCGTTCCCGCATGTCTCGTTTCCAGGAGAAAGAGCGCGCCAGCGCCCGCACCTCGCCGGCCACCTCTCCAGTCCGGCTTGGCCGGACGTCGTGGCGGTACGCCCCCAGGCGCGATTTTAATCGCCGGCCGGCCGGCCGCATCACCGGCACCTCTGAATCCCACCTGCCAGATGGGGCTTGGGAATTGACCGCAAAGGGCCGCGGGGATATTATACGATGAGACGGGTGCGACCGCTTGGGAAAGCGAGCGCGCACCCATCGTCCATCACTATCCATCATCGTCTATCACCGTCAACACCGCCGGGCGACGTCATCATACGCGCGTGCCGGGCAGAGCAGGGGGAGCCGCGGCTGATCCGTGGCGCAGATGTGTTTGAGAGGGAGGCACGCAGGCGATGCCGAAGACAGCGAGTAAACGGGCGGCGGCGCGGCGCGAGACGAGAGTCCAGCGCGCGCACCAGGCTGTGCCGGAGCGAATGACGACCGTCCGCCGGGTGCCACTGGCGTCGCGGCGCGCGAAGCCGCGCGGCGTTGGCGGGATGATCCGCGATTATCCATGGGCCTCGACGATCTTCGTCGTGCTCGTCGTCGCCTTGATCGTGCTGGTGATGCGCCAGCAACAGCTCGGCCCCTTCGCCGTGGCGAAGCCGGGGCAGACGCAGGCGACCTGCAACATCTCGACGCACGTGTGCGACAAGGCGCCGATCTTCACGATTGACAAGAACCGCCAGTACACGGCAACGATCAAGACGACCAAGGGCGACATCGTCATCAGCCTGAACCGCGCCGCGCAGACGACGACCAATGGCTTCATCTTCCTGGCGACGAACCATTTCTATGACGGGCTGACGTTCTGGAAGGTGGAGCATAAGGGGCAAGCCAGCAAGACCAGCGGCGGCACGGTCTCGAATATGTCGCTGATTCAGGGCGGCGCCGGCGGCCACCATACGAGCAACGACCCCAGCGGCCATAACGGCGACGCGGGCTTCCCGCTCAAATCCGAGCTGGTGCCGGGCAGCCAGACGGCGGGCATCGTCTCGATGGTGAATTCCTCGCAGTTCTTCATCAACACCGACGACAACTCCTCGGCCATTCCAGGCAACACCTATAACATCTTCGGCACCGTCACCTCCGGGCTGGATGTGGCGAAGAAGATCGTACCGGGCGACATCATCAAGGCGATCCCGATCACATCGGTGCCGATCTCGCAGCCGCAGCAGACGACGCACGCGACGATCAACATCGCGACGGGCGTGGTGGTCAATGGCAAGGTGACGAGCATCCTCGTGGACACGAAGGGCCGCGCGCTCTACTACTTCACGGACGACAGCCCGACGAAAGTCACCTGTGTCGGCACCTGCGCGCAGACGTGGCTCGCGCTGCATGGCAACGATCTGACGGGCGTGGTGAGCCAGCTCACCAGCAAGATCAAGGTGCTGGCCTCGAACGAGGATCAGGTGGTGTACAACGGCCATCCGCTCTACATCTATGGCGGCGATAAGGCGCTGGGCGATGTGAACGGCGAGGGCATCAGCGGCAAGTGGTTTGTCGCCACACCGGATGTGGCGGTGCAGAAGTAGTGGAGTTCCTCGCCCCTTCTCCCCCGCGAGGAGAGCGGCGCTGGATATAACAAACGGGGCAGGCGCATCATGCCTGCCCCGTTTGTTGTATTCAGCGTACCGCGTGCGCTACGCTGGCGCGTGCGCCGGCTCGGATGGCTCGGCCCGCTCCATGCGCTCCGGCGCGCTCATGCCCAGCAGTGTGAGCGTGCGCGCCAGCCCAGCCTGGGCCGCGCGCAGCAGCCGCAGCCGCGCATCGCGCACCTCTCGCGTGACATCCGCCCCGGTCTTGAGGATCGGGCAGGTGTCGTAGAAGAGGTGGAAGGCGTCGGCCAGATCCATGCCGTAGCGCGTCAGGTGATGCGGCTCCAGCGCCACGGCGACGCGCTCGACGATCTCCTCTAGCCGCAACAATTGGCGCACGAGCGCCAGCTCGCGCTCGCGCTGCTCCGGCGGATCGCCCGCCAGCATGCCGAGATCGGCGCCGGCCCAGTCCGATTCGGCGATACCCTGCTCGGCGGCCTTGCGGAAGACGCCGGCGGCGCGCGCGTGGGCGTACTGCACCGAGAGACCGGGATTCTCGTCAGTCTGCTTGCGCGCCAGATCGAGGTCGAAATCCAGGTTGGTGTCAGATGAGCGCATCAGGAAGAAAAAGCGCGTCACATCGGGGCCGACCTCATCATACAAGTCGTCGAGCGTCACGACGTTGCCGAGCCGCTTGCCCATGCGCATGCCCTTGACGGTGACGAGCTGGTAGAGCAGCACGTGCAGATCATCCGCCGCATGGCCGAGCATCCGCGCGACGGCCTTGAGGCGGGCGATGTAGCCGTGGTGATCGGGGCCGAGCACGAGGATGAGCCGGTCGAAGCCGCGGTGAAACTTGTTGCGCATGTAGGCGACGTCAGATGCGAAGTAGGTCGGCTCGCCGCTGGAGCGCACGATCACACGATCTTTGTCGTCGCCGAAGCGCGTGGTCGTGAGCCAGAGCGCGCCGTCGCGCTCCTCGGTGTAACCGGCGGCGCGCATCTCCTCGATGGCGGCGGCAAGCTCGCCGGATGGCTCCAGCGACGCCTGCTTGAAGAAAACGTCGAACTCGATGCGCAGCTTCGCCATCGTCTCCTTGATGTCGCTCATGATCAGCGCGGCGGCGGCCTGGCCGATCTCCGCCGCCCGCTCGTCATCCGCCAGCGTGAGCAAAGCGCCCGCGTCGCCTTCAAGCATGCGCGCGGCGACGGTCTCATAGTACGGGCCGAAGTAGCCCTCTTCCGGCTTCTGGGCGTCCGCTTCACCCCGCGCCAGCCGCAGATAATACTCCAGCGAGCGGCCGAGCTTCTCAATCTGCGCGCCGGAGTCGTTGAAATAGTATTCCTGCGTCACATCGAAGCCGGCCGCGCGCATGGCGCTGCCGAGCGCATCGCCGATGAACGCGCCGCGTCCGTTGGCGACCGTCACGGGGCCGGTCGGGTTGGCGCTGACGAATTCGAGGTTGACACGCCTGCCCCGTCCCAGCGTGATCGTGCCGAAGCTGTTGCCTTCCGCCACGACACGCCCGACCTGCTCCAGCAGCCAGGCGGACTTGAGCCGGATGTTGATGAAGCCTGGACCAGCCACCTCGACTGACTCAACCAGATCGTAGGCCGGCACCAACGCGACAGTCTCGCGCATGCGCGCGGCGATAGTCTCACCCAGGGCGCGCGGGTTCACCTTCTGGCCGGCCGACTTGGCCGCCGCGGCGAGCTTCATGGCGACGTTGGTGGCGTAGTCGCCGTGGGCGGTGGCCTGTGGCCGCTCAACATCGAACGCCGGCAGCTCGACGTTCGGCACCTCATCCTGCTCGCGTAGCGCGGCGACGGCCCGCGCGATGATGTCGTGTATGGTATCCCGAATCATGACAGATGCTCCTTGAAGATCGCCTGAACTCATGCCCATTTCGCCAGAGTGCTGGCTGGGTGGTGGGGCAGACATTCCTGTCTGCCCGCGGGCAAGCATGCCCGCCCCACCATACAAGCATGCGCCCGCTCCACTGGCTCCCTCTCCCGTCCGTCCCACGATGTTGTTCTGGGCGCTCACCGGCAGGGGAGATGTAGAGAGCAGCGGCAACACGGGACGGGGGTGGCGCCCAGGCCTCTGTCGTGGAGGGCCCGCCGGCGTCACCCCCGTGTCGCGGGGAACGCGCGGCCGCGGCGTGAGCCGCGGCGCGGACCCTCAGCCCGTACGGCTCCGCTGCTTGTTGTAGGCGTGATTTTGCAGGACATATTCGAGCGCCGCCAGCGCCTCGAACGAGTCGTCGGTCGCGACGACCACCTCGCGGTCGCTGCGCGTGTCGAGGAAGGCCAGCGAAGGCGACTGCGTCGGCTCGCGGCGGAAGGTCGCCAATCCACGCATGAAACGATAGCGATCGATCTGGCTGTAGGGATCGGCCCCATAGGAACCAACCGCATAGGAGCCCGCCTGCCGTGCCTGCTCCATCGGATGTTTCACGCCGCGCATTGTCACGTAGGACACATGCTCCATCGGCACGTGCGTGATCCGGCCCGGCTCCGCCTTCACATAATCGTCCGGCGTCATGACGATCAGGAATTCGTCCGCGCGCAGCACGCGCCAGGCATCGTACAGCGCGATGCCGAGCGAGCCGAGCGCGGTGGCGCCGAGCGCGAGCAGCAGCACGCTGGTGAAGAAGAGCTTGAGGCCGCTACCCGTGAAATTATCCGGCACCGTCGCGAAGAGGGCAGGGATGAACAGGATGAAGCCGAACAGCGAGAGACCGGCCCACTTGAGCGCCGAGCGCAACACGAGATCGCGGCGCAGTGGCCAGACCATCCAGTATTGCGGAATCTGACCCGACCGCGCCGTCGCCAGAACAGCCTCTGCATCCATCGCGGAACACTCCCAGCGCCGCCAGAGATGCTCGCGAAAGGGCGGCGCCAATGTCAACGTCGTTTTGCCAGCATAGTATAGCACAAAAGCCAACGGCGAGCGCCCGTTTTTCCGTGCCACCAGCGGCGCGAACCCCATAAATTCCGATTTTGCCCTGCCGCGAACGTCAGAGCGTGTGATACAATGAGGCACGTGCGCGGCCCTCTGCGGTCGCGCCGATTCGCCTGGACAGGTGGCACGAACGAGCAGCGACGATCACGCGACGAGGAGCAGTGCTGTGCAGGATTCGCCGCGGCCGAGCCAGACCGCCCGCCAGGTGCTAACACTGCTCACAGCCGAGCCGCGGCTGCGGGATGGCGGAGCGACGCCGGTGGACGCGCTGGCCGAACGGCTCGGCCTCGATGTGGCTCGCTTCCATCCCGCTGGGCGCCGCACGGGAACGCTGGGTTGGCTGGAGCCGGGCGAGCGCCTGATCTACGTGCGCGACGGACTGTCGGAGGCCTCCCGGCGCTTCACACTGGCCCACGAGATCGGCCACGCGGTGCTCCACCGGCCGGGCGGCGCGGGGAGCCTGATCGCCCGCGCGCCGCTGACGTATACGGAAAGCGGTGAGCAGTGGCCACCGGAATGTGACGGGGCCGACCTCGACACGCCGCTGGATGCCCCCTGGAGCGAGGATGAGCTGCTGCGGCCCGGCCAGGCGTACAGCGGGCGGGCGCAACGCGAGAGCGAGGCCAACGCCTTCGCGGCCGAGCTGCTGCTGCCCTCAGACGCGCTGCTCGCGGCGTATCGCGCCAGCGCGGTGGGTGATACGCATAGCGGTCCGTATGGTGGGCGCCGGCGGGTTGATCTGCGGGCGCTGGCGGAGCGTTTCGGCGTCTCAGAGGAGGTGCTGCTGCGGCGGCTAGCTGGGCTGCTAACGCCGAGCATGCCTGATGACGGCAGCGCTGATGACGGCAGCGCTGGCATTACGGCAACCGACCCATCCGCTCACCCGGCGAGCCGGCTCGACCCCTGGCAGCGCGCGGCGGCTGAGGCGGCGTCGCCGGCGCTGGTCGTCGCGGGACCAGGAACGGGCAAGACCAGCACACTGGTCGGGCGGGTGGCGCATCTGGTGGAGCGCGAGGGCACGGCGCCAGGAAGCATTCTCGCGCTGACATTCTCGAACAAAGCGGCGCGCGAGATGCGCGCGCGCGTCGGGGCGCTGCTCGGCCCACGGAACGCTGGAGAGGTGGGAGGCCCAGACCTGCCCGCGATCAGCACCTTCCACGCCTTTTGCGGCGATCTCTTGCGGCGCTACGCGCTATTGGTCGGCCTGCGCCCAGACTTCCGCCTGATCGGCGAAACCGAAGGCTACTTCCTGCTGCGGCGCATCGCCACGGACCTCGCGCTCAGCCACTATCAGCCGCTGGCCGCGCCCGCCCTGCACTTCCCCACGCTGCTCAAAGCGATCTCGCGCGCCAAGGACGAGCTGGCCGGGCCGGAGCGCTATGCGGATGCGGCACGCACGCTGGCGCGCAAGGCTGAGAGTGAGGAGGAGCGTGCCGCCGCCGAACGGGCGCTAGAGGTCGCGCGCGTCTACACAGCCTATCAGGCGGAGCTGGATGCGCGCGGCGATCCGGACTTCGGCGATCTGATCCGGCTGAGCGTGCGGCTGCTGCGCGAGCATGCCGGCATGCTGGCGCAGGTACGCGACCAGTACCGCCATGTGCTGGTGGACGAGTTCCAGGACATCAACCGCGCGATGGGCGTGCTGCTGCGCACGCTGGCAGGACCGGACGGCCCGCTCTGGGCGGTTGGCGACGCCGATCAGGCGATTTACCGCTTCCGCGGCGCCTCGCCGGCCAACCTCTCGCGCTTCGGCGCCGACTACCCCGACGCGCGCGTGCTGGCGCTGCGCGGCAACTACCGCTCGGTCCCCGATGTGCTCGCCGCCGCCACCGCCGTCGCCGCTGCCTTCCTGCCCACCAGCGAGCGTGCGCCGCTTGAGCCCGCTCGTCCCGCGTCGGACGCCGCGCCGGTCACGCTGGCCGCGGCAGCGGATGAGGCGACGGAGTTAGCGGGTCTGGCGCGCGCCATCGCGGCGCGCGCGTCGGCGGGTCGGCCGTTCGGCGAGCAGGTGGTGCTCTGCCGCACCCGCCGCCAGGGCGAGCGCGTGGCGGAAGCGCTCGCCGCCGTCGGCATTCCCACGCGCACCGCGACGCCGCTCGCGCAGCAGGATGACGTGAAAGACCTGCTAGCGATCGTCGCCCTGCTGGCCGATGGCAGCGGCACCGGCCTCTTGCGCGCCGGCAATTTCCCCGACCACGCTTTCAGCCAGGAGGAAGCGCGAGCAATCCTCGCCGAGGCGCGGCAACGCCAGATCGCGCCGCTGGCGCTGCTCAACGGCGATCTCGCGGGCATTGGCAGTGACAGCGGGACAGGCGTCACGCCAGAAGGCGCCGCGGGGTTGCGCGCGCTCAGCGCGACACTCCATGAGCTGCGCCAGGCGCCGGATGTCGTGACGGGCCTGGCACGCTACGCCTTCGGCCTGAGCGGGCTGGGAGAGCGATTGCTTGAGCTGAGTGGCGCGACAGGCGATCTGGCAGGCGCGACACGCGACGACACCGCGACCGCGCGGGCGCATCTGGCACAGGTTCTCGCCTTCGCTCGCGCCTATGAAGATCAGCGGCGCGCGGAGCGCGAGCGCGATGCGGCTGGTTCAGCGATTCCGCGCCATGACCGCGCCGACTGGGCGGGGTTCCTGGATTACATTCGTGTGGTAGCGGCGCTGCGGCAGGATGGCGCCGGCGACGAGACGGCGGGCGCGGCGGCGGACGGCGTGCGCGTGCTGACAGTGCATGCCAGCAAAGGGCTGGAGTTCCCCGTGGTCTACCTGCCGGGCCTGGCGGACCGCCGCTTCCCCATGCAGCGCCACGGTGAGCCGGCCCCACTGCTGCCCGGCATCAGTGAAGATGACGAGGCGCAGGCGCGCGATCCGCGCGCGCATCTGGCCGAAGAAGCCTGCCTCTTCTACGTCGCGCTGACACGTGCGCGCGACGAATTGGTGCTGAGCTACGCCGAGCGCTACGGGCGCATGCGCTACCGGCCCTCGCCGTTCCTGGAGCCAATCGCGGCCAGCCTGGGTGACCGGCTCACCCACACACGCTGGATCGATCGCTCGGCGGCGCGGGCGGAGACCCCACTGCGCGCCACTGTTCCAGCGGTGCGGGCGGATGCTCCGCGCATTGACCAAGCGCGGGCGCCAGAGCGGCCGGTGCGACAGTCCGCGATCGAAACATTCGAGCGCTGCCCGCGCCAGTACGCCTACCGCTACGTATACGGGCTGCGGCCGCGCGAGATCGGCCTGGCGACGCTGCGCCACGCGCTGCACGACACGCTGCACGCATTGCAAGCGCGTCTCTCCCCGACTCAGCCAGCCGAGCCGAACGGGCGACCTGGCCTGGAGGAGGCGCTGGGCCTCTTCGATGGCCACTGGACCAGCGCGTTGCAGCGGGAGCTACGGCCGAGCGGCGAGACGGATGCCGGCGCGGGGCCAATCGAGCTGCCACCTGGCTCGTTCGTGGAGGTCTACCGCCGGCATGGGCGGCACGTCGTCGAGCGTGTCTGGGCGGGACTGGTGAGGGCCGAAGACGCCGCGGATGCCGCGGGCACATCGCCACCGCCACCGCGGCCGCCGCAACCAGAGCTGCCAGAACAGTCGGATGGCGTCGAATACGACCGCTCCGTCACCGTGCGCGTAGGCCGGCACGATGTCGCCGTGCTGCTGGATCGCGTCGAGCAAGTCGAGCGCGTGAGCGAGCCGGCCGGTGTCGGCGCCAGTGTCGGATCGTCGCGTCGGAGCAACGGCCGCTCCCTAAGCGGGAATGACACACAACCCGTGCGCTTCGTGCGCCACCGCCTGGGGCGCTCAACCGCGCGCGGGCCGGACCTGCGCGCCCTGCTCTACACACTGGCCGCCGAACAGCGTGCGGCCGGCGCACCCGCCGAGCTGCTCCAGCACAACCTCTCAACCGGCGAGATCGAGCGACTCACGCTGAATGAGCGCGCCCGCGCCCGCCTGCGCGACGAGTTGGCCGACGTGCTGGACGGCATGGCGAGCGGCTACTACCCCGCCAAGCCGGACCCCAACATCTGCCCGAGCTGCCCCTTCTTGTTAGTCTGCCCCGCGTGAGATCACGGCAGCGGAGAATAACCATGACCCAGAGCGAGGCGCCACAGGCGCATACCTGCTACATCGAGCGGTTCCCCCACGCCCTGCCGCACCGCGACGATCCGGCGCTGCGCCCCTGCGGGCATTACGCCTGCGAGCCGCACACCATCACCTACTACGGCACCGGTGCGGAAAACGACCAGCGCGAAGGTGAGTATTGCATGGTCTGCTACGAGCGCGCCTTCCCCGGCATGTGTCCCGACAAAGTCCTGCGCGCCGCAATACGCGCGCAAGTGGACCAGTGAATTCTTCAAGGAAGTCATCGCCTGTCCAGCGCGCTCTGGCTCCCCCTCGCCCGGCCATGTCTCCCCCTCGCCGCGCACGGCGAGGGGGCTGGGCGATGAGGACTCCAGGCTCAACCCGCGTAGGCGATGCGATAGAGTAGCCCAGCGGTGTCGTCGCTGACGTAGAGTGCGCCGTCGGGGCCGACCGCCAGGCCGACCGGCCGCCCCGTCCGGCTCTCCGTGCTATGCAGCCAGCCAGTGGCGAAGTCGCGCACCGGCCCTGCCACGTTGCCGTGATCGTCCAGCGGCACGAAGACCACCTTATAGCCCGTGGGCACGCTGCGATTCCACGAGCCATGGAACGCGACGAACAGGCCGTGATACTGCCGCGGGAACGGCGCGGCGTTGTCGAAGGCCAGCCCCAGCGGCGCCGAGTGCGCCTGCATCTTCACCACTGGCTGCCCGATGCCGTTGCAGTCGCCGGCATGCCCGAAGTCGGGATCGATCAGCGTGCCAGCATGGCAGCGCGGCCAACCGTAGTTGCCGCCGTCCGTGAGCGCGTAGACCGTCTCCGGCGGGATGTCGTCGCCCAGCAGATCGCGCCCGTTGTTCGTGGCCCAGATCTGCTTGTTCCACGGGTTGATCGCCATGCCGACGGCGTTGCGCAGCCCGCTCGCGAACAGGCGGCCGCCGCTCCCATCCAGATTGTAGACCCAGACGGCCGCGCGGTGTGGATCGCTCTCGATGCAGACGTTGCAGCTCGAGCCGATGGAGACGTAGAGCCGGTGGTCGGGACCGATCAGCACCGTGCGCGTCACGTGGTTGCCAGCGTCGGGCAGGTTGCTGATGATCACCTGGCGATTGGTCGCCCGCAAGTCCGTGCCGAGCGTGAAGCGTGTCACGCGCGTGCGCTCACCTACGTAGAGGAAACCATCCGCGAAGTCGAGGCTGGTAGGATCCTGATCCAGCCCGCCCGCGACCACGACCGCGCCGGTCGTCCGCCCCGTGTGGCCGGGATCGGGATACGCGAGGATGCGCCCCGTGCCGCGCTCGGCCACGAAGAGCGTGCCATCCGGGCTGAAGGCGATCATGCGCGGCCCGTTCAACCCCGAAGCAAAGACGCTGGATGTGAAGCCAGGCGGCAGGTGCAGCTCCGTCACACCGGCCGTGCCGCCGACGAAATTGCTGCCGTGGATCAGGTTGAAGATCAGGTCGCGCTGCGTGAAGGCGACAGCGCCCACAATGACGATAGCCGTCAGCGCCGCCGTCAGCACGGCGCGTCTGGGGCTAATGTGGCCGCGCCGTCGCGTGGCCGTCTTCTCGGAAAGCGTCTCCGCCATCGCTCACCACCCAATCCCGTTAATCGGCCACCTGCCACGTTGCGATCTGAATACGAATCCACCACTGCGTATTCTGGCGGAAGCGGCGCCACATGTAAAGATGCCGAGCGGCGGCACTTCGGGCTGTGTGACGTGCCGGCGGGGAAACACACGATATCCCGTCCGCGACGGCGGACTTCACAGTCACCGACCCCAGGCGCGGTTTGAACCGCCGGCTGTCTATGCGGATTCGCAAAAGTCGAGGCGCGGAAGAGTGCGCGGAAGAGTGTAACGAATGGGCGGGTAGCGGGACTGAGCATGCGGAAAGCGACATGTCGAACCTGCTCGAACCTGACCCGCGGGCCGCACAGAACACCACGTCCCCCTTTCACCGCATTCGAGGAGAATCCGCGCGATGAAGACCTCGCGATCGCTGCTTGCCGCTGGCGTCGCCAGCGCCGCCCTGGCGCTGACCATCGGCGCCGCCGCTCACCTGCCGGCGGCCCACGCCGACGGCTCCAACCTGTTCATCACCAGCGCGCACGAGAACGCCGACGGCACGGCCACCTTCCCGCTGCATCGTGGCACCAGCCACGGGCAGACCGTCTACTACATCATCCTCGACACCTCCGACGGCAATCTCTCACAGCGTCTCGGCGTCAACGAGTCGCGGAAGCTGGCGAACGCGGCCAACACCGGCGCTGTGCAGCACATCAGCTACAACGCCGACGGCACGATCAACTTCCCGGCGACGGTGGACTTCACGCCGAACCGTGTGGTCGTCCCCGGCCCGACCGGCTTCCCGCCGAACGCGGCGGCGCCCGGCGCCGTGGGCGAGCCGACCACGGCAGACCACCCGGCCTACAGCCCGCTCATCCAGCTTCCCAACGGCATCATCGAGAACGCGCCACAGATCGCCAGGGGCGTCGCCAGCGACAACAGCAGCCGCGCCGACAAGGTCGTGAGCATTGACCTGGCGCACATGACGGTAAACTATCTAGAGACGCCAGGCTTTCAGGGCGGCAACGCCGTGCGCTACGTCTCGACCGACGCCTCTGACCCCGCCGCCGCCGCGCTCGAAGACGCCACCTACGCTCCGGCGCTCAACGCCGCCCCCACGCTCGACGACGACAGCACCGCCTCGTCGCGGACCACGCTGGTCGCCTTCACCAACGGGCAGACGGGCGTCAACAACCCACAGCGGCAGGGCCTCAACTCGGCGGTGCTGGACGGGCAAAGCCCACTGAACGTGTTGCGCTGGAACCCCAGCCAGGGCCGCTACAGCCCGCTATGGGACGTGCATCTGGCGCAGTGGACGCCGGCGGCCATCGCCAGCGGCCAGAACACGCGGCAGACAGACGTCGGTCAAATCTTTAATCTCGTCGAGCATGGCCTGGTCGTCGGCTTCAATGGGACGCCACAGGGCACCACCTTCCGCGCCAGCGGGTTCATCGTCAACTGCCCCATCGTGAGCTTCGCCTAAATCCAGGCGGAAGTCCTCACCCCCCCTCGCGGCGCGCCGCGAGGGGGAGCCGCGTCATACCGCTGTGCGTTGAGACCGTGTCGCGCGTTGGCTTCCCGACATGAATGCCAGAGGTAATTCCCACTGGACACATGCCAGGTAGGGGTATCATCCGGCCTGAAGGACGCAGCGCATCCCACTGCCCCACCGCCATCTGGCCCCACGGCAGTAGCCCTGGCATTCACGCCTGGAAGCGTCCCCCATCAGTCCTCTCGCCCTTCTGGATCACTTCCCCGACTGGATGCCCGCGCTGCCGCTGACGTCGGGCGGCGGCGGCGGGACGTTGCCGACGAGTGCCTGGCTGATGCGCGACCAGATGCCGCGCTCGGCAAACGGATGCTCCAACGGGCGTGTCGTGGATGACCTGGAAGCGTCCGTGGGTGTGGCATCGGTGGCATCGGTGGCATCGGTAGTCTCGCCAGAGGCGGCGGACGGGATGGGCGAACCACCGCCAGTATCGGGATCATCGCCGCTGTCGGGATCATCGCCGCTGTCGTCGCGGGAAGCAGCGCCCGGCTCATCTCGCAGCGTATCATCCGAGGGTGGCGCGGGAAGTGGGCGCCGCGGGAGCGGTGGCATCTCGGCGAGCACCGCCGCTGGAGCAAGGTCGGCCCTGGGTTCCGGGGTATCCGGGGTGTCGGATGCGGATGCGGGCGGCGAGAGGGGCGCGTTGGCCCATTCGATGCGTGGGAGTCGGCCGGCGGGAACGGGACGCGCACCAACGGCCAGGCGCGGCGCCGTGATGGCGAACTCCTCAGTGGCGGCGATGTCCGCGCGGGTGATGTCGGCCTCGGTCAGCGGCGCGGGAGCCGTGGCGGGAATGGGTGCGGGAGCCGTGGCCGCGATCCGCACGGGCGGCCGCGGGCGACGTGGGCGGCCAAACAGGCGCGAGATGCCGCGCCCGGCTTCGCCGGCCTCGCGCTCGGCAATGATGGCGGCGGCGCGGGCGCCAGCTTCAACATGGCCTTCGAGGAAGTGTGTCGTGTCGAGCAGGCCCGTCAGCAGCTCTTCGATGAACATGGTGACGGCGGCGCCCCAGGCCACCGCGAAGGCGAAGAGCAGGGCCACCGCGTGCGTGAGCAGCGGCGGCGGAAAGCGGTGGCTGACGAGGCAGCCGGCGGCCTCCGCCAGCAGAAAGGCGACGGCGCCACCGATGCCGATGGCGTACAGCACGCGCCGCCAGACCAGCAGCAGCACGCCAACCGTGTGCTTCAGGATTTCGCCGGCACGCCGGATCATGTCGTGAGCAGCCACCCGCACCCCCTGACCACCGCGGCATTCCCCCGGCCGCGCATATCGCGCGCTATTGTACCATGCTCGCACCGGCTGGCAACTCCCCGGACGAGAACGACCACAGAGGGAGCAGAGGACAAAGGGAGAACAGCGAGGCTCTCAGGCACATGCGATATGGCCGATCTGGGAGATGGTACGGCGCCGGGCGAATGCCGGCTGGTATGCTATCGTGAGATCGGCATGGTGAGACGAGCGAGGGTGAGATGCGCGGGGAACAGCCGATGACGGCAAGCGAGGCTGTGAATACTGTGGATGGCAATCTGGGCGCGTGCGGCGGGCCGGGAATCTCGCCGGTGGACGGCAGAGTGGGGCGGCTCGCGCCGATTATCAAGTGGGCGGGCGGCAAGGAGGGGGAGTTGAAGCACATTCTGCCGCTCGTGCCGTCGTTCCGGCGCTACTACGAGCCGTTCGTGGGGGGGGGCGCTGTCTTCTTCGCGCTCCGCACGCAGGCGAGCGCCATCAACGACAGGTCGCCAGAGCTGATCACCCTCTACCGCATGGTGGCATTGTGCGATACGACGTTCTTCGACACGCTGGAGGCGCTGATCCATCACTGGCGCCGTATCAGCGCGCTCGTGGACGCCAACGCCGATGAGCTGATCGCGCTATACTCCCGCTTCTCAACCGGGGCCGCGAGCGCCGTGGAGTTGCGGCATGCCTTGCTCACGTTCGTCGCCCGCCACGCCGATGTCTTCAACGGCATGTTCGCTGCCCCTCTCAGCATGAACGCGGACAACTTCATGCGCGAGATCCAGCGCAATCTCGCGAGCAAGGCGGCGCGCATGCGGCGGATCGAGGCCCAGAAGGGCGTGCTGCCGCGCGCGGATGTCGCGGCCAATCTCGAATGTGCGCTGAAGAGCGCCTTCTACATGCACTGCCGCTACCTGTACAATCGCACGCGGGAGCTGGGGCTCGCGCCGGGCGTCGCGGCGGCGCTCTTCTACTTCGTGCGCGAGAACGCCTACGCCGCGATGTTCCGCTACAACGCGCGAGGGGAGTTTAACGTCCCGTACGGCGGGATCGCCTATAACCGCAAGAATCTGGACCGCAAGGTCGCTTCGATGCGCTCCGCGCCGGTTCGCGCGCTGCTGGCCAGCGCCACCATCGAGCACCTGGATTTCGCGGAGTTCCTGCGACGCCACCCGCCGGGGCCAGATGATTTCGTCTTCCTGGACCCACCCTACGACAGCGACTTCAGCACCTACGCGCAAAACACGTTCGGCCTCGGCGATCATGCCCGGCTGGCGCGCTACCTGTTGGAGTGGTGCGCGGGCAGGTTCATGCTGGTGATCAAGAACACCGCGGCCATCCGCCAGCTCTACGGCGATGCCGGCCTGCGCATCACCGCGTTCGACAAGCGCTATCTCGTCAGCTTCCAAGATCGCAACGACCGCACCGCCGAGCATCTGATCATCAGGAACTATTGAGAGGATCATGCGGCCGCGCTCTATCCCGCTACGAATCGATGAAGACGCCAGCCGGCAGTCCAAAGTGCGCTGCCAGCCGCTTGATATGGGTGAGCGCCAGCTTGCGCTTGCCGGACAACACCTCCGAGACCAGCGACGGCGTGCCAAAGAGCGGCGCGAGATCGGCCTGTGTCAGCCCGTTCTCCTCCATCAGATAGCGCAGCGCCTCCACGCCGCTCGTGGGCGGGAGCTGGATATGCGCCGTTTCGTACGTCTCCACCAGATCGGTGAGCGCACCCAGATAGGCTTCCTCGGCATTGGAGAGGTTCGCGCGTGCGACGAGGCGGTCGATCACGTCGAACGCGTCGGCCAGGTGCGGGTCATCGCGGATGGACACGAGCGGGAAGGCGCGAACGAGCGAGAGATATTCCGTCTCGGCGGCCGGATCCAGAACGGTGGGCATAGCGTGCTCCTATCATATGGTGCGGCATCGCTTCACGACTTCCAGGTGCCTTTGTCGTACTCGGCATGCGTGAGCAACTGCTTGATGTAGACGATGCCGGCGGCGTAGCGGATATGTACGATCAGCCGATAATCGTTGCCTTTGATGGTGAAGACCGTCTTGTCGCCTACGATATCGGCATGCCGAAAGGTTTGACGGACTTTGCTCACGTTGCGCCAGGTGGCCTTGCTCGCGATATCGTACCAATCAGCCACCTGCTTCACACAGTCGCCATAGGCAGCGGCTTGCGTCATTAGACGGCTCTTCGCGATGATCCGCACGAGTGCATCACCGCCCCTTCCTCATGCCCCGCTTGAGCTTCGCATATTGCGAAGCCAGTGTCAACGGGCAAGATTGTACATGAACCTACCACTTGTACATTGTCCGCGCTTCTCCGCGTGAATAGCCCGTTGCCTCAGCATCACTGGCACGGGGCGTGCGTGGCCTTCCCTGGCGATGCGGGCGCATTCTTCGTGCCCGCTCGTCCGCGCTGGCGGCAGTGATTCGCTCCGAGGCCGTCTCGGCACGCCGCGGCTCAGACGTGGACGGCGAGGAGGGACGGCATGCCAACGGGTGCGGCGCGCGGCGATATGAGCGGGGATATGAATGGCGCTCACGAGCGCGGCGACGGCCATCACGACGGCGCATGGGAAGCCGGCACGCTGGCGCCGTTGTCGCCGTTGCCGCACATGGACGGCGCTGGCGCGAGTGAAGGAACGCCCACCCCCGCCACGGACAACTCCTCGCTGCCGCCAGAGCGCTGGCTGCGCGACGACACGGTGGACGAGCTACGCGACGCGCGAGCGCGCAGTGGGCTGGCCCGGCCGGCGCGCGTCCCCTCCATCCCGCGTCCGCCGCTCGCCGAGGCGCCGCGGCAAATCAGCTCCTATCGTGCCGCTCGCGCCACCACCCCGCCCAGCGCGAGCCGCCTGTTCATCTCCGTGGCCGCGGGCGCCGTGATTGGCCTGCTAATCGGCATCCTGGCCGCCCTCGCCATCCATCCCGACCACCTGCCCATCCCTGGGCTGTGACATGGCTCCTGAAGCGCGATGTGGCCGCGCTATGCGCCGGACCGTCCCGCCGGCAGCGGCACGCGCAGCAATTGCGACGAGCCGGAGCCGACGAGCGCGCCGTCCTCGTTGAAGACGCGCGCCTCGCAGAACAGCACGCGCCGTCCCGCACTCACACACGTCCCTTCGGCGCGCAGGCGTCCGGACGTGACGGCGCGCACGTAGGAGATTTGCAGATTGATCGTCGTCGCGTACGCGTCCGGATAGGTGCGCGCGATCGCCGCGCAGGCGCAGGCTGAATCGATCAGTGAGGCTAGCACGCCGCCATGCAGCACGTCGTTCTGCGAGAGCTCACGGCGATACTCACCTTCCAGGATCGCGCCCTCCTCGGACGCGGAGACCAGGCTGAAGCCGAGCGTCCGCCAGAAGGGCACGCGGGCCGTCATGAACGCCCGCACCTGCTCATCCACCCGCGTTTCCTCCTCGCCGTCTCGCCATCGTGGGCCACGAACACAGCGCGGCCCGCGCATGTATGTGGTGGGCCGCGCTGTCTGCCGATCTGGCGCTATCAGACAGATAGAACCAGCTACGCTCCCGGCGCCGTCGCGGCGGGCGTCTGGCCGTGCTCCGGCGCCTCCGCTTGGTGGCGGCGCACCGCATCAATCACCGCCTGGTGATCGGCGAAGCCGCCGTCACGGAACATCGAATGCACCAGCTCGCCATCCACCGTCACGTCGAACGAGCCTTCGTACCACGGGATCAGCTCGATCTCCGACAGCTCGTGGCGGAACTCCTTCATCAGCGCCTCGGTCAGCGCCAGCGTCTGCGGCTCATAGCCGCATTCCGCGCAGTACGCGATCGAGACCTTCACCAGCCGCTTGGGCATCGCGCCTTCTCCTCTGGTGGGTATCCCAGCATCCCGGCATCCCAGTGCCGCCTCCTACGCCGGCACACGCGCGACGATGGCGCGCAGCGCCCGCACCACCTCGGCGTTCTCCGCCGGCTTTTGCTCCGCGCGCCACGATGCCATCAACTGCATCAGTTGCGTGCGCGCCTCCTCCGGCATCTGGGTGATGGGCGTGTCGGGCGAACCCAGCTCGGGATGCTCGGCGAAAACCTCGCGCCGCTTCGCGTCGCGCCGCTGTGTCACGCTCTCGGGTCGCTCGATGAAGCGGCCGATCTCGTTGAATTGGTCATCGAAGAACGCGAAGACCGGGATCGAGCGATACTGGCCCTGGTTCAGGAATTGATCCATGATGTCGAGGTTCTGGTCGCGCAGGAAGACACGCACATCCAGCTTGCCGCTCGCTTGCGCCAGGCGGCCCAGCACCGGCAGATTGTCAATCACGTCGCCGCACCAGTCCTCCGCGAGCACCAGCACGGGCAGCGCGTGCGGCAGATCGGTGAAGGCCGCCAGATCCGCGGCAGCAGGCTGGAAGGCGCGCTCATTCTCCTCGAAGCGCTCGCGGTTGCGGGTCATCTGGGCCTTGTACTGGTCATAGGTCAAGCCCTGCTCGAAGCGCTCGCGTGTCACGGCCATGGGTGGGTTGCTCCTCCATGCTTTCGACAACAGACGTTCCTCACCTGGCGAGAGGCGAGGCCCAACACTACACATTTTACAGCAACTATCGCTGTCGTGACATGCTCCCCATACCTCACAGTGCGAGCCGCTCAACCCCAACCATGCTCCAGATGAATTCGCCTGATCAAACCCCTTGACGCGCCCGTGCGTATCAGCTATAACAAGATATATCTTGTTATAGCGCATTGTGTCGGCGCGAGTCGGTACATGCGCTACCGTGAAGTGAGGGCGCCGCGCCAGATAGGCGTGGGCGCCCGTCATGGAGGAGTGAGAACGATGTTTTTCGAGAGGCACAGCCACCACGGCCCACATGACCCACATGGTCCACATGGGCCGCGGATGGCCTTCGCCTGGGGCGGTCCGTTCGGGCCGGAGGGTGAGGAAGCGTGGCAGCCATGGGCGCGCGACCGGGAGGGACCAGGATGGTTCGGCCCGCCGTTCGGCCCGCCGTTTGGGCCGGGGCTGGGGCGCATGATGCGCCACTTCGCGCGCCACTTCCCATTCGGTCCGGGCATGCCGCCGGCCGGCCCGCGCATGTTCGGCCGCGGCCACCTGAAGTACGCCCTGCTGGACCTGCTGCAAGAGCGGCCCAAGCACGGCTACGAGATGATCAAAGAGCTGGAGGAGAAGTCCGGCGGCTTCTACACCCCCAGCGCCGGCGCGGTCTATCCCACGCTGCAAATGCTCGAAGACCGCGACTGGGTGACAAGCCAGACGCAGGACGGCAAGAAGGTCTACACGCTCACGGACGCCGGGCGCGCGGCGCTGGCCGAGCACAAGCAGCACGCCGAGTCGTTCGGCGGGCCGCGCGGTCCCTGGGGCGAGCGCTGGGGCGAGCATGGGCCGTTCGGCGGCCCCGGCGGGCCGTTCGGGCGCGCGGCGCGGCCGGAGCTGCGCGAGCTGCGCCACGAGGCGATGGAGGTGGCGCGGCTGATGCGCGCCGCCGTGCTGGCCTCCGGCGGCGACCCAGAGCGGCTGAGCCGGCTGCGCGGCATCGTCGCGCGCACGCACGGCGAGCTGGACGCCTATCTAGGGCAGGCGCGGCCAGAGCATCCGGCGCCGCCAACCCCGCCCACGCCACCTGACGCCCCGGCTGGTTCTGGCCCGGTGGAGCAGGTATAGCGTGGCGAGAGCGGCCGCGCAAGAGTGGCAGCCGCAAAGCAATGACACACGAGGGCGGCGCTCGCCACGCCGCCCTTTCGGCATGTGCTGTGTGGAGCGGACGAGAGCGGGGCGCACCTGGGCGCACCTGGCCGGATGGCCGGGGAAACGGCGGCACGCGCGGTGATAGGATAGATCGTGAGAGATACTGTGCCCCGCGCACCCAGCGGGCGGCGATTGGTAGGAACAGAATAGATGATGATGCAGGGCGCGATGGGCGGGGGTGG
Source organism: Ktedonobacterales bacterium (assembly GCA_025935195.1). Lineage (GTDB taxonomy): Bacteria > Chloroflexota > Ktedonobacteria > Ktedonobacterales > JADMIN01 > JAICVS01. The sequence goes on from JAICVS010000071.1 coordinate 19,520, forward strand.
TGGCGGCGGCGGCGCGCGGCGGCTGATGCGCGCGAACGGCAATGGCGAGCTGCCACAGCGCAAGGCGGACGCGCGCACGGTGCGGCGCGTGGCCGCCTCGTTCCGCCCCTACTGGCGGCAGGTGGCGGTGGTGCTCTTCGCCATCGTCATCGTCGGCGTGCTCGGCGTGGTCAACCCGATCATGCTCAAGCTCTCGATCTCGATTGGCTTCTTCCAGGAACGCTTCGACCTGCTCACGATCTTCGTCGCCGTGATGGTCGCCACGCCGGTGATAAGCAGCCTGATCGGCGTCGGCCAGACCTACCTCAACACGCTGATCGGCCAGCGCGTCATGCGCGACCTGCGCAACCAGCTCTACGCGCACCTGCAGCACATGCCGCTCAAATTCTTCACCGAGACACGCACCGGCGAGATTCAGTCGCGGCTCTCCAACGACATCGGCGGCGTGCAGGCGGTGGTGACGCAGACCGCCAGCTCCATCGTCTCGAACGTCACCATCGCCGCCTCGACCATCGTCGGCATGCTCGTGCTCTCGTGGCAGCTCACGCTGCTCTCGCTCGGCATGCTGCCGGTCTTCCTCTGGCTCACCTACAAGGTTGGCGGCGTGCGGCGCGAGCTGAGCAAGGACACGCAGGTCTCGCTGGCCGACCTCTCGGCGATGGTCGAGGAGACGCTTTCCGTCAGCGGCGTGCTGCTGACCAAGGTCTTCGGGCGCCAGCGCCAGCAGATCGACCGCTTCGCCAAGGAAAACGAGCGGCTGGTGGCCTTGCAGATTCGCCAGCAGATGGTCGGCCGCTGGTTCTTCGGCTTCATCTCCACCTTCTTCTCGATCACGCCCGCGCTGGTCTACCTGCTGGAGGGCTACCTGCTCTTCCGCACCGGCCACACGCCGTCGCGCGCCGATGTCGGCAACGCGGTCGGCACGCTGGTGGCCTTCACCACGCTGCAAAGCCGGCTCTTCTTCCCCATCGGCCAGCTCCTCAACATGCAGGTGGATCTGCAAGGGGCGTTCGCGCTCTTCGACCGCATCTTCGAATACCTCGACATGCCCCACGACATTCAGGACAAGCCGGGCGCGCTCGCGCTCGACCCAGCACGGCTGCGCGGTGAGGTCGCCTTCGACGACGTCACCTTCCGCTACAGCCCGGAGCAGGAGCGCCCGACGCTGGATGCCGTCAGCTTCGACGCCCAGCCAGGGCAGCTCGTCGCGCTGGTGGGGCCGAGCGGCGCCGGCAAGACCACCATGACCTATCTGGTGCCGCGGCTCTACGACGTGAACGGCGGCGCGGTGCGCATAGACGGCCACGACGTGCGCGACGTGACGCTGGAGAGCCTCGGCCACGCCATCGGCGTGGTCACGCAGGAGACCTATCTCTTCCACACGACCGTGCGTGAGAACCTGCGCTACGCCAAATCCGACGCGACCGACGCCGAGCTGGAGGCGGCGGCGCGCGCGGCGGCCATCCACGAACGCATCATGGAGCTGCCCGAAGGCTACGACACCGTGGTCGGCGAGCGCGGCTACAAGCTCTCCGGCGGCGAGAAACAGCGTGTCGCCATCGCGCGCGTCATCCTCAAGAACCCGCGCATCCTCATCCTGGACGAAGCGACCAGCGCGCTCGACACCCACTCCGAGCGCCTGATCCAGGCCGCACTCGAAGACGTGATGCGCGGGCGCACCACCATCGCCATCGCGCACCGCCTCTCCACCATCCTCGCCGCCGACCAGATTCTCGTCGTGGACGGCGGCCGCATCGTCGAGCGCGGCAC
>JAICVS010000082.1 GCA_025935195.1 Ktedonobacterales bacterium
CGCCCTATCACGCCCTATCACGCCCTGGCTTGGCCAGTATCGGCGGGCGATTAGCCCTGACGCGCCCGCACCAGCGTCGCGATGGTGTTGAGCAGCTCTTCGTCCTGGTAGGGCTTGACGACGTAGGCATCGGCGCCAAGCTGAACAGCGCGCGTCTGGTGCTTGGTGGCGGCGCGCGACGTGAGCACGATCAGCGGCAGGTGGCTGTACTGCTCCTGGCTGCGCACCGTCGCCATCAGCTCGTAGCCGTCCATGCGCGGCATCTCAATGTCCAGCAGAACAGCGGCGGGCGCCTGGCGGGCGATTACGTCGAGCGCCTCCATGCCGTCACGCGCGGTCTGCACCTCCCAGCCGTTGGCTTTCAGCATATTGCTGACCACACGCCGGACGCTCGGGCTGTCGTCCACAACCAGCACGAAGCCGCGCTGCGCGGAGGCCGGCAGCGTGACGCGATGGTGCGTGGGCGCGTCGGTCGGTCGCGGCGCCACCACAAACTCGCGCCGTGGGGTCGCCGGCGCGGCGGCGGGCGGCAGCGCGATCGCTGGGTGCGGCGTGGATGGGGCGGAGGGCGGCGCGTGGACGGCCGGGACGGGATCGGTCCGCATCTGGCTGATCTCGCCGATCTGGCTGCTGGCGGATGCGGAAGCGCGTGTGCCGGAGCCGCGCGGCGGCAGGACGACCGCGGTGTGCGGCTGCTGCGCGAGCAGCTCGTGGAGCTCCAGAATGACCACCACCTGGCCGTTGCCCAGCACCGCCGCGCCCGCGACACCTGGAACGTCGCGTAGATGCGGCCCAAGCGGCTTCGACACAATCTCCTGCTGCGAGACGATGCCGTCCACCAGCAGGGCGACGCGGCGCCTGCCGGCGTTGACGAGCAGGACGGTGGAGCGATCCTCGACGGGGCCGGATTCCAGCTTCAAATAGCTGGCGAGATGAGCGACCGGGTAGCGCTCGCCGCGCACGTCAATCGCGGCGGTATCGCCGGAGATGCGGGAGAATCGCTCCAGGCGGTCGATCTGATCCACCACCACCATGGGGATGGCGAGGGTCTGCGGGCCGACCTTGACGAGCAGCGCGCGCGCAATCTGGAGGCTGATCGGGAACTTCATGGTGAACATGGTTCCCTGGCCGGGACTGGAATCCACCTCCAGCGTCCCACGGAAGCGCGCGACCATGTCACGCACGACATCCAGCCCGACACCGCGGCCGCTCTCTTCCGTGACCGTATCAGCGGTAGTGACGCCTGGCTTGAAGATGAGATTGATCGCCTCGCGGTCGCTCAGATTGGTGTAGGCATCAATCAGGCCGCGCGCCACGGCGGCGGCGCGGATGCGCTCGGGGTCAATGCCGGCGCCGTCGTCGCGGACCGAGATGACCACCTGATTGCCCTCATAGGCGGCGGAGACGATGATGGAGCCGGCGCTCGGCTTGCCAGCCATCTCGCGAGCATTGGGGCGCTCGATGCCATGGTTCACGGCGTTGCGCACGAGGTGGAGCATCGGGCCGGCGACCTCTTCGATGACCTTGCGATCCACCTCGGTCTCAGTACCCTCGGCGTAGAACTCGATCTCCTTGCCCTCCTTGAGGGCGGAGGCGCGCACGGTGCGATAGAGCCGCGGCACGAGCGACTGGAGCGGCACGAGGCGAGCCTTCAGCAGGCGATCCTGTAGCTCCGAGCTGAGCCGGTTCTCACGCGCGAAGGAGGCCAGGCACTCCTTGATCAGCGTGTCCATCTCGTGACCGAGCGTCACCACATCGGCAACACCCTCGCCGAGGCCGCGCGAGAGGCGGTGGAACTCGGTGTAGCGGTCGAGCTCCAACTCGTCGAATTCGCTCGTATGCGCTGCCGGCTGATCGCGCAACCCGCCGAAGCTGGGCGGCGCGGCCCTCCCGCGCGCCCTGGGCGCTGGGCCTTGCCGCTCGCGGCCGTTGACGCCGCCCGGCAGAGCGCCTGTGTCGCCACGTCCGCTGGGCAGCGTCGCGGCCTCGAAGCGCGATTCGAGCTGATCGCCGACCTCGCGCAGCCGCTCGCTGACCACGACCGTATCGTTGACGAAGCGGCCCAAGCGGTCGAGGCGCTCCTCAAGGATGGAGCGGTTGACGAGCAGCTCACCGAAGAGATTGACGAGATCGTCGAGCTTGCGCAACTGAAGACGAACGCTGAGATCCGCGGTGCTGGCAGCCCCGGCCGGAGCGGCGGCGTCCTCAGCGCGACCAGTCACCACAGCGTCATCCCGCACTGTCAGCGCGTCGCCCTCGCCCGCTTCCGCGACCTGCCCGCCGGTCAACTGGGCATAGCGCGCGGTGAGCGTGCGCAGCGTTTCCTGTTGCGCATCGGCATCGCCGCCGGTCGCGCTGACAAAGCGGTCGAGCGTCTCAGAGGTGTCCAGCAGCAGGGCAAGCGTCGTGGGAGTGAAAGCAACAGCCCCATCCACCAGACGATCGAGCAGGTCTTCGGAGACGTGGGCGAGCTGCTGAATGACGACAAAGCCCATCATACCAGCGGCGCCTTTGAGCGTGTGCATGGCGCGGCGGATGGACTGGATGGTCGGCACGTCTTCTGGGGTGGTTTCGAGCTGCGCGATCCCGGTCGTGATGGTCTGCAAATGCTCCAGCGCCTCGTCGCGGAAGACCTCCAGCGCCTCCGGCGATTGCTCGCTCGTGACACGCACTGGCTTGGGTGCGCGCTCGGCGCTGAACAGCATGCCGGAGAGGGCCGACACGCCGCCCTCCGCCGCACCCGCCGCGCCCGCCGTCAGCCCAGAGAGCAGCTCGCGCCGCACCTGGATTTGTAGCTCCTGGCGCAGGCGGTCTTCCTCGTCGCGCCGGACCTCGGCCGCGATCTCGGCGCGCACATCGTCCTCGAGCTCGCGGCGCAGCTCCTCGCGCACACTGCGCTCCAACGCCGCCCGCTGCGCGGCGGAGAGCTGCGGCGTGGGCATGGCCGCGGATGCGGACATCGCCGGCGCCTCAACGAGCGGCGCGGACGGTGACGCGGACGGTGGCGGCGCCCAGGCGAAGCGCGCGACCGTCGCGGTGAAGCCGGAATCGGGCGCACCGCCGAGGGCTGTCATGGCGCCAAACATCTGGCCGGCGCCCTCAAGCGCGGTGCGCAGCGCGCCAAGCGCCTCCTCGATCTGCTCCTGGGTGTCTGAGAGCGAGCGGCCGGAGGTGTTGAGCAGCCCAATCAGGCGCTTCAGGCGCGCGGTCGTGACCCAGATCACCGAAAGCGGCAGGTAGCGGCGCACGGAGTCTGGGCTGTGCTTGAGGTCCAGGCCCATTTGCTCACCGGCCCAGTCTTCCAGCCGCTCCAGCGCGTCGCGTGTGCCATCCAGGAACTGGCGCAGCTCGGCGCGCTCGTCCTCCATTGCCTGGGCGGCCTCGCGCAGCGACGCGCCGACCTCGCCGAGCGTCGCCACGTGGCGGCGCGCGATCTCCTCATCCTCACGCAGCTCACGCAGCACTGGCAGCGCGGAGACGGGCGCCACGGATGCGGGGGCCGAATTGGGCACGGCGGATGACGCTGGCGCCCAGGGCGCGCTCTGAGCGCCGTAGGCGCCGGGCATATCCCCGCCGGAAGCGATCATGCCGGCGTTCGAGGCAGTGCCGTCATACTGATCGCCACCGGCGCGAAACGCATCCAGCATCTCATTCAGCGAGGGCTGCTGGCCCCCGGTGGACGCGCTGTCGTCGCGCAACGCGCCGGAATCTGGCCGCGGCGCCTGCTGCCAGGCGGCGCTCGCGCCGAAACCCGCTCCCGGCGCACCACCCGGTATCGCCGGCATTCCTGGCATCACAGGGCTTCGACCCGTGGGCAGATCGGAGAGAGAGCTTCCCCAGGTGGCGGACCCCGCTGGCGCCGCTTGTGACCCAGGGGAATACATGGGATACGCACTGGGCAGGGAGCCAGGCAGCGGGCCGGATGCCGGCTGTCCGCCATTGGCTGGCCCGAAGGATGGAGATACCGGAGCGGAGGGCGGCGAGGCGGCGGGGTCCGCGAAGGCAGCCAGCCAGTCCGGCATCTGGATTCCCCCGCCCGCACCTGCACTGGGGGGAGAGCCGGCTGGCCCGGCGGCCGGCATCGGCATGGCTCCGGCTGCCGCTGATCGGAATGTCCCGGAGGCTGCCGCGCCGCTCGGCCCGCGCAACGCCGCGCGGTCGCGATCGTCATCCGCCACGATCGGCGCGTCATCCGCGCCGCTACGAATGTGCTCGACAAGCTGAGAGAGCCGCGAGAGCGAACGCCGGAGCAAGGCGATGGCGGGCGGGGTGAGAGCTGCGCCACCGTCTATGGCCGCGCCCAGCAGATCCTCCATGCCCTGCGCGACATGGGCGACGCTGCCAAATTCCATCATCGCGGCCGATCCCGCGATGGTGTGGGTGCGCCGGTACGTCTCTTCGATCACCTCCGTATCCCCCGGCCGCTGCTGGAGCGCATCGAGGTTGGCCCCGATCTCCGGCAGATAGCTGGTGACTTCGTCGAGGAAGCTCTCGAGGATGGCGAATTTATCGAAGCTGTTCGACATGATCTACGCACCCATCATGAGCGGCCCACGCGCGGGCGGCGCGAGCCGGCGAACTGCGCTAGTAGCGATGTAGCGTAAGCTAGTACTGATCCGGTGGCGGGAAGGGCATACCGCCGCCGTTGCCCTGACTGTAGTCCTGACCGTAGTCCTGACCGTAGTCCTGACCGTACCGCGGCTCGCCATAGTCGGCATAGCCTTCGTACCCGCCGTAGCCGCCAGCGGCGCCGTTGCTGTAGCCATCGTAGCCGTTGTACTCATAGGCTCCGGTCATTGCCGGCGTCCCCATCGGCGCCGCGGGCAGGGCGGGAAGCCGCGGCACGTCCGGCTGCCACGGTTGGCCGCCAAGGTTGGGCAGATTGAGCATCGGCGGATAGGCTATTTCCTGCTGCGCGGGCAGTTGCGGCGCCTGCATGGCTTGCTCCGGCAGCCGGAACGTGGCAACGGAGGCGCGCAACTGTTCGGCCAGCTCGGCGAGATAGCTGACAGCGGCGGTCGTGTCCTGGGTGGCCGAGTTGGTCTGGCGTGTGATGTCGGCGATGCGTATCATAGCCGCGGCCACCGCTTCGGAGGTCTGCGCGCGCTCGTTGGCGGCGCGGGCGATGTCCTCGATCATCTTGGCCTGCCGGTCCACGGCGGCGTAGATGCTGCGCAGCGCCTCGCCGGCCTCGTCGGCCAGGCGCGAGCCGTTGACCACATCCGTCGTGCTGTCATCCATGGCAACCACGGCTTCGAGCGTGTCGCCCTGGATGCTCTTCACGATGGTGGCGATCTTCTTTGTGGCGTCAGTGACACGCTCCGCCAGCTGGCGAATCTCGTCCGCCACGACGGCGAAGCCGCGGCCGTGCTCGCCGGCCATCGCGGACTGGATGGCGGCGTTGAGCGCCAGCAGGTTCGTCTGGTCGGCAATCTCTTCGATGAGGCCGACGATCTCACCGACTTCCTTGGAACGTTCGCCCAGGCGCTTGATCTTCTTCGAAGTCTCCTGCACGTTCTCACGGATGTGGACCATGCCATCAATCGTCTGGACCACCGCCTGCTGGCCCCCTTCGGCGCTGCTCAACGCCTGGCGCGCGGCCTCGGCGGCGGAGAGCGCGTTGTTGGCCGAGAGCTGCACGAAGTCGGCAAGGCGGGCCACCGCATCGGAGGTCTGCGAGATCTGCTGCGACTGCGCCTCAGAGGCGGAGGCGACCTCGGCTGAGCGGTCGAGCAGGCGGCGCGTCGCGTTGGTGACCTGGAACGTCGTGGCCTGCACGCGGCCCACGACCTTCGCCAGCTCTTCGATCATGTAGTTGAACGAGTCAGCCAGCACACCGAGCGTGTCCGGCGTCACCTCCGCCTGCACGCGCAGATCGCCGTCACCGACGGCGCTGACCTCTTGCAGCAGCTTCTCAATCTGCGCCTGGAGAGTGGCGGCGTCCTGATTCTCGGATGCCGTCGCGCCCGTGCCCATTCCCCCTCCGCCAACTGGCAACGCCGGGGCGCCATCCAGCACGGCGTTCACGGCGGCGGCCAGCACGGCAAATTCATCCTCGCCGATGACTGGGGCGCGCAGCAGACGGTCGCCGCTCGAGATCTGGCGGCAGACATCCGCGATCTCGAGCGCCTGGGTGCGGACCATGCCGCGCATGCGCAGCCAGGTGCCGGCGATGGCGACGACCGAGATCAGCGTGACGCCGAGCGTGGCCCCCCACATCAGCGTCTGTGAGGGCAGGCCCGACGCCGTATTGGCCTGTTGGATGGCCCAGGCGCCCAGCACGATGATGGCCGCTGCGGGTACGAGCGTCGCGGCGGCCATGAGCCAGTTGAGCTGAGCGCCGAGTGACAGGCCCGTGCGAGAATTCATGTCCATAAGGCTGTGTGGCCTCCTCCAACCCACCCGCGCTCCCACGTCTCACTCCCACCTCGCCCGGGTCATGGATTCCATGATGGTGGTGAGATGGTGGTGATGCTCTCCGCTGGCGGTGGTTGGGTGCTGTCACAATTGTCGGGCGGGCGCACGCATCGTGCCGCCGCTCGTTTGACTTCCACCGACTTCCATTGACTACCACACCGCTGCGCACGAAGGGTACGGGCTGTAGCCACCATAGCGTATCACGTCATGCCAAGGGGGGGCCGTCGCTATGGGACGGAGGTCATGCCCGTTGCTTTACATAAGGCGCAATCGGGGCACAATCAGCCGAAATCAGCGCGGTAGCGATGCATCTTGTCGGCACGCAGCAGACGTTCGGGATCGAGCGCGATTACCAGACGGCCATCAATTGTGAGCGCGGCCCGCGCGTACGGCTGCGCCCAGGCCGGCATCAGCGACGGCTGTCCGCGCGCCAGCTCCTCGTCGAGCGGGCGCATCTCGGTCACGGCGTCCACCATACAGCCGATGGTCATGTCATCCCGCGTGACCACGAGCAGGCGCGAGCGCGGCGTAAGCGGCCGCGTCGGCAGGCCGAAGAAGCCGCACAGGTCTACGACGGAGACGATGGCTCCCCGCAGGTGGACAACACCCAGCACCCACGACACGGTATTTGGCACGAGCGCCAGATCGCTGATGCGTTCCACGCCCTGCACGGAACCCGCCGGCAGCGCGCATTCGACCTCGCCCAGCGCGAAGACGATGTGCTGCGGCACAGCGGGGTCGGAGGCGCCGCCAGACATCGCCCCGCCCATCATGCGCGTGAGATCGGCGACCTGCTCAGGCGTATTCAGCCCCGCGCGCTGCGCCAGCTCCGCCAGCGCATCCGGCGACAACGATCCACCGGCCACCAGCTTGGCGCGGTCGCCGCCCAGGCTGCGCAGCGCCTGCTGGAGCCGATCCATCATGCCGGGGCGGGGCCGACTCTGCTGGGCGTCCAGTTCGTCGCCGCTCGGCGGGAATGCGTTGCTATCGTTCATGCGTCCTCCGCGGGAAGAGCCGGGCGCCGGTCAGGGCTGGTGTGGCGGCGTGACCGCTCGCGCCTGCGCACGCGCTAGATCAGGCTGCGCACACTGGCGAGCAGCTCATCCTTGCTGAACGGCTTAGTGATGTAGAGATCGGCACCCTGCTGCAAGCCCCAGCGCCGGTCGAGCGCCGTGTTCTTGCCGCTGATCAGGATGATCGGGATATCGCGGCTCTGCTCCATCTGCTTGAGGCGGCGGCAGAGTTGGAAGCCGTTCTGCTTCGGCAGGATGACGTCGAGCAGGACACACTGCGGCCGCTCCTGCAGCACCTTTTCCAGCGCCTCCTCGCCATCCACCGCCGTAATAACCTCATATCCCGACTCACGCAGCGGCGTGGCGATCAGCGTGAGATCGGTCCAGCTATCGTCTACTACCAGGACTTTCGCGACGGCCATGGTCGGGCTCCTCGTGCTGGTTATGCGTCACGGCTGGCGCCGTGGCGGCGAACCGGCGTGATGATGTTGCTCGTCGTGTCGCTTGTGAGTCATGCGCGTCAAAGGTGTCGTGGCGGACATGTCACCCCGCGAGTGACGCGCGCTGCCTACACACGCGCGCTGCCTACACACGCCGCCGCAGCCGTTGCTGGCGCGACGCCATGCGTTGGGCCGCGCGCTCGCGCGCGGCCGGTGTCTCGAGATGGCGCTTGATGGTCTGTACCAGCTCAGTTGAGTCGAAGGGCTTGGTGATGTACTCCGTCGAGCCGGACAGCTTCCCGCGCATCTTGTCAAAGATCCCATCACGGCCACTCAGCATGATGATCGGCATATCGCGGTAGGCCAGGTTTTTGCGCACGACCTGGCAGATGTTGTAGCCGTCCATGCGTGGCAACATGATATCCAGCAGCATCAGGTCCGGCTGCTCGTCGGCGACCGCCGCGAGCGCGCTCAACCCATCGCCCGCTGTGACGACGCGAATGCGCTCACGCTGCAGCGTCAGCTGCACGATCTTGCGCACCGTTGGGCTGTCGTCCACCACCAACACCACCGACTCTTCCACCTAGCTCAACCTCCTTCGTCCATCGGGCGCGACACCGTATGCCTGCGGCACACCGCTCACGACGCCCGGCCGCGCCTGCTCGGCGCGCTCTTGCTGCACACGTGTCGTCGCACGGCGGTACGCCAGACGGGCCATATCCTCGTCAATCTCACGCAGGAACGCGGACCACAAATCTTCAAATTGATGCCCCACGCGCGAATTGCCGACTTCATCATTGAGCACACGGTCGAAGACAATCCGCATGAAGTGCGAGCACAATCGGACGGCATCCCATAGACAGTCGCTCAGCTCCGCGCCTTTGACCACCTTCTCCAGCGTTTCCAGTTCCTGATAATCCAGCCGCCCATCGCTGAAGCGCACCACCTCATCCATGCGGGGGAAGCTGCGTTCGAGATCCGCCAGCACCGGGCCGAACGTCGCCTCCAGGTAGCGCCGCACCTCCCGCTGGGGCACCTCGCCGCGGCCGCGCAACATGCGCGCGTAGCGCGTGTGATGAGTGAGCAGCCCGTTGACGCAGGCGCCCATCGTGCGCACCAGCGCCAGCATGCGCTGCTCGGCGTGAGACCGCGTCTCCTGTGACAACTGATACTGGCTTTGCGTGATCAGATTGACCAGACTGCGCTCCAGCTCAGCCTCCAGGTGCGCGTCCACCACCTCCACCAGCCCTAATTCGAGCAGCCGCCGCATGATGGTGGCCACTTGCGGCTCCGACACGAGCAGCGCGAACGAGATGGCATGCAACGGGAACTGGCCGTTCGAGAGGCAGAGCGCGTCAATCTCCTCGCGACCAAGACCAAGCTGCGTCACGTCGCCGTTGAACTGCGGCATCCAGCGCGCGACCGTATTGCGTGTCAGCGAGAGCGAGCCGCTACGGCTCCACTCGTCAGCCATACGCAGCGCCTCGAGCAGGACGTGATCAACGTTGAACAATTGCTGCGGGCCGCCAGGCGCCTGGATGGGCGAGATGTCGCGGTGGAACTCGAAGCGGCCGCGCTCCCAGCGCACCGCCCGGCTGATCGCCTGGATCACACGGAACTCCGTGCGTCGCGGTAGCTCATCCGGCGCGCACAACTGCAACTGCACCATGATCATGATCGCCGTGGCGGGGTTCGCGCCGGCCAGCCGGCGCAGCTCGGCGGCGCGCTGGGGGGGAATGCGGCCGAGCAACCGGAACATATCAATCAGGTCGGGCGCGGGCGTACCCGGCTCATCGAGATCGACGATATGCCCGTTCCGCAGAAAGATGGCCAGGCGCTCCTGGCCGGAGGTGACGCTCAACACGCCCGTCTTTCCGCTCAACGCCAGCATCTTGAGTGTGGACTGTAGCCCCAAGGTCTCCAGGTTGCCGTCCAGGATGCGCCCTTGTGGTTCCATCTTCCCCCCCCGGCTCCAGCCAACTGGCCTATGCTCCCACATCTCGAAGACTTCACGAGCGAGCGCCATTCCCCGCGCCTCACACCCTGCTTCCTTCGATCACCCAGCACAATTGTATCATAGATATGCGCGACGACAAGAGACTTCTTGCCTGATTGGATGCTGATTAACGGCCGCGATCACAGGGTGCATGCCGGCTGGATGACGATCACGTGGATAGGATCAGGCCTTCTCGTCTCCTGACATGTTCGCCGCGGAGTTACACCGCGCGTCTTCATGGAACGGCGGCACTGGGGCTGGCCGATGGGACGCTGGCGTAGCCTGTCAGCTCCACATACCCGACGCCCGCGATCACCCGGCCGCCCGCCGTCGTCGCCCGCACAGCGACCGCGCCCTCCCAATACGCGACGCCCGTAGACTGCGCGGTGACAAGCTCCTGATCGCGCAGCAGCGGCATGAGGGTGAGCGTGAGCTGGCGCGACGCGATGGTCACGCGCCACCCCGACGGATACACCCCGCCCGTATGCGGGCTGCGCCACGTGCCAAGCGCCTGGAAGCGCAACGTGTCTGGTTGCAGCCCTGCCGTGCCGCTCGCCCGCGCCACGGCCGTGCCGAACATCGAGACGGGGCGCTTCGCGCTATCACGAATGACGTAGAGCATGTACTCCGTGCCATCGTCGAGCTGGATGCTGTACCAATCCCAGCCCGCTCCGGCCAGCGAGACGAAGTTGCCCCATTGGTGATCCATCCAGGCCAGCCCCGAAACCGTCAGCCGCGCGCCGTGATCGGTGATCGTGCCGGAGACGGCCATGCGCGTGCGCGAATAATAATAGGAGTACCCAGCGTCGCCGTAGGTGATGATGCCGTTACCGCCGTGCAGCACGTCCGGCTTCGTCGCCGTAAGGCCCAGATTGATGGCGTAGCCACTCATCGTCGCGGCCAGCTGGTCGCGCCCGCCCAGCCCCCGCGCCGTCCAGCCCGCAAGCGCCAGGTTGAAGCCGGATGTCGAGTCCGGCGCGGGGATGACGTCCGGCGGCGCGAAGGCGGCGCGCTGGTCGTAGTGAAACTGGCCGCGCGTGAGGTCGCTGATGGCGAAGTGGGCCGCGTAGTACGGCGCGAACTGGCCGCGCAGCGTCTGGAAGAACGTCAGCTCGAAGCCGTAGCTGTGCGTGCGGCCCGCCGCGTCACGTGCGCTCAGATGGCCGGTGTAATACCACCACTCCGTCAGATCGTGGTGCGGCGCCTCGTCCTGAGGGAAGCGCACCGGCGGCAGCGCCAGCGGCGTTGGCGAGGCGGCGACCGCCGGCAACGCGCTCCCAGACGCGATGGTGCCCGGCAGCCCGCAGCCGGCCGCCAGCAGCGCGAGACAGATCAGCGCTCCACCGAACATATGACGGAGCGCGCCCCGCCGCGACAACATGCCAGGTCTCATCGCTCGCCTCCCACCGGCAGCGCCGAGTGTGCCGCCGTAGCACCCGCACCGGCATCCGCGGACTCACTCGCGCTCGCCGCGCCCACCTCACGGAAGACGACGCCCGGCAGCAGTCGGTTGAACGGCCACGGCCACCACCAATTGACGTTGCCTAGCAGGCGCATCGTCGCCGGCACCAGCAGCCCGCGCACCAGCGTCGCGTCCAGCAGCACCGCCAGCGCCATGCCCACGCCCAGCGCCTTCACGATCACCATGTCGGCCGAGGCGAAGGCCATGCTAACCAGGATGACGATGGCGGCGGCGCTGGTGATAATGCGGCCGCTGCGCTCCAACCCGCTGGCGACGCTGGCGGTGTTGTCGCCGCTCTGCTCGTACGCCTCGCGGATGCGCGAGAGCAGAAAGACCTCGTAGTCCATCGAGAGGCCGAAGAGCGCGCAGAACAGCAGGATCGGCGAGGATGCCTCGACGAAGCCCAGCGGCGTAAAGTTGAGCAGGCCGCTGAAGTGGCCCTCCTGGAAGATGAAGACCAGCGCCCCATAGCTCGCCACAATCGAGAGCAGATTCATCAGGATGGCCTTCAGCGGCAGCACCAGCGAGCGGAAGAGCAGCAGCAGCACGACGTAGGTGATCAGCGCCACCACCAGCAGCGCGAGAGGGAAGGCGCTGTAGAGCGTGTTCACGTAGTCAATGATTCCGGCCGTGCCGCCGTCCACCAGGATCGTGAGGCCCGCCGGCGGCGCGGTCGCGCGGATGTCCTGTACCAGCGCCTCCGAGCGCGCATCGAGCATGGGATAGCGGCTCGTCACCTGTACCATTGTGATGTCCGCGCCGACCGAGTTATGCAGCGTCGCGCTGATGAACGGATCCGCGATGTGCGCGGGATCGCTATAGAGCAGCTCGTATTGCCGCAGCGTCAGGCGCGGGTCCAGCGAGACGATGCTGCTCACCCCTCCCACGCGCGCATCGGCCGCCAGCCGGCGCGTATAGGCGTCGAGCGCCTCCAGATTCGCCGGCAGTAGCGGGCTGCCATGTGTGCGCACCGCGATTACGATCGGCGTGGTGGCCGTCTGGTCGAAGCGCTGCGCCAGCACGTCGAACGCCGCGCGCGACTTCACGCTGTGCGGCAGGATCGAGGCGTCCGGCGCGGCAAGCCGCACGCTCAGATACGGGATGCCCAGCAATAGCAACACCGCCAGCACCGGCAGCAGCGTCGCGACGGGATGCCGCATCACACCCAGCGCCAGCCGGTGCCAGAAGCCGTTTTCCCCAGCATGTCCCGTCGCGGGCGCGGCCGCGCCGTCCCGGTTGCGATTGCCCCAGATACGCCGGAATCGCGGCAGCCGCACCGGCAGCGCGTTGACACGCCCGCCGAAGACGCCGAGCAGCGCCGGCAGCAGCGTCACCGCTGCCAGGATCGAGAGCGCGACCGTCACCATGCCGCCCATACCCACCGAGCGCAGCATGTTGAGCGGGAAGATTACCAGGCCGAGCAGGCCAATCGAGACGGCGAGGCCGGAGAAGACGACCGCACGCCCGGCCGTCGTCATCGTCAGCCCCACCGCGTGCGCCACCGGATGGCCGCGCGCCAGCTCCTCCCGGAAGCGGCTCACCAGAAAGAGCGAGTAGTCCACGCCCAGGCCCAGGCCGAAGAGCGTCGTGATATTGAGCGCGAAGATCGAGACCGGCGTGATGCCGGCTAGCGCGTAGAGCAGCGCCAGCGAGACCACCACGCTACAGCCGCCCACCGCCGCGGGCAGCGCCGCCGCCACCACCGAGCGGAAGACCAGCAGCAGCGCCAGCGCGGCGAAGGGGAAGGCGATCAGCTCCGCGCGGCGCAGGTCCGCCTCGCTCACGCTCTGAATATCAGAATAGAACACCGGCCCGCCGCCAACCGTCTCATGCAGGTCCGGCTGCGGCACGATGCGCGCTTGCAGCGCCGGCAGCACGTCGGGCGCGTGATCGGGGTCGGCGCGCAGCAGCACGACGGTATACGCCGCATGGCGGTCGCGCGCGATCTGCGATGGGTCGAGGGTGAACGGCACGATCCCCGTCACCTCGCTCCACCCGTTGAGGCGGGCCACGGCGGCGTCGGCCTGAGCGGCGAAGCGCGGGTCATCGGCCGTGAGCGCGTCGCTGCTGAAGATCACCAGCACATTGGTGAAGCTGGTATGCAGCCCCTGCTGCAAGGCGTCCACCGCCTGCTGCGACTCCATCGCGGGACTGGAGAAGCCGCCGGGTGCGAGCGCGCGCGCCACTCGCGGCGCGAACGGCAGGGCGACGAGCACAGCCAGCGCCCACAGCGCCAGCACGACGTAGCGCAGGCGCACCATCGCCCGGCCGAGACGATACAACATGCGCGCCACCTTCCAGGTTCAGTATCATTCAGCGTGACGCGCGACTTGTGAGGCGCCGCGCCGCGGGGTAAGATAAGCGGGTGCCCCTCTCACTGCTCTGCGCAATGGCGAGGCGAGGCACCCACGTCAGGTTGTACGGGTTTTGTCCAATGTTATGCAAGGGTTGGCTCAGGAGCTAGCGCCGGGCGGATTGGGCCAATTGGGCAGCGCTGAGGCCGTCCTTGGACAGCCATCAACAGCTATCAATAGTTATAGCGCGCGGGACCGGAGCCGCGGCTAGAGAAGCGACGAGAGCCGATCTCGCCATGCGCGGGCAGGCAAGCGGAGCGTAACAGCATGCCGGAGCGTTCGTATACCGTATCGGTGAACCGCCAGGCCTACCACGACTACTTCGTCGAGGAGAAGATGGAGGCCGGGGTGGCGCTGACCGGAACCGAGGTGAAATCCATCCGCGCGGGCCGTGTCAACCTGCGCGGGGCGTACGCGCGCATCCGCGATGGCGAGGTGTGGATCGAGAGCATGCACATCGCCGAATACGCGCAAGGCACCTACATGAACCACGAGCCGATGCGCCCGCGCAAGCTGCTGCTGCACCGCCGCGAGATCGACCGGCTGATCGGGCGTGTGCAGACCAAGGGCCTCACCCTCGTGCCGCTCAAGCTGTACTTCAAAGAGAACCGCGTCAAGGTCGAGTTGGGGCTGTGCCGCGGCAAGAAGCTCTACGACAAGCGCGACGCCATCCGGGAGCGCGAAACGCAGCGCGAGCTGGCGCGTGTGATGAAGCAACGCTCCCGCGTCTAGCGCGGCACAATCGGCAACAGACCATCCCTCCACACACACAGCACAGGATTCTTCCCCCTTCCCTACCCGCTTGATGAGGGGCTTCGCAACGCCAGTCGCCAGGAGAGCAGCCGCCCACCAGATGCTCCCGCTCGCCCTCGCCCTCGTCTCCCCAGCGCCCTTCCCCTGTCCCTCCGTACAGATTTCTGATCCTCTCGCCACCGCATCCGCCCATCCCGCTTGACGCCGCACCGGCTCACCCGCTATACTCGCCAGAGTGAGTCATCCGGCACACGTCGGAGTCGTCACGCGCGGAATGTCATGAGACGAGCACAGATTCGAGAGGTGAGGACGATGGTGTGCATCAGCACCTTCCAAAGCGCCCGCCCAGTCGCCGTGCCCGTTTACGCGCGCATGCGGCTCCGCGGCATCGGCCTCACGCCGCCCATCGCGGGCGTCGCTGGCGGGCGCCGTGTGCCCATTCCCAGGGGAAGTTATGGTCATCGTCGAGAGAGATAGCAAGCAGCTCTCTCCGAGGCTCCCCAAGGGCCGTGGGCACGCGAATAAAATCGCCGCCCGCGGCCCTTTCGTTTGCCTGCGGAAAGAATGATCCTCCGACCCTGTTGTCCCTGTTGTCCCTGCCGACCGCTCCCGAAAGGAGACCCCCGTGGCAATCCTCAAAGACGAGCTGACGACGCCCACTCGGCCTGAGACCGTCACCCTGCCCGAGCGCCGCACCAGCCTGATCTCCGCCGCCGAGCTCGCCGACCTGGACAACCACGACGCCCTCGCCATTCGCCGCGTCTCCAAGCGGTTCGTCAAGCACGGCGGGCGCTCCTGGCTCCCCTTCGGCCTCGCCGGCGCGCGCCGCCCCAAAGTCGTGCGTGCCGTGGAAGACGTCTCGCTCACCATCCGCCGCCGCGAGATCGTCGGCGTCCTCGGCTCCAACGGCTCCGGCAAGTCCACGCTCATCCGCCTGATCTCCACGCTGCTGATCCCCGATGCCGGCAGCGTGGAAGTCTTCGGCCACGATGTCGCCCGTGAGGAGCGCGCCGTCCAGCGGCTGATCAACCGCGTCAGCGTCGAGGCCGCCTTCTTCCGCAAGCTCAGCCCCATGGAGAACCTGCTCTACTCCGCCCGCCTCTACGGCCTCCCCGCCCGCGAGGCCCGCGAGCAGATCAACGCCATCCTGGCCCGCCTGGGCATCAAGCCGGACCGCATCGGCCAGCCGCTGGAGAGCATGTCGCGCGGTATGCAGCAGAAGGTCGCCATCGCCCGCGCCTTCCTGACCGCGCCCATCCTGCTGCTGCTGGACGAGCCGACCACCGGCCTCGACCCGCGTTCCAAGCAAGACGTGCAGGTCTTCGTCCGCGAGCTGCGCGACACCCACGACGCCACCATCCTGCTCACCACGCACGACATGGATGAGGCCGAGGCCCTCTGCGACCGCATCGCCATCATTGATGGCGGCCGCATCGTCGCCGAGGACACCGCCGAAGGCCTGCGCCGCGCCGTCACCGCCAGGCTCGGCCTCGACCGGCCCGCCACCCTCACCGAGGTCTTCATGGCCTACACCGGTCGCGACTGGGAGCAGGACGAACCGGAAGATGAGGAAGACAACGAAGCGGACGACAAGTAATCGGTGGACGCCCACCCCAACCGGCGCAGGCCGGTTTCGTGGCGGCACGCCTTCAGGCGCGGTTTCAACCGCCGGCCGGCCCGCGCGGACACCTGCCCGTCTTAAATTGTCAAAATCCATCAACCGCCGACTGCCCGTTTGCCGGCCGTTCACGGCCGCAATCCCATCCTCTGTGGTGAATCAAAAATCCTTCCGTCACACACCCACGCAAACGGAATAGATACGTACGAGATGCCCGGCGGCCGCGCCGGGAAGGAGTGCAAGCATGCTACAGGCACGCGGCCTGGCCGTCGCCCGCGCGACGCTCAGCGGCGCCCGCGCCGAGGCCGGCAAAGGCTACGCCTTCATCGAGCGCAACTGGTATCTCACCAAGCGCTACTGGGCCTGGGAAGCCGTCTGGGTCACCTACAACATCGTCAACGCGCTCAGCGTCACTTTCATCGCCGCCAGCGCCGGCCAGATCTCCGGCCAGCGCTTCTCCCCGGCGCTGCTCAACCAGTTCGTCGTCTACCTCGCCATCGGCACCGCGATCTGGACCTACATCAGCGTCGTCTTCGATCAGGTGACAGAGACCGTCACAATGGAGCGGTGGGAGGGCACCATTGAATACACCTTCATGGCGCCCGTCTCCCGTCTCACCCACATGTTCGGCACCTGCGCCTTCGCCCTGCTGCATGGCTTCGCGCTGACCGCCGTCCAACTGCTCGTGATGGGCGCGTTCTTTCACATGGACCTCTCCCATGCCGCCTGGGGCGCCGCCGTCGTCATCATGCTCGCCGGCAGCATCTCCCTGATCGGCCTCGGCACCATCTCCGCCATCCTGCCCATGCTTTTCACCGAGCGCGGCGCGCAGATGGCCTACATCATCCGCGCGATCATCCTGCTCATCTCCGGCGTCTACTACCCGATCACCGTCCTGCCGGGCTGGCTGCAGGTCTTCTCGCACATCTCACCCGCGACCTACATGCTCGAAGGGCTGCGCCTGAGCATCCAACAGGGCAAGTCGGTCGTCGCGCTCTGGCCGGACATCTGGCCGCTGCTCATCTGCGGCGTCGTCAGCGTCCCCCTGGGCCTCTACATCTTCAACCGCGCCGAGCGCTTCGCCAAGCGCACCGGTCGCCTGAAGCGTAACGGGTAGCGGTATCCACCGCATCCCGTCTGCCGCTCGGCTGGCCGCAAAGGAGGCACATCCGTGACCATCCATCTCCGTCCGTTCAACCCGAACAGCGACATCCCGCGCCTCGCCGAGCTGATCAACGCCGCCGCGCCGCAGCCGCTCCCCCAGGAGACGGTTCGCACGCTCGTCACCACGCCGATCCCCGGCCGCATCCACCTGCGCACCATCGCCGTGGATAGCGCCGGCCGCATCGTCGGCTCCGGCGAGGTCGGGCGCGACCCCTGGATGCTGCCGGGCCGCTTCTGGATCGACATCGTCGTCGCCCCGGACGTGCGTGGCCGTGGCGTCGGCGCCATGCTCGGCGACGATCTCGTGGCCTTCGCCTGGGAGCTGGGCGCGACCACCCTCGTCGCCCCGCTCCGCCCGCACATCCCCGCCGGCCGCCGCTTCCTGGAGCATCGCGGCTTCGTCGCTCGCGGCGCCTTCGCCACGCTCGACCTCGCCGCCTACCTCCAGGAACGCGAAGCTCACGATCCCGCGCTGGCCGTCGAGTTGGGCATCACGCTGCTGCCGTCCCAGGCCGAGCTTGATGCCCTCGCCGCCCAGCACGGCCTCTTCGAGCTTACCCTCTCGCCGCGCGAGCTGGCCCACCTGGCCGCCGTGGCCGCTCGCTGCTGTGCTGGCGGCAGCGATTGCTGGTGCGGCTGCGCCGCCTCCTAGCAAAGATCGCCAGAGAGCAGCGACATAACCGCGCCTCCCCTCTCACTGTGGGGAGAGGGGAGGCGATGAGGACTCCACCCTCTTCCCTTCCCCTCTGTGACCCTCCCTCCGCCTCCGTTTCCTCCATGGTAGTTCTCGTCTCTCCGCATGGGCGCGGCAGCCCTTGACATCCCTACTGCCATTCGCTATACTCTCATCGTTAATTGTCTGGCCAGTCAATCAATCAACATAGAGGAGGCCTCATGCCGCGGATCGCACGCCCCGAGGAGGCTGCCCAGATGCGCACGCGCCTGATGCGCGCCGCCTACGCCGCTATCGCCGAGCGCGGCTTCGCCGCCGTGACCCTGCAAGACGTCGCCACGCGCGCCGGCGTCTCCAAGGCACTCGTGCTCTACTACTTCACCGACAAGGAACAGCTCCTCGCCGCCGTCATGGAGCGCACCGACCAGGTCATCCGCTCGCGCGCCGAGCGCGCCATGCGCGAGGCCGCCGCCTCAGGACCGCTGGCACAGCTCGACGCCTATCTCGACGCCCTCACCATCGGCGCCCGCGAGCATCGCGACTTCTATCGCGTCTTCCTCGACTTCATGAGCGCCGGCCTGCGCAGCCCCGCCATTGGCAAGAGCACGCGCAGCTTCCACGAAGGCTGCGCCGCGCTGGAGCGCGAGACCATCCAGCGCGGGATCGCCGCGGGCGTCTTTCGCCGCGACCTCATCCCCGCCGAGGCATCCACCGTCGTCCGCGCGCTCATAGACGGCCTCAGCATCCAGTGGCTCCTGCGCGGCGACGAGCCATTCGACCAGCTCCGCCGCCGCATGCGCGAGGCCGTCCTCGCCTACCTGGGCGCGTAGCCCCGCCCGCCGCGGTGTCTCCCCTTTTTTGCCCCATCCATTAACTGTCCGTTCAGCCAATCATTCGGCGCCGTCCACCATCAACCGAAGCAAGCGGGAAATAGCGTCCGGCCAACCAGACATCAGCCACGGAGGTCAGCACATGCCAACCCACGACGATACCCAGACATTCGAGGTCTGCCTGCGCGACGGCGCCACCGTGCGCCTGCGCGACGCCACTGGCGAAGATCGCGAGTCGCTCCGTCACCTGTTCTTCGACCTGAGCGAGACAACGCGCTACCTCTACTTCTGTGCCGGCGTTCCGCGCAACGACGCCTGGGCCGAACGCTTCGTCGCCCTCGGCCGCGCCGACGGCTCGTCATCCTACGCGCTGGTCGCTGAGGCCGGCGGCGCGGTGGTTGGTATCGCCCGCTTCGACCGCTCCAAAGACCAGCGCAGCGCCGAGATCGGCATCCTGCTCGCCGACCCCTGGCAGTCGCGCGGCCTGGGTGCGTTCGTGCTGCGCCGGCTCACCGCCGAAGCGCGCCGCCGCGCGGTCGCCACCTTCACTGGCTACACCGCCTGGGAAAACCGCCGTATGCTCCGTCTGGCTCGCCGCGTCTTCGCCCATCTCCACACCGATTGCGCCCTCGGCGGCTGCTATCTCACTATCAACCTCGACGACGATCCGCCTGATGGTGATGCCAGCTCCGTCGTCCCAGACCCATCCTCTTCCACACAGGCCGCATAGCCGCCGACGGCAGCATGCCCCCGCATCTCAGGTGAAGGGGCAGGCGAGCAACCGCGCCAGTGGGATGGTGACCACCACCAGAGCGGCCATGGCTGTTCTGGTGGGTAGAGCTCTTTCACGACATGTCATGGCAGAACGGCATTGTCGCGTACCAGCCCCGCCATAATATTGATAATATGAAAATACCAATGACAAATATCAACATTGGAATTGACTTTTAACCACGTTCTCGCTACACTTGTCCACACGCCGGGCCGCGGGTCTCCGTGCGAGCGGACGCGCGCATCTGCTCGCTGTCCCGGTGCGTAATGGTTTAGCTGGATGAGGAGACACGCCCATGCGCGACATCCAGGTGGATACTGACCTGAGCCGAAGGCAGCGCCACGGCCCGCTCTTCGCCCTCTTCACTGCCAACATGGTCTCGGCGGTGGGCGACGTGCTCACCTTCCTCGCCATCCCCTGGTTCGTGCTCCAGAC